>JBFLVQ010000812.1:0-3994 GCA_040758525.1 Acidobacteriota bacterium
GTTAGCACTGGAACATAAGATGCTGCCAGCTAGCCTGCACTATCAACAAGCAAATACACAGATAGATTTTGCTAACAGTCCCTTCTATGTTAACAGCCAGTTACGAGTCTGGCCAGATAATGGTAAGAATGGTAAGCCTAGACGAGCTGGAGTAAGTTCATTTGGAGTAGGAGGCACTAACGCTCATGTAATTGTAGAAGAGTGGCGCAGTAGTGAAAGTTCGAGCAGGTCAAGAGAGTGGCAGGTATTGTTGCTAAGTGGCAAGAGCGAGACAGCATTGACAGCCGCAACGAAGCAATTAGGAGAGTATTTGCAGCAGCATAGAGAGGTGAATCTAGCTGATGTTGCTTACACTCTACAACTTGGTAGAAAACATTTCAACTATCGACGCGCAGTTATTTGTCAAGATCATACAGATGCAATCGATGCACTAGAAAGCCTTGATCCACGACGTGTCTTCACGCTCTCTCAAGAATCTGGCTCTCGTTCAGTAGTATTTATGTTTCCTGGTGGTGGTGCTCAATATGTGAATATGGGACTTGGTCTATATCAATCGGAGGATCTCTTTCGTGAGCAGATCGATCTATCTGCTGAATTGTTAAAACAACAGCTTGGTTATGATATTCGAGAGTTAATCTATCCATCTAAAGATAGATTCGAAGAGGCTAATGAACGCCTGAAACAGACATCAGTAGCATTGCCAGCACTTTTTGCCGTCGAGTATGCAATGGCCCGTTTATGGATGAGTTGGGGTATTAAACCATCAGCAATGATTGGCCATAGCTTAGGCGAGTATACAGCAGCATGTATTGCTGGTGTCTTTTCTTTACAAGATGCACTCTCTTTGGTTGTGCTAAGAGGACAGCTTTTTGAGCAACTGCCAAAAGGTGGAATGCTCAGTGTTCCATTGACAGAGCAGGAAATAAAGGAACTGATTGGAGGAAATCTATCTATTGCGGCAATAAATGGATCAAATCAGTCTGTTATATCTGGTCCAGTTGAAGCAATTGAAAGAGTAGCAACACTGTTAAGTAAAAGGGATGTTGAATTCCGTAGACTACAAATAGATGTGGCAGCTCATTCAGAAATGGTTACAGGAATACTGGATAAATTTGGCAAATTTATCCAAACACTAAAACTGAATGAGCCAACTATTCCTTATATATCTAATGTTACCGGTACCTGGATAAGCAGTGAACAGGCAACAGATCCAACCTACTGGACTAAACATCTAAGACAGACAGTACGCTTTGCCGATGGGATTACAGAGCTATTAAAAGAACCATCACGTGTGCTTTTAGAAGTAGGCCCAGGTCATAGCTTGAGCATGTTGGCGAAATTGCAGACTGATATAAAGCATGGTCAAGCAATAATAACTTCAATTAAACATCCATATGAGAAACAGACTGATCAAGCTTATCTATTAACTGCCATAGCAAAACTTTGGTTGGCTGGTATACAGATAGATTGGGTTCAATTTTATGATCAAGAGTACCGCCATAGATTACCATTACCAACATATCCATTTGAGCGACAACGCTACTGGATTGCGCCACAGAAAAAGATTGGCAGTATCAACAATCAGATAAAGTTAAACAAAAAGCCGGATATTGCAGATTGGTTTTATATTCCTGGTTGGAGATCTTCTTTGCCTGCTACTACCTGGAAAATTTCCGATATTGCTGAAGATAAAAGATATTGGTTGATATTGGCTGATGAGATTGGTATTGCACCTGCACTGGCTAGACGATTAGAGAGTTTGGGGCAATATGTAGTAATAGCATCAGCAGGTGAATGCTTTGCTAAACTTGAAGATACCCTTTATACATTAGATCTTAAGCTAAAGGAGAGTTACCAATTATTACTACGCGACCTACGAGCATCAAGTAGATGGCCTACCACTATTGTTCACCTATCAAGCATTATTGACAACAATCAACAGAAAAGTGGAGTTGAGTTTTTTAAGAAATGTCAGGATCGTGGTTTCTATAGCCTACTATTTTTAGCTCAAGCGCTTAGTGATGAGAATATCACTGACAATATTCAGCTTTGTGTAGTATCGAATAATGTTCAACAGATCGAGAGTAGTGATCTAGTATGTGTAGAGAAAGCGACCTTGCTTGGGCCTTGTAAAGTAATCCCACAGGAGAATGATAAGATCACATGCCGTTTTATTGATCTAGTTATTCCAAAGCTTAATCAGTTTGAAAAAATGATCGAGCAACTAGTTATAGAAATATCTAGTAGTTCGTTAGAACCAGTTGTTGCTTACAGAGGAAATCAACGTTGGATACAGAGTTTTGAGGCTATAAGGTTAGAGAGTGAAGTAAAGAGAGTTGCGCCACTACGAGAAAGAGGTGTTTATCTAATAGTTGGTGGACTAGGTCGTATAGGTCTATTGCTGGCTGAATGTATTGCACATAGTAAACAAGCAAGGTTGATACTTACTAGCCATAGTGGTTTTCTTGCTAAAGATAAATGGCAAGAGTGGTTGGTCAATCATGAAGAGACCGATCCATTGAGTATTAAGATACGAAAATTGCAAGCATTGGAACAGTGTGGTACAGAAATTCTAATACTTAAAGCAGATGTTACGGCTATTGATCAAATGCAACAAGTAATTGATGAGGTTATTAAGAGGTTTGGGGAATTAGCAGGAGTAATTTATGCTGCTGGTGTTGCCGGAGAGAAGACAGTAAATTTGATTCAGGAAATAAACCGTCGCGAGTGCGAAATACATTTTCATGCTAAAGTCTATGGCTTATATGTGTTGGAGCAGGTTTTGCAAAATAGATCGCTTGACTTCTGCTTACTCATCTCATCTAACACCTCAGTTCTAGGTGGACTTGGTTCACTTAGCTACACCTCAGCTAATCTCTTTATGGATGCTTTTGCCATTAATCGTAGTAGAGATATCGGTTCCTATTGGATAAGCACAAATTGGGATGGTTGGTTATTGGAAGAAGAGAGTAGATTGAGTCAATCTTTTCAAACTAGTATAGACAAATATGCTATGACACCTGTCGAGAGTACCGAAGCCTTTCAGCGTGTGCTATCAATAGTTAACTCAGGACAGGTGATCGTTTCTACTGGAGACCTGGTAAGTAGACTCAAGCTCTGGATTGGACGCTCATCGGCAAAAGATTTGCAGGAAACAGCGGGATCGGATTCTTTACCAATATTACATCCTAGGCCTACATTGACTAGTGCTTATATTCCGCCTACTAATGAGCTAGAAAAGACGATTACCTCAATCTGGCAAGAGTTGTTAGGCATAGAACAATTAGGCGTTCATGATAATTTTTTTGAATTAGGTGGTAACTCTCTCATTGGTCTCAAAGTCATTTCACGCTTGAAAGCTGCGCTCTCTGTTGATATTCCAGTAAGCAGCCTTTTTGAAGGTCCAACTGTGAGCGCATTGGCCAAGGTTATTGGTAGAGATGAAAATGAAAAGCCTTTTTTTGAGAAGAGTCAGAGTCGAGGTGAAAGAAGAAGAGAGAAACGACTCAAAAGGCAGGCATAGGAATAACAATAGAACAACTATTAGAAGGGTAATAAAAAAGTGCTAGAGCATTTAGAAGGTAGCGAGATTGCTATAATAGGTATGGCAGGACGTTTTCCGGGTGCAAAAAATCTGGGAGAGTTTTGGCAAAATCTTCATAATGGTATTGAATCGATACGATTTTTCACTGACGCAGAGTTAAAAGAGTTAGGGGTAAATGCTGCTACATTACGTGATCCAAATTATGTTAAGGCAGCCGCATTGCTTGATGATATAGAGTTATTTGATGCCTCTTTCTTTGGAATGACTAATAGAGAGGCTGAGATCACTGATCCACAACATCGTTTATTGCTTGAGTGTGCCTGGCAAGCAATTGAACATGCTGGTTATAATCCAGAGATCTATCCAGGCGCAATGGGTATTTATGCTGGCGCAACGATAAGTACTTATCTGCTCTTCAATCTTTTTTCTCACCCTGAAGAGATTGAATCT
>JBFLVQ010000813.1:0-3993 GCA_040758525.1 Acidobacteriota bacterium
GAATTTTTCTCCTAAGGTTTTTACTGCTGAGATAAAACCACAATGAATTATATGAATTGTTTTGAGATACCACAATTAGGTGGGTAGCGTAGTAACCGCAATTTTCGCTCAGGCTAAAACCTTAGCATCTAGTAGGTAAACAGTGTAACAGATTGTCCAGGACCGATTTTGGTCGAGTATGCTGAGATAATATTAATTTACAGGAAAACTAAAATTTGGGAAACTAGTTGGAAATATTTTTGATGTAGGTAGATGTTTTATGCAATTTCAAACTAATCCTATCCAATTCAAGTTCAAATATGTACGTAACAATCAAGCTAGCGGCGTCTTCTCGCAAAAAGGGCTATTAGATCATCAAGGCCTAACTTTGGCCCAAAACACTATTAGTTACCACAATATTGCCGCGGTACAAATCCTTGATAATCGATTAGTGCTAGTACTCTCGGATGTACGACAGTTGAGCGATAAGGCAATAAACTTACTTATCAACAACAACATCTTGGTAATAGAGGTTTATAAGACCAATACTTTAGAACTCAAAGTGATGATCAACAGAGTGCTTTCACAAAAGGAAGCAGAAGCGATCAGACAACAACTAATCAGTAATGATCGGAGTAATTTTTTCGCTATAGTTAACTGCCCGCAATGCCAAGCTACCATTGATCAATCGGAGCGCGAGAGGACTCGTTATATCTACTGCCGATTTTGTGAGACCATTTTCCAACCTGGCAGCCCTCTTATCACCAATGGAATGAACTATCGTATATGTGGTGACTGCAACATGTTCGATAGGATTAGCGGCTACACAGAATTCTATTTCTATTTTCTACTAGTAGTTTATGGCTTTTCCTACAAGCGTCGGCATGTTTGCGATAATTGCGCTAATCGTATTTTTTGGAAGACACTATTTGCCAATCTGATCTTTGTGCTTGGTGTACCATTTTCAATCTATGTGAAAATAAAGTCTATGATTGGACGTGATGCGAATTTGCAAGAGCTTGCTAAAGCCAACTCATTAGCCAGTAAAGGAAAATATCAGGAAGCGGCAGTTATCTATAGCAGGTTGCAACAGAACTATCCTGAACATCCAGGTTTATTGCTCAGCCAAGGGTTAGGACATCTTACTGGTAATGACATTCAAGGGGCAATCAATTGCTTTAATCGCTCACTAAAAGCCTGTAACAACTACTCACCAGCAGTAGATCTGATCAGTAGACTACAACAAGCTGCCAAGAGCCAGGTGGTAGGTAGAAGCTAATTGAGATAGAGATAAGTTATCACCCATTATTCATCTGTCACGTCGGCGCCCAGATGTACAGCGTCTGTCATCCAACAACCCATATATTCGCCATAATCTTGCCTGGATAAGGTAAAGATATAGGCAATCTGTTCACCATCTGTAGTCGTCAATACTACTTTCAATTGGGCGATCTCATTAAATAGTCGCAATGGCCCAATCTCAACGGTTTTATAATTTAGCATAGGCTGATAGAGAGGGTTCTTTACCATTCGTATAAATCTGGCGAGTGGTCCGGTAGAACGCCGGTTGGCTGGCGAGGCAAAAGCATAAGCAGCTTCTATTCCGCTATCCTGATCGTCATTATTTCTTAAAGCGTTGAGTTGTATTCTTACAACCTGTTCAGGAGACAATTCAGGAATGGGCTGAAGTAAGAATTTTCTTAGTGGTAGTATCCGCTTGATCGTTGACATCTCTTGATACTATTTCCGCTTATTAGATAACTTGCTAGCAAGTTTTATTCTAATGGCAAATCAAAAGATCATACTTGATCTTAAGCCCTTGGTCCGGCAGGAACCCAATCAATACTACTAATATTTAATTCTCCATCAGAAAGTAGATCCACTGTCTTCTCTTTAATATCAGAAGTAATGATACCACCAACAATAATTGCGGTATCCACTACTACCCCTTCTCTTACTTCTCTTACTCTATCCATCCTAGTATTCAAATCAGCAGCATCATAATTGTAATATTGCCATAATACCGCATCTTTTATGCGGGCGCCTTTATGACAGGTCCAACCATCTCCTAAAACTACATTAGGCCCAATCTCTGCAGCAGGAAAAATCGTGCAGTTATTACCAATGATTACCGGAGCATTTATTATTACTTTATCAAAATCGACCTCAACATTATCTCCCATCCATCCCCAAGGATATCTAGTATAGGATAGATCTAATTGAATTTCGTTGTTTAATACGGCTTTGTTAACTTCTAAATAATCTCTCTTATTACCTACATCAAACCAGAATGTTCCTGGTTCATATCCATATATATCGTTCTTCCAGCGAGTTAAAAATTCTAAATGGGCAACCTTGCCCTTCATACCCATAAAAACATGTTTGCCAAAATCATAGCAGGGCTCTTTAACTGATACTTTAGCCTCGCTAAGATATGGTTCAAGTTGCAATAAGAAATCTGTCTCGATAAGATAGTTTGAAGCATTGTTAACATTACTAGGAGAGTTAGGATCTTTTTCAACAAAGTCTAAAATGCGCGCATAAGTACCAGCAGTAACCTCTTTCCCGGCTGGCACACCTTCCAAAATCGCGGTGCCGAAATCTCCTCTACGTTCCCAAGGAACTGGCGCTAGCATTAAGGTAATTGCCGCGCCACGTTTTGAATGTTCATTGAGCATAACCTCTAAGTGCTCGGCGCCGATTTTAGAGACAATATCTCCACTAGGAACAAATACTCTTTCTGGATAGTAGCCCTCTGCTTGTAAGGCTCTCACCATTTTTATTACACCTCCTAGTGTGCCACTAGGAATCTGTTCATATACATAGGTTATTTCTGCCAAGAATCTTCTACCATTGCCAAAGTATCCACGAATAGATTCAGGCACGCGGTGTAAGTTCATCACCATTTTATTAATCCCTGCATCGACAAATTTCCGTACCCATAGCTCAGCAATAGGGATTTGGCCACCCAAGGGAAAAGCCGGTTTAGCAATAACCTCTGAGATTGGTTCAAGCCGCTTGGCAATTCCTGCAGCTAAAATACAGACTGCTACCTTGGCGTTATATTGGCGCAGTGGCCTAGTATTGATATATTTATCTCCCATTTCTATTGCCATAGCTGTCCTTTTCTCGTGAGTAGATATAGACTTAGATCAAAACTAGCAGTTTACTCTAAAGTCATTTTTATACAAGATAATTATCTCGGTCAAGAGTGTCGGGGGATCGAATCAGATGAGCGATTATCAGTGTGTAGGATAGCAAAATGGGTAGGATTTAATCATCACTGAGTAGATCTGCAGGCAAGTGCAATGTCTCGCGCATACTAGCGCGGTGTTCATAATGCTCTTCGAGCAGATCAAAGGCGCGATCGGCACCCAGATTAGTAACACAACGGCCACAGGCATAGAGCATATCCGAAGAGATCGCCGACGCCGTATAGGAGATCGTGCCTTCCGAAGTCTGAGTCAATTGATCGTGGCAGAGATAACAGAATCTCATATGTTTCCTCTCTTAAATCTCAGTTGGCGCGCCTTCGCAGTCGGCGCAACTGTTCAACAAAGTGAGATTATTGTTTGCCGTAAAGCAGCATCAGCGTACCAACCGCGACAAAGAGCAGATAGATCACTAGCGCAAGCTCCCGATTATGAATAAAAGCCGGCAAGAAATAGAGATGCACACCAAATAGTAGCAATGCGCCAAAGACCTGTAGGGCACTGGCATCGTCAGGATGGCTAGCAGCCTGACGTCGAAAGCGCGTAAGGTGAGACGCGAGATTGCTACAACGAGAGCATCGACCCGTGGTGCGATCAAAACAATCTGCCTGATGACAAATCTCACACCGCATAGGCAGGCTCTCTCGCAAAACAGTAATTCGTCGATTAATCATTAGGGTGCCTCACCCCGAGGAACAAAGAGATTATCAAGATTACAACTCTCTGATCTCTATAGTAAACATTTTTTTATCAAATCATGCGCGGCTCGATTAAATAGACGGAAGCTGGCTTGATTATAAGA
>JBFLVQ010000814.1:0-3983 GCA_040758525.1 Acidobacteriota bacterium
AGGGAAGCAATGGAGACGGTTAAATTTATAGATCAATATTGCGAATATTATAAAGAGTTATTCACAGGAGATGTAAGAAGCTATGAATATTTTAAGTACCTACAACTAGGAATGATAACAGAGATACCACGGAAAAGCTTACCGGCAATAGCTAAAGCGGTAGGATTGGAAGATAGTCAAGGGCTACATCATTTTATGTAGCCCGACAATATATTGGAAATTTAGGAAAAGTGGACAATGGCATAGTATCAGTAAATGCCTATGGAGTATTAGATGGTATAACATTTCCATTACCGGTTAAGGTATTCAAACCACAGAAACAATTAAAAGATGGAGATGGAGATAAATATAAAACCAAACCAGAGTTAGCTGTAGAAATGATAGAAGAGTTGAAGCAAGCGGGTTTTAAGTTTTCAGTAGTGTTAGCAGATAGTGAATACGGAGAAAGTAGTGATTTTATTGCTGGATTAGAGCGGTTAAAATTGAAATATGTATTAGCAATACGAAGTAATCATGGATGCTGGTTGAGAGTAGGTCAAAGCATTCAATATAGAAAATGGAGAAAATTTGATCGAGTATTTTCTAATGGAGAGAAAGAGGTACGTTACATCAGAGAAATTATTTATGGTGTTAGAAGATCGGTCAGATATTATCAAATAACTACAGACTGTGAACAAATGCCCGATGAATCCACTTGGTTTATTATGACCAATTTGGAAGGTAATATTATTAAAGAAGTTGGCAATACTTATGGGCTGAGAACCTGGATAGAATATGGATTCAAACAAATAAAAGATGAGTTAGGTTGGGCCGATTATCGATTCACGGATTATGCAAGTATTGAGCGATGGTGGGAACTTGTTTCTAGTGCTTACTTAATGGTTAGTTTACAATCTCAGGTTTTCAATACAAAACCAAAGCAACAATCATCAAAGCAGATATTTTCTCAGCATAAATGGTGGGATAGTGGTAAAGGTTGGAAAAATCATCTCAATAATTTGAGATTGATTATTCAACCTTTTGTTTATTTATGTTTGATTAGTCCTTGGTTGCAGGTTTATCACATTCCTAATTTAAGAATTGGCTTTCTCAGCCTTATTGCTATTATGAATACATATTGTGGCTTTGCCCCTTAGTGATAAAAGAGGGATAATTACGTTATGGGCTAATTGTGCTAGTAAGAGAAGAATTTGTTGAGCTTCGAATTTTCTCTTAGATCTTTTGTTAATTCCAATAGCTTGTTTATCCTGTTTGTTAGCAATTTCAACAGTGCTGGCACGCTTATCATAGAGATGAGCATAAGCCATCATTACTGCAGCTTGATCTTGCAGAGTTTCTTTTGGCAATTTGAGTAGTGAGATAACCGTTGCTGGTGCAAGAGTAGACAATAGCATTGTATAATGAGTTTGGTGATTGCGCTTTTGCCAGCGAATTACCAGACGGCGAACTGGTCGGCAATAACACCAGCCATCATCAAAGAGAGTTTCCTCGTTTGCCCAGCCCATTTCTCGATCTGGATGCGTTGGATCAGTTATCCAATGGCTAAGATAGCCTGAACGAGCCTGGGCCATTGTGCAACCGAGAGCTTTTAAGTGGATTTGATAACCTCGCTCAAGCATTCTATTGACATTGATATAATCACCACCACCAGCATCTACTCTAATGATAGTTCGACGGCGTTTTTCCAGATCCAAATCTAAGGATTGTTCAGTTGCCTCAATTAGCCATTGAAGAGATTGAACCAATTGAATGTTGCCGGGATAAAGACGATCAACGATTATTTCTTCATAGGCGGCAGCAATAACACGCCCAAGCTGACGACCATAACGAATTCCTTGTGAACTGAAATATCCTTTCTTTGATTGTTCGGCATTAGCCGAACAAGGTAGCCCTGTGATATCGATATCCAATAAGAGAAAGTCCCTCCTGTAATCATGCTGATAAGTCAAGCTATGCTTATGTAGTATTTCATTGATAGCCTGATATGCCTGACCAACATTTTGGCTGCTAACAGCATTGAGAGTATCTTGAATTACAGATTGTTCAGCACAAGCATCTCGACCAAACGCTTTTTGTAATGCTAGATCAGCGCGCAACCGAGTATTGGCCTCATAAATGCCGTGCGCTCCACATAGTATGGTAATAAAGGCGTCTTTAACTTTATCGAAGGGTTTGTACTTTATAGTCTTCTGCTTGATCTTTACCAATCGCTCTATTGGCTCTAATAGTTTTAGTTCTGCTATTTTGATTCCCACAGCCGCCAGGCCGGCGCGAGGGGTGTAGTAGCATTCCGGTTCGAATATGTTATCGTCTATCATCTGATGGGTTCTCCTTTCCTTAGTTTTTTAGGTTATTTCAAAGGAACCCATTCTTTTTTTCCCTTCAACTGAATCTTTTCGTTACATCTTCCATCTATTTTGGGCTAAATTTAGGTAATTATTCGCTCAAAATTCGCTAGAATTTCGCTATAAAGATAGCCTTCAAGATCGTAATAATCAAGCTAAGAATGGGAAAAATAGATGTTAGGTAGTAATACTGTTGCTAGAGGAAGTGAGTAGGCGAATGAAAGGCAAAAACAATAAAAGAATGCTTAGTCAGGCTAACGTCAGGGACTACCAAGCGGGAGTTATAGGCTTGCTATGTAATCCCAATAGGATTACAATTATTCTAGGATGTAGTACCAGTGGGATTACTGATTACCAATCGCAGGAACGCAAAGGAGTATGAGTATGACTGGGGGAGTTAGGCAGAGAAATGCTAAATTGCAGATTCGGGTAGATAAATCAACCAAATCAAAAATAGAGCAAGCCGCTAGCTATGCTAATAAAACCCTGAGTGATTTTGTTATAGAAAATATCGTACCTGTTGCGGAAAGAGTAATTGATGAGCACACGACGATAAAACTTTCTGCAAGAGATTGGGATAAACTCATGGCGGCATTAGAAAACCCACCCGAGCCAAATGCAGCCCTAAAGAAGGCGGCACAGCGTTACAAAGCAGTTCTAAAATAAATAAAGGGTACAGAGAATGCATCCTTATGCTTAGCAGCTATGGTAGATATTTCCAAAATAATAATAGAGTTATTTTCTAGTTCGAAGCATGAAGTGGGAAACTTCTCTTGTGGTTATGAGGCACTGGATAATTATATAAAATCACATGCGGAAGGTAATGCCAGCCGTGGCCTGGGTAGAACATTTGTTGCTGTAACGGCAGATGAACCCACTACCATTAGGGGATATTACACTCTAACTGCTGCTCAAGCCGCCAAAGAGAGATTACCTAAGAAAGCCACTAGAGGACTACCAGGGTATCCGATACCAGCAATATTGCTAGCAAGGTTGGCGATTGATAAGACTGCACAAGGAAAGGGCCTTGGGGAAATACTGCTTTTCGACGCATTCAAACGTATTTTTCGCGGCAGCTATGATTTTGGTATCAGGATAGTGCTTGTTGATGCTATTGATGAAAAAGCTAAAAATTTTTATGGCAAATATGGTTTCATTGCTTTTGATGATGATCCTTTAAAGTTGTTCCTGCCACTAAAGACAATAGAAGCATTAATAACAGAATAGACCTATATAAGACATAGGTAACTGCGATTGGCAAAACAGGCTAACGCAATATTGTTAAGAGCTAAAACGATCAGAGACAAGAAGTCTTGAGATAAAAATGTAGCCCGGTTGTAGAGGTAGATTGTAGAAGGAGCTAAAGTAGGTAGTAGAATATACGGGTTTAATTATTGATGATATTGGTAACAAGCACAAAGGTTTTAATTACTGACACAAAAATGAACGAATCTTATCAAAAATCCGTCATATATGACAAAAGGATAGCGGAAAAATTTGCTATTTAGTATAGCGTAACATAAGTTTTTTGACGATAGATTTGGAATTGATTATAATAGGAGGCATGAAAAAAGCAAACCTAAAATTAAGCAAAACAGATCGAGAATATTTAGAGAGCCTTTTGAAAAAAGGGAAATT
>JBFLVQ010000815.1:0-3983 GCA_040758525.1 Acidobacteriota bacterium
CTAGTAGCAGTTGCTAGATTAGCATCAAAGTCTAGCGCCTCTTTATATTCACTAGTACCTACTAAGGCTCTGATAGCATCGGCTTCATCCCTAGAGAAGTGTAGTCGAGCTAAAGTGCCTCTTCCATCTACACCAAGTAGCGAACGAGTGAGGCTCAATTCTTTAATTGATTCAGACACAGGTTCTATTGGCTGTGTGTTGGAATATGCAGCTTTCTCTGGAACTCGCTTAACACGCATATCATCTGGACTGAATACTGGATCTGCCAGCACTACCACAGTCTTAGTAGCAGACTGTCTTCCTGTAAGCTCACGACGTAGTATTGCTACTGTGGAAGCTGATGGTTCATTGATTATTTCATGATCAATAAATAATGGTCTAACAGTAACAGCGGTCTTTCTTCCTTTTCTTGTTGATGTGTTGGTTGGCAGCGGTAGTCCAGCAAAGGGAATGTGTTGTAAAACTCCATCGCTTACTATCAGCAGCCGTTTTTTGCCTAACTGATTAGCTACTGGCCCAAATATTATCTGACTCAGTTTTGTTGCTGCTTGCCAATAGGTATTCTCCGTATTGGTTAATGCATTCTCATAGCTAGATACTAACTGATAAACATTCTTGGCCAAAGCTTCAATCTCTTCTCGCTTAGGAAGTCTATAGCTTGATATTGATGTTGTTGTTACTGCCCACAGATAACTGTTCTCCTTACCCAATGCATATTCCAAGAGCAAGGTATCTTGATCCAATACTTGTTCTTGAATCTCTTTCAAGCTTAAAGGCTGTGGTTGTGTAAGGGCAGCATAACGAGGGCTTTTCTGTCTGATCTCTGTTTGTACCTGTTGAAATTCTGTGGTGAGCTGATTAATCTCTTTTTCTAGTGTAATTACTTGACTTTCTTTTCCTTTGCTATTCTTTAGACGTACTAATATTTCAGCTTTATCAGTAAGTCGTTGCTGTAGACTTTTCTCTTTCTCAACAAGCTGTATATCAACTCCTTGACGAATTTCTGCATGAGACTCTGTAAGTAACTCCAACAAACTACGAGCGCGAGCACGTTCACTGGCTTCGAATGCCAAGGCGTAATAGCCTGCAGATGGATTCTGCTGATGCAGTTGCATCAGCAGATCAATATAAAACTCATACTGCTCCTGCACACTAGCAAAATAAGAAGAACGCAGTTCTTGATTGATAACGCTAATACGAATGCTTTCTGATAATTTAATGGCTGCTTCTACTTTGGCCTGCGCTTCAACTAGATTATTCTGATCCCGTTCAAATCTTGCTAAGTTATAAATTACTTTTGCTTCTCCGCTACGATCACCAACATCTTTCATTAGTACAAGTGCTTTTTTGTAGCAATCCAATGCTTTTTGCTCTTCTTTTAATGAATAATAAATTGAGCCAATATTGTTGAGCGTATATGCCTCTCCACTACGGTCCTTAATATCTTTCCTGATCATTAACGCTTGATTGTAGTAATTCAGTGCTTTCTGCCTTTCTCCTAACAAGTTATAAACTGAGCCAATATTGTTGAGCGTATATGCCTCTCCACTACGGTCCTTAACATCTTGTACGATCAACAATGCTTGATTATAGTAACCTAATGCTTTCTCCGTTTGTCCTAATGAGTAATAAACTGCACCAATATTATTGAGCGTAGCTGCTACTCCCCTATAATCCTTAATATCATTCATGTACAAACTTGCTTGATTGAAGCAATCCAGTGCCTTTTCTGTTGCCCCTAGAGAGTTATAAACTAAACCTATATTGTTGAGTGTATATGCTTCTCCACGCCGTTCACCAATATTTTTCATGATCGGACGCGCTTGATTAAAACAATCCAGTGCTTCTTGCTGCCTTCCTAGCGAGCTATAAATTGAACCCATATTGTTGAGCGTATATGCTTCTCCACGAGGATTATTACCACCTACGATTGATTGCACCTGCTTGTAGTAACCCAGTGCAATCTCTTTTTCTCCTAGAGAGTTATAAATGGAACCTATATTGTTGAGTGTAGCTGCCTCTGCATCAGTATCACCAGCCTCTTTTATCATTGGCAATGCTTGACGATAACAATCTAATGCTTTCTCCAAATCTCCTTGTAGGTTATAAACTAAACCCATATTGTTGAGTGTTCTTGCCTCTCCACCATGGTCATTAATAGCTCTTCTAAGTATCAGTGATTGTTTGTAGTAATCTAGAGCTTTCTCCAGATCTCCTTGTGAGTAATAAGCAAAGCCTATAGTGTTGAGTGTAGTTGCTTCTGCATATTTATCCCCAATGTCTTTTCTGAGTAGTACTGCTCTCTTAAGATAATCTAGTGCGGTCGTATGTTTTCCTAATAAATTATAAGTAAAACCAATATTATGGAGTGCAGCTACCTCCCCATCACGGTCGTGAATAGCTTGAAAGACCTGCAATGCCTGCTGATACTTCTCAATAGCTTTTTGCAATGACTCTGCGCTTCCGTTCGCTCGTAGTAACTCTCCTTCAGCAAATATCTGATGAGCAGCAACGCGCTCCTTATCCTGAGCCATGGTAGTACGCAGTTCTGCAATCTTTATCTCATAGCGTCCGGCAGGAGCCGTTTTCCTTAATGAACGCACCTCAAGGTGATACGTACCTGTCATTTCTGTAACAGTCAAAACCGTTTCTGAGCCTTGTGTAACGTTCGGACTATTTACTTCTACAAGCTTTTTGCTGTCCGGATCAAAAAGTATGGCTACTACATCAACTCCTTTCTGCTCCACTACAACCTGGAGAAACTGTCCTGCTGTGAGTTTAATCTCATAAGAGTGAGCTTCACCTCCAGCCAACTCTCGTTCAATTCGCTTACCCTGCTCTAGCACTACAGGCTCTATATTTGAATCTGCTCTCTCTTGTACTGAAGGCAAGTTTTGATCTGCTTTTGTTGGTGACAATGGCAACAACATTATTAGTATGCTTAACAATGCAAATGAAACTATCCACACTTGTCGATAGGCTAATAACATAGGCTCTTGCTCCTTGCTTACTATGGGTAGCGTTTATCAGCTATAACTGCGAACTTATAGTGCTAAAATGTAGTGTTGAGTCCAGTAATTGAAATAACAGACTAACTTATATTGCTGGAACAGAATGGCTTTTGATTATACCTATTAGGATATATGGTCAATGATAATACAAAAGGGTAGTTTTTGCATTTCGTATTAATGCGCTAGTAGTTATTGATAGGATGTATTAGAGCAACCAGGCCACCTCATCCTATATCCCTACCAGCTCATCTCTGCTAGCTGAAAGATTGGGGAAG
Organism: Acidobacteriota bacterium; assembly: GCA_040758525.1. Lineage (GTDB taxonomy): Bacteria > Acidobacteriota > Blastocatellia > Chloracidobacteriales > JADJPF01 > JBFLVQ01. The sequence goes on from JBFLVQ010000815.1 coordinate 3,287, forward strand.
TCTGCGAACAAACAAATAGATGTTATAGTAATGTCCATTGATAAGCTAGATAGATTGCTTCAAGCTACACTGCAGGCCCTCACTAATCAGATTGGTGCTTTGCAAGACAGTCTGTTGAAGGTGTCTCGTCAGCAAGATTCTATGGATAGAGCAATGAACGCTTTCATTGTGAGAGCTGAATCTTTCTTTAGCCAATTCCCTACTATTGCTGCTCAAGCCGATTCTTTCGCTAAAGCTCTCGAAGTCATCTCGCAGTTCGCGCAAACCAATCAGTTGAATAGCCAGATACTTGCAACGCTGAAGAAGCTTAATAATAAGATTGCTAGCAGCTCTCCTAAAATTAAGCCTATGGTCAAAAGGAAGGTTAGCAGAGCTAACCACAAATAGTTTACTTGTTCAAAAGTACCGCTTCTTGTAGCTCGCATTGATGAAGTGTGTATCGTTTACTTCGTAAGCATCAAGATTTCATCCTCAAATTCATCGATACTTATCTTGAATTGTATTCTAAACCCTGATCCCTCACTTTTCCTGCCTCTTATCAGGTTTTCCTTCCCCGACTCCCATTCATCGCTCTTCCATCTCCGATCTACCGAAAGATCGATAAATAAAGCAAGCAAAGATAATCATTCCTAAAAAAAAGTAGGTAAGTATTAAAGCTGTAAGTGGGCCTACCTGTATGTGAAGATTAGCATAAATG
>JBFLVQ010000816.1:0-3970 GCA_040758525.1 Acidobacteriota bacterium
TTATTAGCATCTGCCGCTTTATAGTCCAGCATATCAAAGAACATTCCCCATCCTACATCACTGATACTTTTAGCTAGCTGATGGTTGTGCACCATCCCTTTAATGTTGAGATTTTCATAGAAGATTAGGTCGTTATTGTTGACGATCTTTCTCGATTGCTTATGAGCAAAATCCTTGCGCTGATTCTTAATCTTGGTATGGATGCGTGCCACTTTTTGCCTGGCTCGCTGCCAGTGTCGAGACCCTTTCTTTTTGCGCGAAAGTTTTTTCTGCGCTTTCTTGAGTTTGTTCTCAGACTTTCTTAAGTGTTTAGGATTATCTACCTTTTTGCCAGTATGGTCGGTATAGAAGTTCTCAAGGTTGACATCAATGGCAATCGCTTTACCTGTGCTAGCAATGGCTTGGCTTTCCACTTCACAAGAAAATACTACATACCATTTGTCGGTCTCTCGCTTGATAGTTACCGTCTTGATCTTACCTTCAATCGAGCGTGAAAGACGCACTCGCATACTACCGATCTTAGAGAGAGTGAGCTTATCACCTGCCAACTTCCATCCACCTTGTGGATATGTGAAAGAATCATAGCGAGCCTTACCTTTGAAGCGTGGGTATCCTGGGGTAGAACCCTCTTTGATACGCCGGAAGAATCCATCAAAAGCACGTCGCAAGCGTTTCAAAGTTTCTTGTAGAACTTGACTATGTACAGTGTCAACATCGCAGCGAATCTCTTTGATCTCTGGCAATTGCACAGCTTGAGCATGATAGTTGATAGACTTGCCAGCCAGCTTGTAAGCATCTCGTCTTTCTTGCAAAGCCCCGTTGTACAACTCTCGGCAAATATCGAGTGTTGCTTCCAACTTCCGCTCGACAGCACGAGATGTCTCAATACGATATTTGAAGGCTTTCTTCATACTCAAATTATACCATTGTTAGTAATTCTATTCCATGAAACTGCCTGTATTTATGCGGCTATTATCGCGCTTTCGCACGATACGATTTTTCATCCCCGCAATTCAATTGCAGGGTTTTCAAATCGCTTTTCCTATAAAATAGTTAAGGGCAAGTGTTTTTAAACCCCACTCACCCTTCGATAAATTCTCCCGTAACTATCTATTTGGCAGCGTTACTGCTTCTCAACATCATCAGCATCATTATCAAACTCCCAATCGTAAAATTCTGATTCACCAGGCTCAAAATTAAATTCAGGGATAACGATATTGGGAGCCGCTACCTCAGGAAACTCAGGCATCGCTGATAAATCAAACTCTAATTCTGCCATCTCTGGAGCAAAATGGTGACTCTTATCACGTGGTTCAAGGATAGGACGTAACTCAAGTTTCTCGCGCTCGCGCACCAATGTAATACGTACTTCGCCTGACTCGATCTTGCGCAATTGCTCACGCAAATCTTGAGAGTTAGTAATCGCTACGCCATTAACCTCGATAATACAATCACCAGCTTTAATACCAGCCTTAGCGGCAGGACTATCTTGCTTTACCGAAGTGACCAGGATACCGCGCCCCTTCTCTACACCAAAATATCGACCCAATTGTTCAGTTAGGCTCTGGGCACTAATACCAAGCCGACCCCTATCACCTAATAGATAGAAATTCAAGTAGTTACTAGGCAGACGCCACTTCTTATACGCTTTCTGCTGATCTTCCATACGACCACGTGCTCTTTCAAAGGCACGACGGGTTTGCTCGTAATATCGGGAAGGATCTGGAGATTTTTCCAAAGTGAAACTGAGTTGCTGATCTACGCCATCTCGTACAACCCGTATAGAAGTGGCTTTGCCATAATCTAACTCTCTCAGCTTACGCCGCAGATCCTGTATAGATTCGATCGACTGACCTTCGATCTCAACAATACGATCCCCTGATTTGAGTCCGGCGCGTTCGGCTGGCGTACCATTAATAACTTTATGTACCACAACTCCACGTTTATGGTCATCGCTATTAGAATAATACTGCTCGGCTACTATACCTAGCTTCTTATCGCCCAAATATCCAGCAAAAAACCCTCTCTTTCTAATCTTCTCAGGCTTTTCCGCCTTCCCCTGCTTATCCGCTTTAGGAGCAGTCTGGCAAGATTGTGCCAGTGCATTTGCACTCCCGCCCATTAGCAGGCTGAGTAGGATAACTAGACTCAGATCCGTTCGCTTAAGCATACGTCTCCTCCCTGTTGGCCAATTGTTTTGGGATCTATACATGCGGATTGCACGCTTATGGTAGGAAAATGTTCCGAAAACCCGATTACTTTTCAAGCATGACGGGCCATTCTAGAATATCTAGGAAGTAGCCATAGATTACGTGTCGTCTCTTCTCCAGGTGAAAACCCGACTATACGTTGTGTGATAAGATCTACGCTCTGCTCTTCACCAACACGCTCTTCAAATGAGAGATCTAGTCGCTGTAGGTGCTGACCAAATCGCACTACATGCACCAACTCATGGGTAAGCACATAAAGTAGTAGACTGGCTAGATCAAGTTCACAACCTCCTGCTAAAGTAGCAAGAATACGGTTGTCTTGTAAGCAGATACGATATAGATCTCCTTGTTCGAGAACTTGTTGGCCGACCCGTTTAACATACTCATAACAGATCACCTGTGCTAGTACAGTATCAAGCAATTCGATTGGCTCAAGCTCAGTCTGTGTTCTTACCTCATAACGCATACCTGCCCATTCGCGAGGCGCCAACACATAATAGTGGCTTACTAGGCTTTGCGCCAAGGCAGTGGTTTCACAAACTAGTTGGCGTTGCTCGCTACTGAATCGTCGCACAAGTAGGCTCCCAAGCTGCTTTCATTTTAAGTTAGCAGCACGACAACTGTCTAGCTCTGCCCAGTAGTAAGCTTAGGGATTGAGTACGATCTTACCAAACTGATGACGTTCCATCATACGCTCATGCGCAGCACGAGCGTCATTAAGCGGCATTACTTGATCAACAACAGGCCGCAGTCTACCTTGCTCAAAGAATTTCAATACTTGTAACAACTCTGCCTTGCTACCCATAAACGAACCATAGAAGGTAAGGTGTTTGGCAAACAGAGCACGTAGATCAGTAATCGCTTCATAACCAGAAGTGGCGCCACAGGTAACCAGACGGCCGCCGCGCGCTAGTGCTGCCACGCTCTTAGGCCAGGTCTGTGAGCCAGTATGTTCAAAAACGACCTCTACCCCTTTCTTACTGGTAAGGGTGCGTACTGCAACAGCAAAATCCTCTTTCTCATAGTTGATTACATCATCTGCACCCAATTCACGAGCGCGTGCCAGTTTCTCATCAGTACTGGCAGTAGCAATAACACGTGCGCCCAGCAACTTACCAAGTTGAATTGCTGCCGAGCCTACCCCGCTACCAGCAGCAAGCACTAGTAGATCTTCTCCAGCACGTAGATTGACCCGTCCTACCAGCATATGCCAGGCAGTCAGAAAAACTAGTGGCACAGCAGCAGCTTGGTTGAAATCAAGATTGGTTGGTTTCGCAATTACATTTTCCGCCGGTACTGCTACTAACTCAGCATACCCACCCTGACGTCTATGACCCAAAATATCATATTCAAGACAGAGATTATCATTACCAGCTAGACAGGCATTGCAGTGACCACAACTGACCCCTGGCTGTAACATCACTGCTTGTCCTGGTTTGATATGTCTAACCAGTTCGCCTACCTCACATACTACACCAGCAATATCGGACCCGAGTATGTGTGGCATCTCTGCTTTCAGTCCAGGCAGCCCTGTACGTGTCCATATATCTAGGTGGTTAAGAGCACAGGCGCGCACTTCAACCAGTACTTCATTAGCCTTAATCTTAGGATCTGATACTTCGGTAAATTCTAGTCGGTCCACACCACCATGATCGCGGAAAATAACTGCTCTCATATCTGCTCCTTCAGCTAATTTGGTGATCTGCTATCTTAGAGGAAAGAGTCTTAAAGAAGAACTATCTGCGCCGTCTTTTCAAAAC
>JBFLVQ010000817.1:0-3961 GCA_040758525.1 Acidobacteriota bacterium
GGCCCTTTACACGTACAAATTGGCCAATCATACTTGACATGTCGATCACATTAGGATTTACGACTAATTCTAGCCGTATATTGTTCTGGCAATCGACTAAGACAAAGCGCCCGTTGGCATCTACTTGTACAATACCTTCACGTGGATGTAGTCTAGGTGGGTTAACACAGATATTTGGCAACACGGTTACCTCAGTAGGACTAATTACTAGGCATTCAACACCAACATTTGGGCCACGTAAACGTACATATTGACCAACCAGTTGCTCTAAATTCGGACCGTTCTCGGATTCGCTGAGCAGTACGATTCTATTGCTATCACAGTTACGTAGTTCAAAGCGGCCTTGTAGACAAGTGTTAGGACCTTCCTGAAAGGCTAGCACACCTTCGCGGAAGATATTACTCTGATCATTGCAGGGATTGTTCTGTGCTTTCGCTTCTTTAGCAGCAATCACACGACATTCTACTCCAACATCTGGACCACATAATTCCACATATTGGCCTACCAGGGTGTCTAAATCTGGACCTGTATCTGTTTCCGTGACCCTGATAACAAGGTTATTTTGGCAGTCATGCAGTTCGAAACGACCTTGCTGGCAAATAGAGGGGCCTTCCTGTAGTTTTAGTATACCAGTGAAAGTTAGGTGATTATCACCGTCCTGTGCTGATACGCTTACTAGCAACAGATAGAAAGTGCTGAGTAGCCCTAATAGTATTGAGTAACGTTGTAAAGCTCTTTTATTCATTGTCATTACCCTGTCTCCATGAGAATTTAATTGATCTTGTGCTATTTTTTGAGCAAAGGATGTGCCTGTTATAGACCTGCCGAGTTGGCTACAGGGGATAATCTGACTTTTGGCATAATAGCTGTCTTAACTCTAAATCTTTTACCGAAGGGGATCGATATGCTTACTAATTTTGCTGTTAAAGGAATGCATTGTCTCTCTTGTAAAAGCCTGATTGAAGAAGAACTCAGCGAATTGCCCGGAGTACACAAAATTGGCGTGGATTTCGCCGCTGGGCGTGCTTGGGTAGATTATGATGAACAGACCGTAAAGCCAGAGATGATCGTAGAGAAGATCTCTCAGCTTGGTTATCGTGCAGAAGTAGCTGCTTGAGGCGCGCCAATCGGACATTCACCACATACGGCTGGATCATAGTTCTCACAAGTAGTTGGGCTACAACGATTCGTCAGTCGTTCAATATCACATAGCCACTCACGCGCATCTGGCAGGAAAAAACGTACTTCACCCTGTTTGGCGAGTGCCCCTAGCCCTAAATAAGAACGCTTCTGTTCATCTGTACCAGCCGCCAGTGTTATTTCAAGGGCTGAATCCTGAAACGGCACATGTATAAACGGTGGATGTAATAGCGATCGGAAAGCACAGATACGACTATTGCTCAAGAAGAGTTCAACCTCAATCCATTGCTGCTTTTCTGAAGTAAAGAGACAGATCGCAGTACGTATGCCACGAGCGCGCCGTAGCATTCCTTCTGACTGCATCATATCCAGCAAATGTCGGCGTTGTGCCCAGCGTACAAGTAGCAGGAGTATTGGCACAGCAACTAGCAAAAACATCAGTATGGCTAAAATAATCCTCATCAAACACCCCAAGATTAGCAAATATCAGATTTGAATATTAGCAAATTGGCTGATAAAGAGCGCCTCTTCACGCCCATTGCCGGTTGGCATAGCCTCCTCAAGCGCTTGTTCGCGGGCTTCGCTACTCTGTGCAGTCTCAGCCAATAGAGTAATATATAGATACATCCAGGTAGTGAGCGCAAACAGTGTTCGCGCACTAATGAATTGATCGTTGGAGATAAATTCGACGATCGGTAGTAACTCCATGATCTCAAATTCATCAAGCGCAGGATAGATAATTTCAAGTTGTGATTTCGAGCGTTTGAGCAGTAGCAAAGCGCTTTCACGACCCAGTCGTGCCTCTACCGCAAAGAAGAATTGACGAATGATTGCCAATACTTCATCAACATCCAAGGTTACCAGAGCATCTTCGATCTGCTCGCCTAATTCATCAACATCAAGCCTGGCTTTAGGGAGATCTACTTCAGGATCTTCCAGCTCAGGAATAAAGGAGGGTAGCGACTCGGTAATCTCTACCCGTATTGACTCTACTATGGCAAGGCTGGCCATGTAGTTAGTTATTTCTGGATCATCTATCTGCAGATTGGCAATGGGCGATTCTATCTCATCGGCAGCTTTGGTTAAATCTATCTCTATCGGCAAGGATGGTGTCTGGCGATCCTCAAAGTTGGCGAGCGCCTCCTCAATTACCGCCTCTTGTCGAGGAGGTATTTGATCTTGCACTAATGGAGCTGTTACTACTGGTATTGATGGTGAAGTTGGTGCTGGCAATGGTAGATCTACGTAAACGCTGGGAAAAACATCAAAGAGGGGTTGATCATGGGTAAGTTGGCGAATAATCTGCTGGCGAAAATTTTCTAGATTAGCATCAGTGGGTGCAGGCAAGTTAAGTTGGCCCAGCTTACGCATGGCAATAAAATTTGTTGTATCAATGTTGAGCACCCCTTTAAGGATCACCATTGCAAGGCTAACCTTGCCTAACTTCTCATACATGGTTGCCAGTAGCAGGCGTGGTTCAACTGCCGTAACATTGATCTGGCTGGCTTGAATTAACAACTCTTCAGTCTCTGCCTCACACTTGTTTGCTTGTACAAGTAAGCGTGCCAGTGCCAGCAGATAGTTGTAGTTTTTTGGTGATAACTCTAGGGCACGCCGTAATAGTCGCTCAGCGGCTCGCATATCGCCTACTTTAAGCGCCGAGCGAGCGCCTAAGAAGAATTTCGTTGCGTCTTCGCTATTATTCAATTGTGAGGATAGATCTGAATCTTCCCCTAGTTTATTCATAAATTTTTCCCGATATATAAACAGAAACGGGCAAACTATTATACCAGGATATACAGAATAGTGACGAGTATGGATTTTATTTAGCTTTTATTGCTCACGGTAGGAAACCGCTCCACCTACACTATAGAGCAGACCACCAATCAACCCGTTAAATGTCAGCATCAAGTAGGCAGTAAAAGAGAAGAGTAATGCTTCGCTAGTCGATATACCTATCTGCGCAAGCAGCAGCACCAGCAGGTATTCACGCACTCCCAAACCATTAGCTGGTGCGATCGGTACCATACGCGCAATATCTACGATCGTAATAAAAGCTGTTAAGATCGAAAACGGTAGTGCCAGTCCAAGTGCCTGCGCTACCATCCAACAAGAGAGCACCCATACCAATCGGATCAACAGTGTATAGATAACACCAGCAGCAATCACATCATAACGTTGTGGAAAGATCCCAAGCTGAATGGTGATGCGACTCAATGCGTCACTAATTAACTTACGCCCAATTCTTGCTTCTAATGCTACGGCTACATTTACACCTAAGCCTAGCATACGTTTGCTTAGAACCGTGCTAGCGAACAACAGCCCAATCAGCATAACCGCAGCAATTGTATAGTAACTGTGAGGATTGGCAAGATAGGCACGCCCAATATAAATACCGCCAATACCAGCTAGTACTAGTCCATAGAGGCCGACCAGGCGTTCTAGCACTAATGTAGCAAAGATAAAGCTACGATCACCTACCGCCTTACCTACGCCAAGCAATCGAGCAAAGTCACCGCCTACTGCGCCAGGTGTGAAGAGATTGAAGAACAGTCCGATCAGATATTGACGAAAAAGCATAAGGCTGTCTACCTGAGGGTACTTCACATATATCAATTGCCGCCAGCGTAGCGCCATCAGATAGACCATCACAAGATTGAGGAGCATTGCTAGTAACAGCATCAATGGATCAACTCGTGTCATAATACGAGTGATCTCATTGAAATCGGCACGTATCAGCAGTAGAGTAAGCGCGCCTAGCCCTATCATTGTTTGTATCAGCCCACGTAAGCGGCGCGACCGTGGTGCAGTTGTCTCTACT
>JBFLVQ010000818.1:0-3957 GCA_040758525.1 Acidobacteriota bacterium
TGCTCCATAAATCGACTCCATAGCATTGAATCACCCATTGCTGGACATGCATAAGAGGTTAGCTCTAAGAGCAAAAATTTACTTGAATAAACCGGCTACTTTTAAAAAGACCGGCAGGATTGATACCAAACATCTGCCGAAAGGTTCGTGTCATATGTGGCGCATCAGCAAAACCTGCCTGGTGGGCTGCAGCTGTGAGGGAGAGACCGCGCGCTATCTCATTGATAGCATCTCGTAATCTTAGCCAAAGTAGATAGCGCCGGATCGGCAAGCCTGTCTGGGCACGGAACAGATGGCTTAGACGGCTTTCGGAAAGAGCTATCCGAGTGGCCAGTTGGCATGCAGAAATGCGTCGATCTTCAAGCGAATTGATAATATCCAGTGCTTTGATGACACGTGTATCAAGCTTAGGAATAGATGTTTTTGTACCAACTAGTGAACCTACTAGATCATTAATGATCTCAGCAGCACGCTGACAGTTATCATGGCTCTGTCGGCAATCATCTAGCTGTTTAATAAAGGGATCGAGTAGTGAGAGTTGAATGGTCTCAACACTATCTATTTGCCGGTAGAGTTGTCGTGCTTTTTCACCTTCAGGATCAAAGAACAAGAGCGCGACCGTGGTACCACTAGTATCAAGTTGATGTGGCTGATCACAACCAATTATTGCTATTCTCAACTGTCGCCACTGCTCCTGTCTGCTAGTGCGCAGATGAAAAACTCCGTTCAGTCCGATCGATAACTGCAAGGCATGATGCTGGTGTGGAGTAGTATCGATCGCCTCTCCCAACAGTAGCGCCTGCCCGTTCCACAAATAGAGACTGCGGTCCAAACTATCATCCCTCCTGGCCGCAAAGGTGACCACACAATATTACTTTAATCGTGTTGATCGTGTATACTCTATTTTGAGCTCTACGATATCAGGGAGTTTGCGCAGGTTGCGCGACATTCGCTGAGCGAGTTTTCTAACCTCAATGAGGAGATTTTATGAGCGATTTTCAATATCAGGATCAACGTTACTCCCAATCTCAAGTGTGGTCTCAAGGAACAACTGCTCCACGAACCCTTACCGCTGCAGAAGTGAGTGTTGCTGAGCGAATGAGCTTTGTCCGTAAAGTCTATGCGCTCTTCTTTGCCGGAACGCTCTTTGCCATTGGTGGCGTAGGTATAGGGTTTCTCTTCCCCTCATTAATGATTGCGATAGTACAACATTACTGGATTGCCTTTTTCACCCTAATTGGTGGTGTAATGGCAGCACAAGCGCTACGCCATGTACGTGGTATCAATGTGTTAGCGCTCTTTGGTTTTACCACACTAACTGGTGTACTCATCTCACCTGGGATGGCTATTATTGCTGTTAGAAATCCTGTCTCTATACTACAGGCTGGTATACTTACGGTTGGTATCTTCGGTGGATTGACGGCCTATGTCTTTATCTCCAAACGTGACTTCAGTTTCCTACGTGGGTTGCTGGTAACAGGTTTGATCATCGTTGTGCTGGCGGGACTCCTCAATATGTTGTTAGTTGGCTCAAGTGCGCTCGGCTTTGCGTTGGCAGCCGGCTCGTTATTACTCTTCTCAGGTTATGTGCTATATGATACGTCGAATATCATTCGCCGTTATCCTACTAACGAGTACATAGCAGGTGCACTTTCCATCTACCTGGATGCCTTCAATATCTTTCTTGCCTTGCTACGCCTGCTCAATTCAGGAAGACGGTAAAGATCTTTTTGCTACAGAGCCTTGCAGGCTCTGTAGCAAAGATCCATTTAGCAGAGACTATTGCTTAGGAATGATCGATATATCACCATTGCGTTCTAACACAGCATACTTGATCTGATCCAATCGTTCTAGTCCGTGCAGTTCGCGTGCTGCAGTGAGAATATCGCTTTCATCTATCCGTTCTTTGTCCATTCTCTCTTTGAGCAAGCGACCATTCTCTACAATAATAAGCGGAACACCATCTAACAACTTTTCCAATCGTGGCGATCGATGTTTCCACAATGATAACCCTATATCGATCCCAACAAATGTGGTGATCAATATAATGGCATTAGTAACTGAATAGTCAGTTCCTACTAACGCATTTTGTGTCGTCTCACTGATAATTAATAGTAGTACGAGATCGAAAGTAGTAAGCTGGCCCAACGCGCGTTTACCAGAGATACGAAAAATAATCAGCAAGAAAACATAAATAGTAACAACCCGTAATACTGCATTCATAGTCTCCTCATTTTAAGCTATCGCCTTTTGATTAAGGATAGACATATTGGCTGAAGACGAGTGCTTGATCGTTATTTAGTCCTGCCATTCCATGCAGTATCCCGATCTTCATCGGCTCAAGAGAAAATTTGATCAAGGCAGGCCGATGCCTATCGGTTGTCCGGAATACATAAGTCACACGATCTGATCTAAGTTCAACACGATCCGGTGTAGGAGCTATTTCATGGATTTCAATCTCCCGTAGGTAATCACGGTTAAACCAAATATACTCTCTTTCTTCTCCTGCTGTATCTGTATTGAGATAAAACCTCAACTCTGTCACCGTACGGAAACGTTCGAAACGTTTATACTCTATACTTAGCGGCCCATTCTTACTGCCGACAATCGCTTTACTAAGTGGTCCTGATCCAAGTAGTCCGAGTAGTTCTGCTAACACTAACAGAAACATCATTACCCAACCGATACGCTCTATCTTCCAACTATGGTGTTGGAAGTTTAAATCCTCTTCAATCTCTAGATCACCTACTCGTTTAATTTCAGACATCCTTCACTTATGCTACTTCATTGTTCCGTTCTGCAGCCTGATCGCTTAATGTTGTTAGCCAGGATGGAGAGAGATCAGTATAACTCTCTGCACCCTTTGCACGCTGACTGCCGATTCCACCTGGCGCAGGTAGTAGCTTATTGATAAAACCGAGCATATCCTCTGTGAACCCAGGGAAAATACCATGCAAGAGCGTAGCCAACTTGGCTGGCAATGTAAGTACTACTTCTGCATCACCGTGTTGACAAGCTTTGATAATCTGACTGGCAGCGCGTTCTGCACTCATAGAAATAAATGGTAATGCGTCGCTAATACTAAACCAGGTGTACTCAGCCTGGTGCTGTCCCTTGAAGAAAGCATTACGAGGACTGCCAGTACGCATTAAACCTGGACAGACTGTTGTTACGACAATACCATCTTTGGCAAGCTCAGCACGCAAGCCCTCTGAGAATCCCACTAGAGCAAACTTGCTTGCGCTATAGGGCAGCAAGTGTGGCACGCTTAGTTTGCCACCAATTGATGAGATGTTCACAATACGCCCATTACGACGCCGACGCATTTCTGGAAGTACCGCCAATGTTGTATAGAAAGGCGCCCAGAAGTGAATCTTCATTGCTTCCTCATAATCCTGTTGTGTCATCACTTCCATAGGCCCAACGGCAATCGTCCCGGCATTGTTAACAAGCACATCTATATGACCAAAATGAGTTAGTACTTTTGCAACCATACGGTAGACATCTTGTTTGCTAGTTACATCACACACTACTGTCAATACTTCGCCACCCTGCCTTACTAGATCATCCTGTGCACGCAACAATTCAGTTTCATCACGTGCGCAGATTGCTACCTTCGCTCCTTTCTGCACAAATTGTCGTGCCATAACCAGTCCTAATCCTCTTGAGCCGCCTGTAATCAGTACAGTCTTATCGTGCAGATTGTATTCACGCCACCATCGCACCAATTGTCGCACTGTTAACAAAGCACCGGCGCTGAGAGCGGCAATCATTAGCCAGGATCTATCTATCTTACTCTTACTCTGAAACATTCTTGATTCTCCTTAAAGCTACTAATTTGACAGAGTAAATTGAGACATTAAAAAGCCTTTAGGATTTAATAACAGGCAACTAGTATACCGCTCGCTACCTGTTACTAAACTCTCTTGTTCTTCTTGATTGAAATGATTATTAATT
>JBFLVQ010000819.1:0-3955 GCA_040758525.1 Acidobacteriota bacterium
AAAATCCCTTGATAGTATGTGAGCTGTGCTTTTAGTTCCATAACTAGGTCTCCTTTACCATTTTCACAGGGTTCGGAGACCTAGTTTATCTCTATCAATAGCTTATCGTTAGTTGGAAAAGATCAGTCTATAACAATGTTACTACAGAACGAGTCTATGACTTTGGCACAGCAGGGACAAATCAGCGTGGTCCACAGATACGAGATATAGAGCGGACATTTTTAAGCATGCATAATGGTGTCAACTATCAGACCAATGCTGATGTGCATATGCGTTCGCTAATAACATCAGAAATAATTAAGAAAGATCTCTCTATTCCTGTGCAGAATGCCGAGAGTCGCACAGAGTATGAATATGACAATTATAATGGTGGTCTGAATAGCGGCCTGCTAGATCGTCCATTTGCACCTAACGATACTAGCAGAGCAACTGGCTATGGAACAGGACGTATCTTACGAGGTAATTTGACCAAGGTGAATAATGGAGCAAATGGCTCACAACCTGCGCCTACTCACTTCCATTATGATATTGCTGGTAATGTTGTAAAAATACTTGGTCCATTGGCTAGCTCAGTAAACTCTCTACACTCCAAGAGTATCGATTATGCTCAACAGTTTAACTTTGCTTATCCTACATCAACTACACAACAGGTAACCAAGTCTGATGGTAGCGGAATCCTGACGCTAACCAGTAGTCAGGATTATGATCTTCATACTGGTCTGCTCAAATCCAGCACAGGATTCAATCCAAGCGAAACAGTAACCTATCAATATAATGACTTGCTGGACCGTTTAACAGCAGAGATCAGACCAACAGGATTAGGACGCACAGACTACTTCTATAGTCCACCAACTACTTATCCATCCTGGGTGCGTAGTGAGACTCAACTGGATGCTTCACGAGATCTAATCTCAACTAGCTACTTTGATGGATTGCTTAAACCAATCAAATCCGAGCGTAATGATGCAGGCAGTGGAGCAATAGTCTATAGCGAGACCCGCTATGATGGGATAGGGAGAGCTTTCCTGGTATCGAACCCACGACGTACTATCACCGCAAATACAGATGGCTGGACCAGAACCAAGTTTGATGGATTGGGAAGAGTAGTCAGTGTTGCCAGCTATGATAGTGAGACACAAACAACCTGTACTGCGCCTGGTTGCTCAGGAGAGGTAACGACAATCTATCAAGGGACAACTGTTACAGTAACAGATCAAGCGCTCAAGCAGAGGAAGAGTACTAGCGATGTGTTAGGACGATTGATAGAAGTAACAGAACCAGACTCTGGTGGTGGATTGAGCCTGGTTACCAGCTACGAATATGATGCCCGTAGCAATTTGAAGACTGTCATCCAAGGCTCTCAAGTAAGAACATTTGTATATGATGCACTAAGTCGGTTGACAACTGCCTCTGCGCCAGAGAGTGGCACAACCAGTTACAGCTATGATGCTGCTTCGAATCTGCTCACTCGCACAGATGCTCGTGGAGCAACCATAGGAAGAGTCAATTACACTTATGATGAGCTCAATCGTATACGCACCAAGAGTTATCCAGATACCTCGATTAATCCAGTCGTGACTTATCACTATGACAATGCCAACATAGCATCTTTACCGCCACCGCCATTTGATCGAGGAGCAGCATTAGGGCGATTGGTAGCCATTACCACCAGCGCCATAGCCAGTCAGGGTGAGACAGGTAGCTACTATGGTTATGGGGTAGGAGGAAGGTTAATCCATAGCAGTCAGTTACTGGATGGACAGCATTATCAAAGCTCGGCTAGTTATAATGAAGCAAGCTTACTAACATTAGAGACATATCATCCCAATGCTGTTAACACACAGACCAGCTACAATGTTGCAGGACAGGTTGATACCATTGTGAGAAGCGGGATAACCTATACAGATGTAGGTGAATATAGTGCGGCTGGAGGATTGAAGCAGCAGCAGTTAGGCAACAGCCTCTATCATACGATTAATTACAACAACCGCTTGCAGCCAGTCAGTATCTCTTTAGGAACAACAGCAGGAGGTCAACAGAGACTCAATCTGGCTTATGATTATGGTCGCTGGATGGACTCTTTAGGATCTGGCACAGTTCTTGACCAAACCAAGAACAATGGCAATATTGGGCGTTTAACCATTACACCTGGTAGTAGTAGTAATCCTATTGAGCAAGATTTTGAGTATGATGAACTCAACAGAGTCAAACTAGCAAAAGAATTTGCGTTTAGTGGAGTAATTACAACAATTGCTGGCAATGGCACACAAGGATTTAGTGGAGATGGTGGACCAGCAACAGCAGCACAATTAAACACTCCGGGTGGAGGTCTTTCTATCGATGCTTCTGGGAATCTCTATATTGGGGAAGGTGAGCATGTAAGAAAAGTCACTCCTGGTGGAATAATCAGCACAACCTATGCTAACCCTGGAAGTCAGGGAATCGGGGGAGTACTAGTGCATGGTAATGTACTCTATATATCTGATAGTGCTAATCTGCGAGTTCTGAAAACAGATCTGAATGGTACTTTAATTGATGTGGTTGCTGATTTATCGGACGGATTACTTGGTCCGGCCGGTATAGCCGTTGATACGACAAGTAATGTATATTTTGGTGATCCTTCTGTAGTTGGTGAAGTAGATAGCGATAGGGTATTCAAGGTCGATACTTCTGGAACAGTTTCTGTCATTGCTGGTACAGGGACAAGCGGCTACAATGGTGATGGCATACCTGCCAATACTGCTCAGCTAAATAACCCTCAAGATGTTGCGCTTGACTCTGCTGGCAACATATACATTGCAGATTTCAGCAACAGCCGCATACGTAAAATAGATGCGCTTACCAATATAATTACAACTATCGCTGGTACAGGAACAGATGGTTACAATGGTGATGGCATCTTTGCTACAGCGGCACAATTGAGTGGGCCTTCAGGAGTAGCGGTTGACTCATCAGATAATATATTTATTGCTGATTCAGGCAATAATCGTATACGTAAAATAGATGCAACAACAGGAATAATTTCAACGGTGGTAGGTACGGGCACGGCTGGCTACAATGGCGATAATATTCCACCAGCTTCAGCAAACTTGAACAATCCTTTTGGAGTGCGAATCCTTGAGAGCAATAACATACATATCGCTGATTCCTTAAACCATCGCATTCGCAAAGCGAGTATGAATTCAGGAGGCACTACCCTTTCCTGGTCACAGGCGTTCATCTATGACCGATTTGGTAACAAGACTTGTTGTACTCCAATAGCGGGAACTGGTCAAGGTGAAGGGATACAGATAAGTCAAACTAATAATCGAATTACTGAGCCAAACTTTGTCTACGACCCTGCTGGTAATTTGATTCAGGAAGGGATAGGCAAGAACTACAGCTATGATGCAGAGAATAGAATGCGCACGGCTGTGGTAGATGGAGTAACGACTACGTACAACTACGATGGCAATGGACGCAGAGTCAAGAAGACAGTAGGTACAACTTCAACCAGGTTTGTTTATGATCTAGCAGGTCGTCTAATCGCAGAATATGAAGGCAGTGCTCCGATTGGTTCACCGACTAAGGAGTACATCTATGGACCAACAGGGTTGCTGGCAATAAAGGAAGGCACTGACACCAGGTATGTGACCAGTGATCAGTTAGGTTCGGTGCGAATAGTGACAGATGGTAGTGGCAATGTAATACGCAGACAGGACTACTATGCTTTTGGTGAGATAATCGAAGCGACATTGGGCGGACGCAATGCTATCACTGGTTATGGTGGCGTTGATAATGTTCGTCAGAAATTTGCTACCTACGAGAGAGACGATGAGACGGGATTGGATTTCGCACAAGCGAGGTATTATTCAAATTCATTAGGTCGATTTACAAGTGCTGATCCAGTTGGTTTAAGTCCATATCGTATTACAAACCCACAAGCTTGGAACAGATATAGTTA
Organism: Acidobacteriota bacterium; assembly: GCA_040758525.1. Lineage (GTDB taxonomy): Bacteria > Acidobacteriota > Blastocatellia > Chloracidobacteriales > JADJPF01 > JBFLVQ01. The sequence continues at coordinate 3,944 of JBFLVQ010000819.1, forward strand.
TGTTACGAATAC
>JBFLVQ010000820.1:0-3953 GCA_040758525.1 Acidobacteriota bacterium
CTCTTCTCTGCTTTTGTTTCTCAATTTGAACACTCCTCTCACCACCATCATTAACTTTCCTTTTCCTTTCCTTCTTCCTTTCTCCTTATCAGACCCTCTTCCCTTACTCACGCTTTTGCACATTTCCAGTTAAAGCAACAAGGCTTAGGACTCACGGGATAGGAAAGGAGGGCGGGAAAAGCTGCCCGCATGCTCACACCGGGCTGGATTGGCGTCATACTGGCAAGCTGACAAGGTCACGGCGCACTCGTGGGGCAGTAAGCGCGGTCTTACCATACCTACTGGCAAGCGCTTACCTGCCCTTATCCTGTCCCCTGCGCTTGACTTACTGACATAACTTCGGGGCAGTTGACAATCATTCTTGACATCTTAACTTATTCGTCATATTATCTCCTAATAAACTGTCAGCATAGGAGGCGTGATAATGGGACATTATCGAGTTGATCTCTTTTGGCGCTACGGCAGTGGCGCGCAACTTTACGACCTTTTATCTGCAGGCTGAGTGAGAAACCCTTTGCAAAAGAGCAAGCTAGTTAGAGTAGAATTTATGCGTAACCTTATTTTATAATTGTCATATATGACGAAGTTATATAAAGAACCTTCAGTTTATTTGTCAGGATAAAAGGCCGCCACTTCCCTTACTTACCAAATTTCAGTAGTATCTACATTAAAGCCCCTTAATAGCTTTAACCCGCCTCGAATCTCAACTAACTCAACAGCAGCAAGCCGATCTTGCTCACATTCAACAACAGCTTTGTAATCACGCCACAACTTCCCAAGGCCGATTCCTCGCTCTGATTGCTCAACCAGTGATAAGATAAAAGATAGTCAAAACTTGTCCACATTTATGATTACACAACTTCATGAATTAGTATTATTTTGGCGAGACCAAAAAGCTTGTTGCTTTACTATGTTTCGTTTCTCAGTTAAAGCTGAATCCCCCATTACTCGTGCCACTAAAATAATAGAGTGTATGCAGCAGCTTTCTACACTACAAATTTATGGAGCAGTTCTTGATGGTGAGATCATACCCAGAGATTTGACTATAACAGCTCCACAAAATGGAACTGAAATACGTCTTGAGATCAACTTACTCCCTGCAGAAGATATAAATGCCCGTGCTGGCATTAAAGTCCTTAATATAACGATCCCAGGCCCTATTAAAGCTATTTCAGAGGCTTTCAACACCACCACACCAAATCTTAATTCTCCTTATTGGCAATTACTGGAAAAAAATGTCATCCCTTTTCTCCGTCTACCTAATGGATTACCCGTTAGCCCAATGCCTGGATTGTCACGATTGAAGCGCTTTGCACTAATAGAACTACCAGAAGAAAGGCGCCCCCAACCAGGTCGGCCTCCCGTTGACGCCGCCATCTCTGTCACTATACAAACACTGGATAACGCTCGCTCCAACTTATTTCGCGCACAAAGAGCTAACAAACCCTTTGAATATGAACTGCAAAGAGTCGAAAGCTATCAAAGAAAACTCGCCAACCTACAAAAGTTACATGCTATCGAACAAGTGATCTTCCAAAAACTATTTCCCAACTTAGCTGAACCGCTAGAAGAAAATAACGACCACCTGCCCATTGAAAATCTTGCCATTATTGTTGATAAGACAAACTATCTACCCATAATACCTTCGCCAAGTTCTCAAGATCGACAAGACTGGTCTGATCTTAACCCCGCCGACTTTCTTAACCATTTACTTTGGGATCAAATTGGTCAATTAAAACCAAAATTCAAAATCGCTTCTGAGCGCTCTTTCTGGCGCACACTAGCTCGCTTACGCGAACTGGGTCTACGCACTCTGCCTGCTAAACAAGACTCTAGAGTCAGACTATTTTATCATCCCGATCTCGACCGTATTTTAACTAATACAGCCGCCTTCGATTCTATTAATCATAAAAATATCTCTCAAGCTGGTACTTCAGAAAATGCTAATAGCTTTAATCTGCTTGCTCGTGAAGGCGTCAAGGGCACAACTCCATTTGATTCTTCACTCGCTAAATCAATCTTAAAAACATTAGAAAATATCCATGTATCACAACAACTATTGCTCACCGCGATCAATAAAATTGCCATCCAACTTGATTATCTCACCAAGCCAAACCCCACTAAGCAGCGACGTCAACCTGATAAACTACAGAATAAATCACACAAGTTACCTACTCACAAAAAGCATAAAAAGAAACCAAGAAAATAGCTTCTTACTTCACTGTTCCCCTGTTCCCCTCATCCTATCTATTTCCATTCTGGCAGCCTGCCACAATAACGCCAATACTCTAGCTCTCCATTACGTCGGGCTGCTTCGATTGCTGCAATTGAATTAACGCTATCCGCTCCCCATGTCCTTCCCTGTCCTTTACATCGTGCTGCTACTGCCCAATCGTTATACTTCTCTACTTGTGTATTGGCTATCCAGCATCCCATTGCTTTTTGCTGCTCATAGTTCACGATCCATGGCCAGCGTGCCCTTAAGTAACGCATCAACTTCCTAAAATTTACTTTGTTTATTACCCTCTCTTGGTTTGCCGCAATCCTTGCCAGTGCAGTAGCAACATCCCCTTTCCATAATCGGCTTAAAACTTTGCTTGCTAGCTTGGCACCTAAGAACTTCCCAAAACTACTACTTAATAGCTCCTGACAAACTCTCGTTAAGTGAAACCAACATAGCGCCATTGATTTCCTTGTTATTGGCAAATTCCTATACCAGCTCCGTATCCAGTGTGCCCCATCTCCTAAAATATAGACTCCTCTTTCTCCTTTATGCACTCCTAACACTGCCAATAATGCTCCTACTTGATAAAATAACTTTGTCGCACTACCTGAGCTAAAGTAGTATCTCTTTATTCCTGCATTCACTACTCCTGTATATATCCAAAACTCTCGCTTACCTGTTTGCGCTTGCGCCGGCGCTCTTACCTCATCTAATTGCACTACTATCAATCCTTCCTCTATCGTTCGTTGTGGCACTTCACGCTTGATTTCCTCTCCTTGATCCCAGCTCCATATCACTCTATATTGTCCCAAGGCTTGCTCGTCTTCTAACATACCAAAATCATAGCTCAGATATTTCTGATATGTTGATTGACGACTCTTTCTATTCTCTATTATCAATATCTTTGCTTCTGGTATCTTTTCATAAACTGATGCTGCTCTTTCTTCTTGCGCCTTTATTAATGCTGCCCCTTCCCTCTGCAGAATATTCTCCACACTTTTTCTGCTTATCAGCCCCTCCTCTCCTGCCCATTTCTCTATTTCTGTTACTGTGTCACTGATCGACTCCTTACTAACAAAATCACAGATAGCTGCTTTCAATCCCTTTGTTATACAGACTTGACGTGGCGTCCCCCACCAACTCATCGCGGGTATTATCGTCCTGCCCTTCTTATCTTTTACTCGACTACGCTCCACTTTTACGGTGCCAAACATCGTCTTAAAGGTATAGCTTTTTTTTCCTCGCCGCTGAATCTGCTTTTCTGATTCCATATCCATTATTAAATCTTCATCTGCCCACTCCATTGCCAATTTGTACATCAATCGCTTAAACTGTTGTCCTGCTTTATTTATTAGTGCTTCGATTTCATGCGGCAAGTGTTGCGTTTGTTCCGGTATGGTAAAGCTCACTCTCACGTCTGCTGCTAGTTCCATTTCCTCATCATCAAATAATGCCACCTCTTTTCTTACCAAGCTGGTCTCTACTTTATATTTAATTCTCATTTTCTCCGCTCTCCTTAAAACAAATCTATTTGCACTAATAGAAATACTTGTCCATTGTCACACTCATTATTGTATCTATTATTGTGAATATTATTTTACTATTATCGTATCTATTATCGTATCCATTATCATACCCATCTATTATATCCATTATCTTTAAAAATACTGCCTTGTTTGGCACAGATGGCATGTATTTCTTACTTATTGTGTATAAGTATGTATATTAT
>JBFLVQ010000821.1:0-3952 GCA_040758525.1 Acidobacteriota bacterium
TTCTAGATGTAAGAGTGCTGGATAGATGGTGCCTTGATTGAGTTGTAGGAGGTTGTCACTAATCTGCTCGATGCGTCTGGCGATACCATAACCGTGAAGTGGGCCAAGGGTATCAAGGGTCTTAAGGACCATTAAGTTAAGTGTGCCAGGCAGGACTTCATTTTTGTTCTCTTGATTTGAGTTCATGTTGATCACCAACAGGAGAGTAACTTATCTCCTGTTGGTAGTCAACAGTAAAATTGATTTAGGTGTTTTGACTATAGGGGATTTGCTAGCATTAGAACCAAATTTACTATTAAAAGGCTGATCCTATTTTTACTTTCCTAAAGACTCGAAGAATGCGCCTGCCCTTCTGTTCAAATGTCCTTTTGCTGCTCACTAGCCAAATCATATTGACGGCGAGCAGCATCCTTAACATTTGCCCAGCGACCTCCAAAGCGTGCTAATACTGAATCAGCTAGATAATTGCCATGGCTATTGTATTCACCCATACTGGGCCAATGTCCTATTTTCCTTGCCACCCTCACAAAATCTATCAGTATCTGCTCATTGCTGGTAAACATGAATTTGGAATATTTCGGCAAGTTGGTAACCTTCAACCCAGCTCGCTGCACGATTTCACTCCAGCTTACTCCTAACCGTCCATATAACAGGCCAGTATTAACACCATATTTCTTCGCCTCTTGACTGTTGGGAGTATGGCCTAATTGAGTAGCTAATTTCCTCAGTTTGGCAAGATAGTAATCCACTGGTCGATATATAGGACAGTTCTTATCATCATATCTATCGGTTAGATCTAATCCTGCTTCTCTTATCACCTGCATCCATTTGCCCATACGTTTATTGATTTGCTTGAGGGTAAAGCGGCCATACTGTTTGTATTCTTGCGCTGATGGTGTCTTGCCCAACCGGCTGGCAACCTTACGAATGTCTTTGATAATATCTTCTCTGCTGGCTAAAACCCTCTGAACCTTTTCCGGCAAGAGCTTAAGACTCAAGCCGGCTGCCTTACAAACTCCTGCCCAATCACTCTGTAGCCGCTTGCGCAGTACTGTTGTAGCGATGCCATGGGCTTTGGCTTCACTCTGACTTGGGGTGTGCTTGAGTTTCACTGCCAGGCTTTTCAATTCATCCAGTCGTTGCTTGATGGTGCGGTATTTTCCCTTCTCGCCAAAACATTTAGCTGTTTCTAGATCGACCCCAAAAGTCTTTATTAATACATCTGTCCATTTATTACACTGCAACACCTTCTTAACCACACTGACGGTTATACGGCCAGCCTTACTATATTCAACTCCGCTGGGCAGATGTCCTATCTTGGTCCTAACGGCCTGAAGATCAGAAAGCACCTCTTCAACAGTATAGGGATCACCTCGGCGGCGCTGCAGCACCAGTCCAATGGTAATCAACACCTCACGCCAACCCTTTTTGTAATTATTTTGCACGGTAGAGAGATGGTATTTGCCATACTCCTCATACTCTGTTGAAGAAGGCTGATGTCCTAGCAATTTGGCCACCCGCAGAATGTCTTCTTTAATAGCTGCGGTTCCTATGCTGCGAGACTTCAACTCACAACTCAAGCACTTATGATTCTCTTTACATGATTGACGACTGATCGTTAATTGCCTGTTACAAATACTGCAAATACAGACAACGGGTTTGTTACTCGCTGGTTTCAATTCTTCCGGCCAATAACCAAAGCGCTTTTTGGTTTTTTCTCTATCAATCACAGCTTTTCCCCATAAACTGTACTGTACAGCAATAACCTTGTAACAATATTATGGTGCAATTGTACGCTAAAGCGCCCAGCTACAGAACTACCAATTTGCTCGCTATTTATTCTTTAGATAGGTTTGCTAATTCTAAATCCAATTCCAAATCTGTTGCTAAAGCTGGTGCTACTGGCAAACTCCGTAAATTATTTGAACCGCTAAGTAGAGAAAGATAATCAATTCCTTTCTAGGAACAGCGCTCGCGCTGAGCGTTGCTGGATGCTGAGGCGCAGTCGTTGGACTCGCCTGAGAAGCATCAACCTTGGGATATAAATCTTCATATGCTGCCCAGTTCCTTAGCATTTCAGACCGTTGTTAGCAACTAAGGAATCCGCTCCTTCAGTAGGTAGAGGATGTCAACTCTTGAACGCTCCCGCCTTGACATTCTTACCCGTTGGCCGTATTATCGTTCTCATAGTTTATCTAGGGAAGATGATCTATGGGAAGAAATCAAAGTCCGCAAAAAACCGATCTGCTGCCAGGAACTTTAGAGATGCTAATTCTCAAAACCCTGGAGCGTAACGCCGAACCAATGCATGGTTATGGTATCGCACTCTACCTCAAGCAAACCTCCCAAGACGTGCTTCAGGTCGAGGAAGGCTCACTTTATCCTGCTCTTCAACGCCTCGCCCTTAAAGGCTGGGTTCAAGCGCAGTGGGGACAATCGCAGAACAACCGCCGTGCCCGGTACTACAATCTGACCGCTGCTGGGCACAAGCAACTCAAGCAGGAGGTTGCTGACTTCGAGCGCTTGTTAGCAGCAATTCTGCGTGTGATGCAACCAGCGTGAGGTGAGGTAAGCTAACTATGATCAATCAACTGCTTCAAATCTGGCGTCGGCTGCGCTTCTATTTGCGACGCAACCAATTCGACCGTGAGTTGGCCGAAGAGATGCAGCTTCACCTAGAGTTGAAGGTAGAAGAGAACCTTCAAGCTGGGATGGAGCCAGCAGAAGCGCGCGCTTGTGCACAACGGCAATTCGGCAATCAAACATTACTGAAGGAATTGAGCCGTGAGATGTGGGGATTCAGGTCAATCGAGACACTCTTGCAGGATTTGCGTTATGGCATACGAATGCTAGCGAAAAATCCCGGCTTCACGCTGGTGGCGGTGCTGACATTGGCATTTGGCATCGGCGCCAATACCACGATTTTCAGCCTGGTCAACGCAGTACTGTTGCGCCAGTTGCCATTCGAGCAGCCAGAGCAACTGGCGCAAGTCTACTCGGTTTACAACACAGGAGATCGTTACCCATTTACGCTGCCAGATTTTTGTGATTACCGCGACCAGAGCCAAAAGGTGATGCTCGCTGCCTTTGCTAACTGGAGCGCCAACTTGACCGGTACGGACGAGCCAGAACGTATACAGGGTACGCGCATTTCGGCACACGCTTTTGAACTGCTCGGCGTCAAAGCGGCATTAGGCCGAACGCTGCTGCCATCCGACGATCAGCCTGGCAATCAAAACGTTATGGTGATTAGTCATAGCTTCTGGCAACGTCGATTTGGTGCAAACCCAAGTGTGCTAGGACAACGTGTGCTACTTAATGGAATCAATTATGAAATTGTTGGGGTATTACCCCAGAATTTCCTCTTTCCTTTCTATGCTGAGTCGGAACTGGCCGTGCCGCTTGCGCCGGAGGCCGACCCATTGCGCCATGTACGTTCATCCATCAGCTTTCTGCGCTTGCTGGCACGGCTCAAGCCAGGCGTTTCGCTGTCTCAGGCCGAAGCAGAGTTAAATGGCATCACTAACCAGTTGCGCCAGCAATATCCGAAAGAGAGTGGCAACAAGCTAGGCGTACGTGTGCTCAAGCTGCACGATGGGGTCGTGGGTGATTACCGTCGTGCACTGTGGATTTTGTTCGGTGCAGTCGCACTAATGTTATTGATCACGTGCACCAATCTCGCCAACTTGCTGCTCGCGCGTGCTACTGGGCGACGCAAAGAGATGCTGCTTCGCGCGGCCCTAGGCGCCGCACGTGTCAGGCTCATTCGGCAACTGCTGACAGAAAGTCTGCTACTTGCACTGGGAGGTGCAGTGCTGGGCGTGTTACTGGCAGTCTGGGGCAAAGAGTTGTTGCTTGTGCTTAGCCCAACAAGTCTACCGCGCGCTCGTGAGGCTGGTCTTGACGCCCATGTCTTAGGCTTTACACTGGTCATCTCGTTACTCTGCGGTCT
>JBFLVQ010000822.1:0-3934 GCA_040758525.1 Acidobacteriota bacterium
GATTAATATGCCTTATTTGGCTGATGGAGTACGATGATTTTATGTCCATTTGTTCGATAAATCAAGCGCGATTCATCCCCGACTTGCTTCGCTAAAGTCGGGGCTTTCTCGCGCAAGAATGGTAAAACCTAAAAAGCTGTCCGTCCCAAAATAGACAGAATATTGCAGCAAAAATGTATTCCCAGGTGAACCATCGCTGGGTAAGTATCAAGCGCTCTGAATAATCCTCTACAGTAACTTGAGATGGTCTGGTTATTCTTGGGCGTGATTGGTGACGATCTCCTTTAGCACTTACCATCATAGCCGCACAACGAGAACAGTAGCCAGTTTGAGGATCAAAGAGATCTGTCTTATGACAAACTTCGCATCTTGCTGGTAATGACTCTGTTTTTATCTTCAATCTAGTCATAAGAGTATAATTTATCACAGGCTCAGCAAAGCCGTGGGGCTTTTGAACGGTCTTTAGGACTGTAGCCACTTATGGTGGCGTGGTCAAACCAGCCATCAATATTTTTACTGTATAATTAAGCAGTGTATAAGATAGGTTTAGGATATACTAACCAAGTATTATGTAATTTTGCCAGGGTAATTTTAACTTATCTTTCCTACTAATAACGTTACTGGAAGGCTATGAAGTCGTTATTAGGCTGGAGGCGCAGATGTCATCGGAGAGCTTTATTAATCGTTGCTATGAATGTGGGGCACCTGTGAATTTCCCCAACGCACAAGGGCACTGTGAATACTGTGGGATTTCGCTGCAGCCGCGTGAGGGGAGCCTAGCACGCGCATTACGTATTGAGACCGCTGGTGATGTCGCATCCATACTGTTGCCGACAGGAACGCTACTACCAGCCAGTGTCACAGAAATATTCTCTACATCGCTCGATAACCAGAATTCTGTAGGTATACACTTGCTGGAAGGTGATGAAGCGGTGGCTAATAAGTGTCGAAACTTAGGATGGTTTGTATTAGAAAACATTAGTCCTGGCCCGCGAGGAGTTCCACAGGTTCAAGTATTGATCGAGGTTACCGCAGAGGGTGAAATGTCGATCGACATTGCCGAATTAGCCAACGAGAATCGACAACGATTTCGCGGACCACGCCTGGCTGTGAGAAAGAAGCAGTGATTATGGCCTGGATAAAAATAATACCTCCTACAGAAGCAGTAGGAAAATTAAAAAAAGAGTATGATGAAGCCATAAACCGAGCTGGATATGTAGCAAATATTCTTCAGATACAAAGTCTTAATTCGGAAGCCTTAAATAGATGTATAGAACTATATAAGACAGTAATGTTTGGAGCATCAGGGCTTTCACAAGCGGAACGAGAGATGCTAGCTACAGTAGTGTCTAGTACCAATGGCTGCTTTTACTGAACAGAATCACATGGGGAGGATCTCCATAAATTAATCAATGATGAGAAGCAGGTTGCTAAGATAAAGAGAGACTATCGACAAGCCGAGCTAAATGCGCGTGAACGGGCGTTATGCGATTTTGCGCAAAAGCTTACCCTAACCCCATCAAAAATGGGCAAAGATGATATTGAGAAATTGCACACGATAGGACTGACGGATCAGGAAATATTGGATGCTGTAGAGGTAATAAGTTTCTTTAACTATATCAATAGAATTGCTGATGCTCTGGGGGTAGATCCAGAGCAGTGGATGGAAAAGGGCTAAAAAGATGCGACTCTTATTTACGTCAAAGCTTTCCTTATACCTATTTATCTTATCTTGTATGGTGGTACTAACTTGCTGCTCCCGCTACCAGCAAGAAAGATTGACCGGCACTAGTCGCGAGATCGCTGGTAAAATTCAGCTCTCTGGGCAAAGTAACCAGTTTAACTTCAGCCCACCGCTGCAAACTCATGCAGATCCATATTTTATCCGCCTCTATATTAATGATATGGAGGATGGAAAGGCTACCGACTACTATGAAAGATGTGTTAAACCAAGAGATACTATCTGCCTAAAGAACGGTCAAGTTATCACTTTTAAAGGTGAGTTAGTTATTCAGGATAATAGAACTATAGAGTTAATACCAAATGGAGCCGGTTATGGAGTTGCTGATCTACAACTACCAAACCAACCCAGCGATTATGCCAATATTAGCTTTGCGGCTTTGCGGTTGCAGGTTTCACAGCCGCTTAATATTGAACATATCGTCTGGCATCGTTACGAAAGCAAGTAAACAGCGCGCAACACTCTAAGTCAGTTTTAACGAACTACCAACAGAGAAAATCTGTCAAAAACATCTGTGAGGATATGGTATGAATAACGGAACTACGAAGTTGGCTGCTTTTTTTCTCTTTTTGATCACTTCAGTATCACTGCTCTCGGTCGAAAGCGCTACAGTAAAATCGGGTGAGACGATTAAGCCTAATCCTAAGCTACTTAACACCGGCTTGGCCGATGTTAAAACATTTATGGCTTTTTACAACAGGCTTAGCACCGATGTAGATATCGGCAACAAGCCATTGATACTGGAACTTGGTTGGGTTAGAGGAATGTCTAGAGAAGGCAAGAATGGCCGTGCGATAGCCAAAATAGATCGGTTAACAGGAGATATCTCTCTCACTGTTAAAGGTATGCCTGAAGGGGAATGGGATTTCTCTCTGATAGAGAACCGACCTATTCAGAACTATTCCACGATGCCAGAGTTTGGTGACGAAATAATCAGAATCGGTAGTATTAATGTTAAACGTGGTTATGGAACACTTAATACCAGAGTTGATCCAGCTCTTTTCTTAGGATTTCGTATTGATAGAGCCACCATTTCTAGAGCTGGTATAGAGCCTGCCGAATCTTTCGCACTCACAGGCGCCCCTAGTCTTACTGACAGACTTAATTACCTGCCATCTTTCTCCAAAGCTACTACCGTACAAGAAAGAGAGGCAGTACTAGAGGAGTTGATTACCAAAGGACGAGATATCTTTCTTAATGAGGTATTCAACGGCAATGGTAGAACTTGCGCTACTTGCCATAGAGAGGAGCGTAACTTCACAATAGATCCAAAATTTATTGCTACTCTACCACCTACGGATCCTCTCTTTGTTGCTGAAACTAATCCGGCATTAGCCAATAACTTTGAAAATTCTGCGTTAATGCGTAAGTTCGGGCTATTTATCGAGAATGTAGATGGGTTTGAGGATCTAACAAACAAATTCACTCTGCGTGCCTCTAGTTCAATACTTGCGGTTGCCCTCTCTATCAAAGCACCCACACGTACTCAAACAATTGATACTACCGCAGCATTTGATAATTCACCGCTTCAACGGCTAGGTTGGGGTGGAGATGGAGCGCCCGGTAGTGGCACACTAAGAGAGTTTGCCATTGGAGCAGTAATACAACATTTCCCCAAAACTTTGGATCGAAAAACTGGAGTCGATTTTCGCCTCCCTACCGATCAAGAACTCGATGCTTTAGAGGCCTTCCAACTCTCTTTGGGTAGATCTGAAGATTATGATCTGATGAAGCTGAAGCTAGTTAACAAGCTTGCCAGTAAAGGCCAGAAGCTTTTTATTTCTGCCGTTATTAATGATGGTGGAAAATCAAAGAAGTGTATGGAGTGTCACTTTAATGGCGGAGCAACGGTTGGTTTCGATTTTGCTAAGGATACAAAGTGTTTAACCTGTATTCCCAGCGATGCAAATGGCACTTTCGATATAGGTATCTCTGATCTTAAGGATGCCAAAGATCAAGGGTTGCCTTTGGATGGTGGGTTTGGAAAGACCAAAACCCCTGATGGCGCATTTGGCAGTTGCCTTTTCAATTGTATAAAGGCTTTCAATACTCCAACATTGGTTGAGGCTGCAGATACTGCGCCGTTCTTTCATAACCATCTCATAGATACAATTGAGAAGGCGGTAAAATTCTACGGCACTGATGATTTTAACAACTCTGACACCGGCAAAATGGAGTTTCCCCCCGGCGTTA
>JBFLVQ010000823.1:0-3925 GCA_040758525.1 Acidobacteriota bacterium
ACGATATGCGTAGAATTGGCTGCCCAAAGTTGCTCTGTATCACTGCAAGCGTTTGTAGACACAAATGCGAAGAGCCCGCCAGGATAGTCTTACCCTGGCGCGCGCTCTTCGCGCATCAAACTCTTTTTCTTTTCGACTACTTACTAAGCCTGTCTCTCTGATGACCTTCAATATACACGCGGAAAATCCGGTTGTAAAGTCCCTACTACCAGTTAGGGCATTCCTATCTGGCTAGGCTTAGCCTGCTTGCAAGGAAACGGTAACAGCCCTGCGCAGGACTGCCAACACTACTTCACTTCTACCGTCGCGCCCGCTTCCGTTAGTTTCTTCTTAATATTCTCAGCCTCATCTTTGGGAACACCTTCCTTAACTGGCTTGGGTGCACCCTCGACAAGATCTTTTGCTTCTTTTAAGCCAAGCGAGGTGATCTCACGTACTACCTTGATTACATTAATCTTGTTAGCGCCGATATTGGTCAATACAACGTCAAACTCGGTCTTCTCTTCGACCGGCGCAGGCGCCGGCCCGCCCTGAATAGCTACTGGTGCAGTAGCTATTGTGTTAGCCGCTGCCGAGACGCCAAATGTATCTTCCATCAACTTTACCAGGTCAGCGGCCTCCAAGAGGGTTAAGCCTTTGATCTGATCCAAAATACCTTGCAGTTTCTCCGATGCCATGGGTAAACGATCCTCCTTAACAAATCTGGTCAAGCAGCTTTGGCCGCGCCCAGATTATTAATTTATTTAATTATTATGACTCCGATTCCTTTTTCTGATCACGAATTTGGCCGAGCACAACGGCGAGGTTACGTGACACGCCAGCGGTCGCAGAAGCGATTCGTTGTGCGCCTGAATTGATCAAAAACATAATCTTGGAGAGCAGTTGCTCACGTGAAGGTAAGTTAACCAGCGCCTCCATATCTTTTAGATCAATGACACGGCCCTCGACAATCCCTGCCTTGAATTTAAATTGCGCATAGTCCTTAGCAAACTTTGAGACCAGCTTGGCCAGCATTACTGGATCATCATAGATCGCCACTGCCGTTGGCCCAGTAAACTGTCCAGCCAATTGCTCCATGGCTGTGCCTGCAGAAGCCTTTTGCGCTAACGTGTTCTTTACCACCTTGTACTTGACCTGGTTCTTGCGCATTTCACCACGCAAGGTTGTATCGTTGGCAACATTCAGGCCTTGAAAACCTACTAAAAAGACATTCTTTGCCTTCTTGAAAGCCACCGACAAGGATTCCAGTTCTTGCTGCTTCTCTTTTCTATCCATAACCTCTCCACTGTCATTAGGCTGCGCTATCAACCTTGACGCCTGGCCCCATTGTTGAGGCGACATAGGTTGCCTTTACATAGCGGCCTTTACTTGTCTGTGGCTTGGCCCTCATGATCGCATCAACGAGCATTTTGGTATTCTCATAAAGGCGATTCTGATCGAAAGAGACCTTGCCCACAGGTGCATGTATTACACCTGTCTTATCAACGCGGAACTCAACCTTACCGGCCTTTGTCTCGCCTACAGCTTTAGTGACTTCAAATGTAACCGTGCCCGTCTTGGGGTTTGGCATTAGTCCGCGCGGACCTAATATCTTGCCGAGTGTACCAACCGATTTCATCATATCAGGAGTGGCAATTACGGCATCAAATTCGAGCCAGCCACCTTTGATACGTTCGACAATATCATCCCCGCCAACTTCATCAGCGCCCGCTTCACGCGCCTCTTTCTGTTTATCACCTGAAGCGATTACACAAACTCGTTTGGATTTACCTAATCCATGCGGTAACACCACAGTACCGCGTACCATTTGATCGGCTTTGCGTGGATCGACGCCAAGTACCATAGTCAATTCCACGGTCTCATCGAACTTAGCAAAAGCGATCTTCTTCACTAAGGCTAGCGCATCATTGAGTAGATAAGCCTTATTCTCCTCAATCTGAGCGGCTGCCTGTCGGTATTTTTTTCCTGACTTTGGCATAGTCCCTTTCTATGGTGAGGTCAACGGTGTAGCCAGTCACCTCCCTCACTAACACTCGGCAACGCAACCCGTAGCTTGGCATAAAATCATGCCAGCTACATGGCGCGCCTACATTAATCAACGATCTCCAAACCCATGTTCTTAGCTGTACCAGCAATTGTGCGTATTGCTGATTCAATATCAGTACAATTAAGATCAGGCAGCTTGGTCTCAGCGATCTCACGTAACTGCTTACGTGAAATCACACCAACCTTCTCCCGATTTGGCTTAGCTGAGCCTTTGGCAAGACTCAACGCCTTCTTGATCAGATCAGCGGCTGGTGGAGTCTTAGTAATAAAAGTAAAAGAACGATCCGAAAATACAGTAATTACTACGGGAATATTAATATCACCCAACTGCGCCGTTTTAGCGTTAAATTGCTTGCAAAACTCCATTATGTTAACGCCATGCTGACCGAGCGCCGGTCCAATAGGAGGCGCCGGATTTGCTTTGCCGGCTGGCACTTGTAACTTTACATATGCAGTAATCTTCTTCGCCATAAGTCTTCCTAATTGCCGCCAGCAAGCCCAGCGGTTATTCTTCGGTAAAGGTCAGTTTCTCTACCTGCAAAAAATCGAGTTCAACGGGTGTTGCCCGTCCGAAGATTGTCACCATTACTTTTAAGGTATTCTTGTCGAGATTAACCTCTTCAACAACACCGGTGAAACTTGAGAAAGGCCCATCTATAATGCGTACAGTCTCACCATGCGAGAAAGTAAACTTCGGTTTGGGTTTCTCAGCCGCCTCAGTAACATGATGGACGATCTGATCGACCTCCTGTTCGGTGAGCGGGGTTGGCTTCTGACCACCAACAAAACTGGTCACTTTAGGCGTGCTCTTGACCGTGTGCCAAGCCTTGTCAGACATCTCGCCCTTATCGTCACACTCGATCTCGACTAGTACATAACCAGGAAAAATGAGCCGCTTGGTCTCTACCCGTTTGCTGCCTCTCATCTCTACAACCGGTTCTTCTGGTACCAGCACCTGAGTAATCTCATCGCCCATGCTATAGGCGTTGATACGATTTTCCAGGCTCTCTTTTACCTTCCGCTCAAAACCCGAATATGTATGTATAATGAACCACTTCTTTGGCATCCCAGATTATCTCACAGTCATTATTACCGCGCGTGCTGTCGCCGCCATATCACTTGAACAGATTTGCCAACGCTTCCAACCCCAAAGTGATTAGAACATCCACACCCCATAAGAAGAATCCGAAAAAGAAGACCGCAATCAACACAACTAGCGTGGTAGAGTAGACCTCTTGGCGCGTAGGCCAGGAGACTTTCTTCATTTCTGTCTTTACATCGCGGCCGAACTGTTTGAACTGTTCTATCTTGCCGCCTGGGCTTAGCGTTTTGACGCGTGCCACTTCCGTTGCCTGACTCATTATTACTACCTCTTTATTCACCAGTAAAGGACAGTATCTGTGTAGTTATCTACACCACACTTGCGTCCTCCCCAGGTTTAAAACATTATTTTTGGCAGGGGTGGAGGGAGTCGAACCCCCAAGCCTTCGGTTTTGGAGACCGCTGCTCTGCCAATTGAGCTACACCCCTCCAAAGACCAGATTTCAAGCCCTACTTAGTCTCTTTGTGAGACGTATGCTTGCGGCAAAACCGGCAGAACTTGGAGAATTCCAACCGGCTCGTCGTCTTTTTCTTGTTCTTGGTCGTCACATAGTTGCGGTGCTTGCACTCGCCACATTGCAAAATCACATTGTCTCTCGGCATCTCTACACTCCCAAAGTGGGCTTATCAGTATACGAACACTCGCACGATTACTCGATGATTTCAGCGATAGTGCCAGCGCCAACGGTGCGACCACCCTCGCGAATGGCAAAACGAAGCCCTTTCTCCATAGCAATAGGGGTGATGAGCGTCACCTCAATGCTGATGTTGTCTCCTG
>JBFLVQ010000824.1:0-3921 GCA_040758525.1 Acidobacteriota bacterium
GGATATTTTCTGCTACTTCTTCGATACTCTGGTCTAATAAATGGGTTAAAATATTAGCCCCTATTTCACCTGCTTTAATAAATGTCTCTGGACTGCCTGCGGCTGTTACCCAAATAGATAATTTAGATTGAACTGGTCTAGGGCGTATACCCACTTCAAGTTCATTACCAGCACCTCCACGAACCCGTATAGTTTCGCCTTGCCAAAGTCTTTGAACTGTTTCAATGCCATTAAAAGTGAGTTCTTTACGTGTTGGGTAGTTATCTGGAAAGAAGACAAAGTCATCTGCATGCCAACCAGAAGCGAAAGCGATATCGACTCTACCTTTTGATATGTTATCAACTAGTGACCATTCTTCGGCAATACGTATAGGATGGTGTAGCGGTAATACAACACTGCCGGCTCGTATACGTACACGTTCTGTTATTGCTGCCAGTGCGGCACCAGTTACTGCTGGGTTAGGATATAGGCCACCAAAAGCATGAAAATGACGCTCTGGTGTCCATACTGCTTCAAATCCATGTTGATCAGCAAATTTAACACCTTCGAACAATAGTCGATACTTATCTGCTGCTGCCTCTGATTCATCACTGGCAAAATAGAAAAGGCTAAATTGAATCTCTTGATTAGGTTTAGCTACACTTGATTCAACACGAATCTGGGTTGCTGCCTCAGATAACAACACTACACGACATCCTCGTGTCAATGTCCAGAATAGTTCTAGTAAGGAGATATCGAAAGATATACTGGTTACAGCAAGTATTGTATCTGTGGCAATATCGCCAATAGCATTATCCATACCAGTAAAGAAATTGACCACATTGCTATGGTTGATCATTACTGCTTTTGGTCTACCTGTAGAGCCAGATGTATAGATCATATAAGCAAGATTTTCTCCACTAACCTTAATATATGGATTTTTCTCACTCATATTGCCAATAGCATCAGACAATAAGTCTAAACATACAATTGTTGCATCAGGTTGATCGATCAGATGCAATAACCTAGATTGTGTAACGACTACTGAGATTGCACCATCTGCAAGCATTAGCATTAAGCGCTCTTTTGGATACGTTGGATCAAGCGGTAGATAAGCAGCGCCAGCTTTCAGTATACCAAGTAGGCCTATTATTAATTCCAACGATCGTTCTAGACATATAGCCACATGTGTCTCTGGTTCTATTCCAAATGTTAATAGGTAGTGTGCAAATTGATTAGCACGACAATTTAACTCACGATATGTCAATTGTTGATTCTCAAAAATTACTGCTACTGCATCAGGAAAACGTTCTACTTGAGCTTCAAATAAATGGTGTAGACAACTATTTTTTGCATAACTGCGTTCAGTATTATTCCGCTCTATTAATAGTTGATATTGCTCTCTAGTTGTTAGCAAAGGTAGTTGTGAAATGTGCTGTTGTGGTGTGCATGCTATTGCCCTAAGTAAGACCTGATAATGATTAAGCATCCTCACTGCGCTGGTAGCATCAAAGAGATCTTTATTGTACTTTAGGTTAGCGTATAATGCTCCATCTATCCCAACTACTACCTCAGTTGTCAGATCAAACTGAGCCACTCGTTGTTCTAAAGCGATCGACTCTAGTTTCATCCCACCCCATTCTATCTGTGCACCTACTTCTCCTAAAGCAAATGATGCCAATCCTTCATCATTAAGCAGATGTGCTTTATGTAACACAAACATCACTTGAAAGATTGGTGCACGACTGAGATCCCGTACTGGCTGTAAGCGTTCCACCAGTAAAGAGAATGGATAATCCTGATGTTCCAAAGCGCCCATTACTGTCTGACGAAGTTGTGCCAGCAATTCCTCAAATCTTAAATCTACCGAGAAATCTCCTCGAATAACGACAGGGTTAACCAAATAGCCAACTAACCCTACTAATTGAGCCCATCGCCGTCCTGCTGTCGGTGAGCCAACTAGAATATCTTTCTGATGTGTATAACGTTGTAATAGTACCTGGAAAGCTGTCAGCAAAACTGTAAATAGAGTTGTACCATTAGCCAAAGCAAGCGCTTTTAATTGATCAGTTATCTCTCTAGTAAATTTGATTGAGCAAGATGATCCCTGATAGGTCTGAATCGTAGGGCGAGGCCGATCTGTTGGTAGATTGAGTATAGGCAACTCACCAGATAACTCTTTCTGCCAGTAGTTCAGTAGCCTTTCCCCCTCTTCACTTGCCAACAATGCTAATTGCCATTGTACATAATCAGCATATCTATGCTTTAATGGAGCAAGTTCACAAGGCACACAGCTTCTTTCAGCTTCATAGAGCAGGCCCAGTTCATGCATAAGAATGGCCAGTGACCAGAAATCAGCAATAATATGATGTATTACAAGCAGTAAAATACACTCTTGTTTGGATTTGGCAAAAATATTTACACGCAATAGACAATCTTGCTCTAAGTTGAAAGGTTTGTAAGCTTCTTCCATTAACCGATCATATAGATGGCTTTCCAGCCAGCCTGACACATCTTCAACCTGGAAAGATAGTCTTTTGTCTGTATTGTTATATTGTACAGGCTCACCATTGATAGTAGTAAAAGAGGTTCGTAGAGAAGAATGTCTATTCAACAGTTTATCAAATACATGTTTTAAAGTATCAATATCTAAAGCAGAGTTAATACGTACAGGGGCAACTAGATTATAAGCTGGACTCTCTGGTGCTAGCCTATTTAAGAACCATAATGCTCGTTGACCGTGAGATAGTGGCTGTTCAACGGCTATTTTTGGGGATACCTCATCAAAGATTTGTTTAACTGCGTTGGTCGAGTTAAGTTGAGAGAAAATTTCTGTGGCAAGTTGGTCAATACTCTGATCTTGTAAAAACTCAACCATTGGTAAAACTATATTTAAGCTACTCTCTATATCGTGAGCTAACTCAATGGCAACAAGAGAGTCGATACCATAAGAAGTTACAGATCGCCGAGTGTCTACTGCTGACTTCGATAAGCCAAACTTTATAGCAATCTGTAATGATAACCACTCTTTGACAGCCTCAACACTCTGACAAACGAGCGTCTGATCTACGGCACTAACTTCAGTACTAGAAACAGTATTTGCATGCCATTCTGCTACTAGCTCAAGACTTCCTGCTAAATAATCGTTTCGACAAGCATGCCGCTGAATTTTGCCACTAGATGTTTTAGGAATACTCCTGGGTTTAATCAATACTATTGCATATACCTGTAGCTCCTGTTCCTCAGCTACAGCGATGCGTATTGCTTCAAATATCCCATCTATATCTTGCTGATTTTTACTATCAACTTCTTGAACAATCACCAGCCTTTCCTCATTATCAACATCTATAGAGAAGGCTGCGCCACAACCTGGTCGTAATGCTGGGTGACAATGCTCAACAGTCAATTCAATATCTTGAGGATAGTGATTAAGACCGCGAATAATAATTAGATCTTTGCTTCGCCCGGTAACAAATAGCTCTCCATTTTGTAAAAACCCAAGATCTCCAGTGCGTAGGAATGGCCCCTCACCAGTTGCCAGATATGCTTGAAAAGTCCTCTCTGTTGCTCCTGCTTGACTCCAGTAACCTTGAGCAACACTAGAGCCAGATACCCAGATCTCACCTATTTCATCAGCTTGGCACCTAATTAAGGTCTTGGGGTTAACAATAACTATTTTTTGACCAAGCATGCAATTGCCACAACCTACCAACTCTTTGACATTATCTGCCTCCGTTGTCTCAACTACGCGGTTAGTATCTCTCAGAAGGTTGGCATTAAATCTCTTGACCATAGGCAACGCTACTTTGGCACCACCAGAAACAATCAGAGTAGCTTCTGCCAGTCCATAACAGGGATAGAAGGCTTCTTCACGAAAACCATAAGGCTTAAATGCTTCGCTAAAACGCTGCATGGTCTCAGGGTTTATTGGCTCGGCACCAT
>JBFLVQ010000825.1:0-3902 GCA_040758525.1 Acidobacteriota bacterium
CAGATAATGCTTCAAATGGGCCAGCAGAAAGATGTACACAGTTATTGGCAATAGAGACATTGGCAAGTCCATACTGCTGACTGTTTTTATATAACTCGCCTCTTATTGAGCCTGGCACGGCCTTTTCTGGAAAAGTATTTCCTGCTAGATCATTTTTTAATATTTTCCAGTCTGTATCGGAATTCAATAGCAGTAGCACAATCTTGTGTGAAGGATGAGTAAAATGTCTTAACTGTATAGGATGAAATCCATTTACTAAGATAATATCTTCCCCATCAATAGTATATTTTTCAAAGTAGAAACCGCTACGTAGCTTAAGAGATTTCTTGGTCGCCCAGAGTTTATCTAGACTTGCTTCGTCGAATTTAGTGAAATTTTCTAAAGCTTCATGTCCTCCTAACACTCTATATTCGGCTGGATTGGTTATGCTAAGACTCTCATAGATACTTTGTAGCTGTTCTTGTGTAACAATTTTAGCAGCGTTACGAGAGAGTTTATTGATATAGCCATAATGCCGATCCATTATGCCTAACTCTTCTAGGCGTGGGCCAGCCAGCAGAATAGCTCCGGAGACAGTTACTTTGAAAGAAGCCAGTTTTGCTAATACCATATCAATGATCGAGCTTATATAATCAATTGTATTAACCAAAAAACACTCTGGCTTAAAGAAAAATATTAGCTCATTACTCTTGCCAACCTCAGAACGGCATTCTCTTAGGATAATCTCCTTTTCATTAGAAGAGCTAACTGCTTTAACAATATCTGCTACTAAAGATGCCACCATAATGAAAGACCTCTTGATTAGTTTTAATTTATCTACTAGCTACGCTTTCTGGTTGCGCCACTTTGACAAATGCATCGTGCATTACCGGAGCATGGCCAGTAAGTGTGCCTATGCGGAAGAGTCCGCTGCCTTGCTCTACAATACGGCGATCCAATTCTACATTTGTGTCTATACGCGTACATTCACTACGTAACTGCTCAAGCAACTGCGCCAATGGTCGTGTAGCTGCCAGTGTTCGCGCCGTCTGTAGAGCACCCTCTCTCTTAAGTCGCTCATAAGTGATATCGCCATATCCTGTCACTTCCGCTGCAATATCTCGGAAAATGCTTACCGCTGATCCTTTTGCGCCAATATCTACACCTAATTCACGGGCAAGCGCATTGATCACCATCCAATCAGGCCGCACTTGTCCTGCGCCTTCTAGCGCGCGGTTGATACGTTGTACCTGGGCAACCGTGTTGGTATAACTGCCATCCTGTTCAGCAAAACTTGTTACTGGTAATACAACATCTGCCATTCTTGCTGTCTCAGTCATAAACAGCTCTGCAACCACAAGGAAGTTAAGTTTCTTAAGGGCCGTCTGCCAATTGCTGCCATACTGCTCGACAGGATTACTACCGGCTAGATAGAGTGCTTTGATCTCAGCACCAAAGTGTTTCATCAATTCATGACCATTGGCAGCGAGACCCATATCGAGAGCGCCAACAGAATTATTATAAGGCGCTAATGGTAGATAATGTATCTCACGAACACGCTCTTGATTTATTGCTGCAGCTAATTGTGCCGCCGCCTCAAGCGCTACACCTTTCAATTCTGGGCCTACTACGATAAGTAAATTCTCACTCTCTTTAACTGCTTCACGTAATCGCTCTAACTCTTCCACTTTCACCTTGGCTAATTCTGCGTAATTTGCTAGTGGCGCGTTTTCTGGTTCAAGCAGAGCAGCAATTACTGCCGCCTCAGCAGCAGGTCGTATATGTAGGAAGAGTTGTGCTTGACGACGGGCAATCTTAATACGGCGAGAATTGACAGCCAGCAACTTAGCGCCATTCTTGCGCACTGCATAACGTATTGCCATGCCTGAGAGCGGATTCTGCTCTGTTGGATCGCCACCCAACATCAGGATTGTTTGCGCCTTCTTCACTTCTGCATGGGTAGCAATAGGTGCGGTGAGATTATTAAAGAAGCGGGCTAGATCAATATCAGCAAGTTGACCAAAATGTCGTGTCTTCAACCCCTTTTCGGCAAGGCGTCGTAGGGTAAAGTTTGCCTCATTGGTAAGGCGTGGGCTGCCTAGCACCGCGATCGCATCCTTACCACTATTTTTGCTGATATCTTGGAAGCGCGCCGCAATCATCTTTAACGCTTCTTCCCAACTGGCTTCACGCAGTTCTCCATCACGACGAATCATAGGTTTATTGAGTCGTTCAGGATGGCTGATAAAGGAGCAACCATAGCGCCCTTTAACACAGAGAAATTCGCCATTAATACCAGTCATATCCTTGGAAGCCGTACGCACATAGTGATCGGTACGCACACCTAAACGAAATTGACAGCCATCACCACAGTGTGTACAGGTAGTCACGGTTTCGCGCATATCCCACGGACGTGAGACAAAGCGAGAATCGACAGAAAGTAATGCTCCTACTGGGCAGATCTCGACGCAGTTACCGCACTGCTCACAATCGAGTGGATAACCTTTGTCCATACCAAAAGGTCCTATCACCTCATGTGTGCCACGGAAAATCTTACCAAGTGCATGCACATCCATTACTTCTTCGCACATACGTATGCAGCGATAACATTTCACACAGCGCTGTGGGTCATAAGCAATAAAGGGTGAGAGTCGCCATTCTGGTGTATCGTTCTTCTTAACGTGATAGTGTGCATAAACAGTGCCATGCTGAAAGACCATGTTCTGCAATTCGCACTGCCCACCTTTATCACACACAGGGCAATCGAGCGGATGGTTACCAAGGATAAAGTCGAGCATTCCTTTGCGCGCCTCTAATACCTCATCGCTATTGGTCGTTACTACCATGCCTTCGCCTACTTGAACTGTGCAGGAAGTTGCCAGCTTGGGCATCTTCTCAATTCGCACCAGACACATACGGCAGGCAGCCTGTGGTGTCAGATCAGGGTAATAACAGAAATTCGGGATCTCTATGCCATGTTCTAGGCAGACTTCCAAGAGTAGCTTACCCTTGGGCGCCTCTATCTCCCGACCATCAACTTTAATTTTAACCATTTCAACCATTGCAGAACCCTTTTCAATTGCGGATTGCGGAATTTGCTATTGTGGATTGCAGATCTTAGGCCGGTTGCAATACCGGCAGCGACTTCTTTACATGGCGTTTGAAATCTTCTGGGAAACGTTTAAGTGCGCTAGTAATCGGCCAGACCGCCGCTTCGCCAAGTGGACAGTGTGAGCGACCTTCAATGTTATGGCACAACTTAAGAAGTAGATCTAGATCCGATTCTGTTCCAAACCCGGCTTTAATCTTTTTGAAGATCTTCAATAACCAGTCTGTGCCTTCACGACAAGGTGTGCACCAACCACACGACTCATGGTTATAGAAGCGTATCAGGTTGAAGGTTGTTTCAAAGATGTCGGTAGTCTCATCCATGACAATCACTCCACCTGAACCAAGTAGTGTGCCTACACTTGCACAAGACTCATAATCAAGATTACATTTTGCTACGTCTTCTGCTGTGATAATAGGTACACTTGAACCACCAGGAATCACAGCTTTAAGTTTACGACCACCACGTATACCACCGCCCTCTTCCTCAATAAATTGCATCAGCGGGTAGCCCATTCGTACCTCATAATTGCCTGGTCTATTGACATGCCCGCTAAGCGAGAACATCTTTGTTCCCCCACTCTTCTCTGTGCCAAGACTACGGTACCAATCTGCACCTTTAAGGATAATATGTGGCACGGCAGCAAGTGTCTCAACATTGTTAACAACTGTGGGGCAACCATAGAGCCCTACCACCGCCGGAAAAGGCGGCTTGATACGTGGATGGCCACGCTTGCCTTCCAATGATTCTAGTAATGCCGTCTCTTCACCACAGATGTAGGCACCCGCACCAGGGTGCACAACAATATCAAAAT
>JBFLVQ010000826.1:0-3902 GCA_040758525.1 Acidobacteriota bacterium
GAGTGATATATCGCCAATGCCCAGAAGAATAGATCTATGATAAGAAAGAGTAGATCCAGAGGAAAGAGCTTTACTTTATCATAAAAACTGTAGAGCAAGAGCCAAGACACTAAACTATAACTGTAGACAATTGCTAAAAATTGTAGATAACTGGACCAATCTGGCGTCTTAATGACAAAAATATTATAGAGGAGTATGTATATGGCAAGTAAACTAAAACCTAATAGCCGCAATAAAGGAATTTTAATGGTATTAAGGCGGTGTAGTTTTCTCTCTTTGCTTCGCTGTGTCTCTTCTTCACTTAAATCCAATTGGATATTAAGCTGTTTTAGACTCTCACTGCCACTCTCACTACTCATGGCCGTTTCTCTCCAGATCAGTAATTTTGCGCTATGCTAACTCTTAAGCCCCCTTGTTCTAGTAGGTAAAATCTTCTTGATCTGCCCCGTATGTCTCCGTTTAATATAGCATATTCATTAACTTGATCTGCCATTGTCAACATGCCTGGCAGTTCGCTGTATCTTACGACCGGTAATATTTCTCTTTTTTAAAGAAATTTTTCGTTATCAAGAATACAAATTACACCATTTTCCGTTAAAATAGTGATAAGGAATATTAACTTATGGAGTAAAGATCGGTTGTGAAAAAGAGGTCGCGTGTTATTGCTTCGAACAGATCTATTGTTAAGGTTATGGACAGACCAGAGCAGGTAGTAGCAGCCAATACGATTAGCACCAGTCGCTATGGCGCTAGCTTTACCCAAGGAAACTTTCTTTGGGACTTCTTTTTAGCGCATGCGCAAGCAGATAAAGAGGCAGCCGAGTCGTTATATGAACTGCTGAGATTACGTAACAGAGTATTTTTGGCTAGCCATTGCTTGCAATTGGGTGATGATTGGGATAGCGAGATTGCCAAAGCACAACGCTTATCCCGTATTACCGTTGTGCTGGTATCTATACATAGTGAAGCAGCCTACTATCAACGTGAGGAGATTGCCACCGCGATCGATATGGCTGGTAGGGATAAAGACAAGTATCGAGTAGTGCCGATCTATCTGGGTACACAACTGAGTGAGAATGCCACTATTCCTTATGGGCTACGTCTTAAGCAAGGGCTTACTATTACAGGTTTAAGCGAACTGGCGAAAGCGGCAAAAAGTCTTGTTGAACTGCTTGATAAGATCAATGGCCGTGTCTACGCTAATATCAATCTGGCTAGATACACCAAATTAAAGCGTAATGACAATATTGTTACCAAGCTGTTCAAAGAGGTTTTTGAAAGCTTTCCCAGCGCGATTAATTGGATAACTAACAGTTTAGAAGTGAACTTCTTTAGCAGAGCTGGTCAAGCTTATACAGAACAGCTTGAGAAACGCTATAATAGCGTACGGGTTTTAGGAATGCGCGAACCAATGTTGCTAAGAAACATCTATACTCGTGTCAATATTCTTGAGAAGATCACTGCTCAACAAAGAATATCGCTTGATGAGTTAGAACAGTATTTTGATCGAGACCGCCGTGGCTTTGGTATTGCGCGTGAAACTAAGGAAGGAAACGAGATTGTCAATACCCTAAGCAAGTTTATTGTGCTAGGTAAACCAGGTGCAGGCAAAACTACATTTCTACGATATACCATATTACAAGCTGCTGATGGTGCTCTTAAAGAGCAACGTGTTCCCGTCTTTATCAGCCTAAAACAGTGGTCAGATAGTAATAAATCTCTTATGGACTTTATTATTGAGCAGTTTGATACTTGCCATTTTCCCCAAGCAGGACAATTTATTGATCACTTATTACAAGCTGGTAGATGTCTGCTACTATTTGATGGATTGGATGAAGTCAGCACCACTAAACAAGACCCCATTATCAGTGAAATACAGGCTTTCACAGATAAGTATAGCGCTAATCAATTTATCCTTAGTTGTCGTATTGCTGCCTATAGTTACTGCTTCGAGCATTTCACTGATGTTGAGATGGCCGATTTTAATGATGGTCAGATCGAGAGCTTTATCTACAGTTGGTTTGTTGCTGATCAGGAGAAGGCAAAACTTTGTTGGAAAGAACTGGAAGCCAATCCCCCCATTAAAGAGCTTGCTTCTGTGCCACTACTGCTTACGCTCTTATGCTTGGCGTTTGATGAAACAATGAAATTTCCCAAGAACAGATCAGAGTTATATCGAGAAGCTATTGATGCTCTATTGAAAAAATGGGATGTCTCAAGAAAGATTGTACGACAAGAGATATATAAGAATCTCTCTCTGATACGTAAAGAGAGTCTATTTAGCCGTATTGCCGCAATCACATTTGAAGCTGGGCAATACTTTATTCCCCAACGAACCTTAGAGAGAGCTATTGCCGACTTTATTCGTCACTTACCAGGAACAAAAGAGGAAGATTTAGAACCAGATAGTGAAGCGATCTTGAAGGCTATTGAAGCCCAACATGGAATCTTTGTAGAACGGGCTAGAGGTATCTACTCATTCTCACATTTGACCTTCCAAGAATATTTCACCGCCAAATATGTTGTTGATAATGCTGAAAAAGGGGCATTAAAAGAGCTGGTGAAAAATCATCTTACTGAAGATCGTTGGATAGAGGTATTCTTAATAGCAGTAGGCGCGCTTTTTGAAGCAGACAATTTTTTATTACAAATTAAGGCTGAAGTCGATTCCTTACTACCTGATAATCTATCCAGTATTCTTAACAATATAAAGCGTTGGTTAGATAAAGATACAATCAGTGTTGTTTCCAAGTACAGTTTAACAGGTGATGCCCCTATACTGATTAGCCTATTTTTGCGCTCTTATACCCTGGCACATGCACTGTCACATGCACAAGACCTGGATCGTGCGCGTGACTTAGCGCTAGATCTTTTTCGTGCCTGTGATCTTGCCCAAACTAGCACACTGATACGGGTTCGCGACTTTGCCCGAGAGCGTGCTCGTGCGCGGGTTCGCCTGCTTGATCGCAACCGTAATTTAGTACGCGCTTTTGATCGTAATTTTAGAAAGGTGCTGGATCTGGAAAATTACCTTAAAGCAAATCTACTGCTAGTGAATTGCCTTAACACCGAATGTTATGTTTCAAAAGAGATCCGACAGAAAATTTTGCGCGAGTTGTTAACCGTACCAAAGGCTCTTGAATAGCGTAAAAATAGTTGTTTGGTTCTGTTAGTGTGTATCTATAGAGCAATGCAGACAGGTTCGGCAATATTTACGATTGAGTAGATGTGCTGTGCTAATTAACAACGCGCCTACTACCACACTGCCTACCTCAAGCTTAAAATTTTCTTCTGACGATAGACGAAATCCTACTATTATTACTATGCCAATAGTAAAGAGCAGCCCTGGCAGCACTCGCCTATGTAATCTAATAAAACTCGGCCAGAGGCTGAAGATCCCCAAGACAATGGAAAAACAGCATAAAGCCCATTCTAGCCGCTCATCAACAAGAGATCCAATTCCTAATAAGGAGAAGAATCCAGCAATAAACGGAGTTATTGCACAATGTATTGCGCAAATCGAGGTCGTTAATATACCAATACGATCAATCTTTTCACAATATCTGATACTCTGGTAGTTAGTCATCGTCATCCTTTTTTTATCGATTAATGATATAGGGACAATACTAAACAATCTGATATCAAGGGACGACAATTTTTCAATGAATGGTATGTTTTCTCTGCTAAGTTGTGGTAATTGTTTGCTCAAAAAATTTTCACGGCTAGATTATAGGCAGATCTTCCTAATAGTTTTTTAGTATATTTACGCTAAGTAGCCATTTATAAATAATTGTCACTATTTTCAGATAATATTTCGAAAATATATCGATCTTAGGTACAATCTTCCGGGGTGAATATATTTACTACAATGCGCTATGCCTGAAATGGGTTTACATATCAGC
>JBFLVQ010000827.1:0-3893 GCA_040758525.1 Acidobacteriota bacterium
GTTGCCTGGTTAGGGTTCAATTTCTGTGGTGTGAGGTTATTGCTAGAGGTTGTTGATGAGATAAAAATGTTGGTTAATAGTGATAATACAATGGCAGCTAAAAAGACACTTTTGCGAGTTTTCATGATGCCCCTCTCAACGAAATAAATAAATAGATCAGCGATATATTATCCAATTGTATCAGCATTTTGCTTTTCAGTAGCGGGAAATGGCTCACTTATGCCACTCTACAAACATATTAAATCATGATAATCGATCTGAAATCAATAACTTAGCAGGAGTACAAAACGCAGTGCGTAATTCTACTCTACAGAGACAGGAATATCAATGTGAGTATGCAAAACAAAAATGCTCCATCGCGATGGGCATAAGAAATTGAGAATTATGACCGATGTTCGGGGTTTGAACTAAAAGTGGTTATGGGTCAAAGATAGGCATAATTGGAAAGAAATCCTGTTTTGGTGAAGGTGTAGTAAAACCAGTTTGGAGTAAAGTTTGAAGATTGTCTATTTTCTCAATAGGAATAGTTAAAGAGACACTGGCAGAATCAGCATCAAAGCTCAAGATGGTTATTGTTCTATTGTTTTCTGTGGTAATGGTGAAAAGATTATCACCCTAACTGAGGCTTTTTGAAATCTTCTTCTGATCAGCAAGATCTAAGTGTATCTTTTTAGATCAACTTCGCTGGATTAAAAACTCTACTTGTCCAATGAAGGGAAGAACAAAATAAGGATGTGACTCCATTGAAGCGCAGGGAAGCCTGGTATGGCAATGGGATTGAAGATTAAGAGATAGGTAACGGTTTACCGTCTTTCCAATAAGAAAACGATTTGTATATAACTTGTTGGGCTGAGGGTTCTCTTTCAAGCGGTTGAGAGATTTTCTGAAAATCGTGTAAGGAATAGGTAGTAAGTTTAAAGGGATCTATAGGAATATTTATTGGAGAATAGATCGTGTGATCTCTTGGATATTTTCCTATTGTTAATAAAACTATATTATCGGCACCAGCAGCCAGCAAAAGGTTCTTAGCCCATTCTAACGACATACCAGTAGTAGTGAAGTCATCTATTACTATTACAGACTTTCCTGTTATTTTGCCTCTATAATACGGATTAATATGAACTGTATTCGATTGATTAATGAAGGATACATTTGGTTGACGATTTTCTTGTTTAGCTTGCCATCTTTCAATACTAGTATCCGGTGCTTGAACAGTTCTGCAAAGTAGATCGTTTTTATAATAGCCATGAAAAATCTTTGATACTGGGTGTAAAAATTCTTCTATCACATCGTTAATCTTACCTGGCGTGCTACTAGGATATATTACGAAAAGACTATTAGGATAAATGAGCCCTTCTAAATATAAACTGGTGATCGCGTGTAACATTAATATGTCACGCGCCGAGTAATTATTTATAGAGACCGTATTATGGTATGTAAAGATATCCTGCAACCTAAAGGAAATTGGTTTAGTAGCTGGAAGCTCTACAGTGGCTTCTAATAAACTTCTTATGCAAACATTGTGATCTGATAGATCTAGTTTATATTCCCATCTAGGAGGTGTAAGTAGAAAATGAGAAATGAATTGCCATATGTCAGCGGGGTCTTGAAAAGAATAAGGAGTTACTTGTGATGATAGTGGCTTCGCCCATTCTGCATGCAGAAACAAGGTAGCAGCATTGATAGCTGTACGCCAATCAAGTTTATCATCTCCGATATAAAGAAAATCATTATTTCTAAACCTTAACCTTGAGCCTGCTATGTCTATCCAACGATGAGATCCTTTACTTATCCCAATGTCTTTTCTACATAAAAATAGATCTACTGGAGGTAGATTATAAAAGCTTAACGCGGTGTTTATATTTTTGGGATGCGTGGAAAAGACGACTATTTTGATACCTAGGTTTCTTAAAGATTGGATAAGAGCTCGCAGTTTATCAATGATCTCCACTCTGTTTTTATCTAACAGAAGAGTACTATAATCAAAGATAACGGCTTTAATCGACATCTTTTTTCCCTCGATGCTGTCGATATTTCTCAATCTGCTGGACTAGCCAAGCTAAATCTTCATCAGTTGCGTTATTATCTTTATCAATTCGCCGAATCTCTTCAATAAGGCCACTAAAAAGTCTAGGTGTTTCTTTTTTAGTATCTATACGAATACCAGTAATATTGCCAAGAAATTCACCAAGTTGATCATATACAGTTGGTGAGTTTAGGTCAAATACGGGTTCGTTATTATTAATCAGTTCATTTAATAACTCTTGCTCTGGTATATTTTCTGCTCCAAGCAATCGTACACCAAATAAGCTTCTTCTTAATTGGCGAGCAAACCTAACCGTATGCGCCGTTCCACTCTTTGATTTACCTTCAACAATGGCTACTGCCTTGGATAGTGCTGCCTGAATGCGGTTACGTTTGACAAATCTTTCACGATTATATGAATCTCTCGGCAGATACTCACTAACAATTGCTCCACCGGTTTCTACTATTTTACGACGCAAACCAGAAGTACCTGCAGGGAATACGACATCAATACCATGACCTAGCACAGCAATAGTTTTAGCGCCATGATCTACTGACGCTTGATGGCCAACGGCATCAATACCTTCAGCTAGACCCGAGAGAATTATGTAGCCATTCTTTACAAGGAAGGTAGAGAGTTTTTTGGCTGCTTCAAGACCATTACGTGTTGGATATCGCGTACCAACCACTGCAACTATACCAGGGTCTACAAGTAAACTTATATCGCCTTCAACAAAAATCCATGCTGGTGCAGTTGGTAATGCTTCCAAGCTGCGAGGATAATCATTATTTCCTCTAAATAGTATTGAAATATTACGGTTTTTTAGATAGCCATAATGTTCACGGGCCTTTTGCATCAAAGCATCTGCATTGATGCTAATATAATCAATAATATTCTGGGGATTCGGAACCTTAGTTTGCTTTAAGTGAAAAAGCAGTTCAACAAAATCTGCACGCCATGCTTGATACAGATCACCTCGGTAAATATCAAATAGTTTTGTTATTGTAGCGAATCCAAGCCCCTCAACGTTAGCAAACGCCAGCAGACAGATTTTATTCTCTTCTATTGGCTTAATAGACTCAATATCAAATAGTGTGGGCTGCTTCTTATTACTCACTAAAAACTCCCGGCGTAAAGCATTACTCATTATCTTTGACTCCTAAACTTTAAGGCAATCCGTCTTACTCTTAAAGAGTAAAATTCGGTATATTTACGTGTGGTCGGCAAAATTTGATAGAAATAGCAACGCCGATGAGGTATCAGGCAAGCTCTATATTTTATTCCCAATAAGTAGTTATTAGCCAAAAACAACATACCACATTTAGCGTCAAATGGAAAGAAAAACTGCCTAAGCCATATCAAAATTTCTAAGCTTGTAAGGATGTGTTCCCAAAAGTGCTGTATATGACGTTCCGTAGTGGTGGATAATATCGAAAAAATCAGTTAAAAATGGCTTTTGAACCCCCACTCCGAGATTAATCGACCACTTTGGAAAGTGTTTGTTGTCAGCAGTCATTAGTTATGCCGGGATCGCTCATTTTCGTAGAAAACAGGGTAGGAAATTGCACTGGGCTTCAACATAGTTCCCTTATTTGACGGATTTCGTGATCACAATAGCTTGTGGTTAGGCAAGTAAACATTGCTTTTCACTTAGCCAGTTCTGGCCCAAAATAGAGGCGTAGTTGTTCACCTCCTGCAGCTTGCTTTCGTAATGGAGATGACCAAGAGCCAACCTCAATCGGATCTCGCCTCCACATTGGATCAAAAAGAGTCAATTGAGGTGATTGGAATTGGGTTTCGTACAGATGAGGTTTTCCAATAGATTTTGGCCTCTGCGCACTAGCATCCCACTTGCAGTTATATTCGG
>JBFLVQ010000828.1:0-3890 GCA_040758525.1 Acidobacteriota bacterium
GGCGACCGATACACAATTCTTGTCTCAAGATAATGTGATCCCTGCCATTGCTATTAGCATGCTCATGCGGATTGTATGCATAGGCTGTTGTCCAGGAGAAAGGTAGATTTGCAACGATCTCTTTGGCTGCTGCTAAGAACTCTTTGTTAGCCTTTTCCTTTGCGTCCCAATTGTGATTTGTACGATTAGCTCTCCATTTCCAGTAAGCTTGCTGGCTTAGTTCGTGCATTTGCTTGATGCTCATAAATTTCCTCCGTTTCTCTCAATCGTTAAGCTGTTCTGGGTTGTGATTAATTAAGGTGCTAATGCCTGAAATAACGCCTATCAGGCATTAGCAGAGATCTTATTGATGGTTGGCTACCGATGGCTTTTCGGTAGCCTCATAGCGCAGCTTGGCAGCAGACTTGATCCGCACCTTGCGTCCAGTGGCAACATTAATACCTTCATATCCACCGTATGGGGATGGGCGTGTGAGTCTAACTGAGGTTAGTTTACCGCTGACCTTAACTACATAGATACTTCCGATTTGTACGTCTGCCTTTTTCATAGAAACTTCTCCAATAGATTAGTGATAGTTGGTAACGAGTACCCAATTACTCTTCTATCTCGGCATCGCTTGACCCTTGCTGGAGTTGTAATCTCATTAACTCGGCTTCAATGTCTTGATAGGCTCTGTCAAGCTCTGAAGGTTTGAGGGAATTTAGATCTGGTGTTTGGCGAGATGTGCCGGTTAGCTCTTCAATTTGACTGAGGCAGGCTGAGTAGCGGCTAATTAGCAAAGGTTTTAATGTGCTGGCAGAGGATGCAGCTAGTGATTTTGCTTCAGAAGCACTCAGACTAGCAATATCGCCATCAAAAGGAACTTCACCACCAAGCTCGACAATGCGCTTGTGCATACGCTCAATGCTATCAATTAGACTCTGTAGTCCAGTGGGTTTAGTCTCAGCTTGTGGTATTTCAGGATTGGGTTGTTGCGCGGCAACATCAATAGCTTTTGGAAACGGTTTGATATTGGCCTTAGCACGGTCGCCTTCGGTCTCTTCATCAGGTAGGGCTACCAGTTCACCATCTTCATTAACCACTGCGCCAAGCTCGTCAGGTGTATAAACCGGGCCAGCGAAGATCGATGGGCAATACCACCTTGCACCATTGGTTAGGGCACGGGCATAAAGCATATTTCTAGGAAAGCTACGCCAAGTTGGAGTAGAGCCAAACAAACCAGCAACCTTGGCATCTTTTTCATCGAAGGTTGACACTCCAATTTCCTGACCATTCTCAAAGAAGGTAATAGTGCAACCAGTGTTATCCAATCTGGTGACACGAAAGTTATATTTCTTACTGCGCTGAATGGTAGCAGCTATGAGATTGGCGCTGAGAGTTACCTTGCCTTTGACCACAAAGATTCCAGCCATACTAGCAATAGGGCCAAAGCCAAGCTCTGCGCCAGCCAAGATCTTCACTACACACTGAGCCGCACCTTTGCTGTCAGCAAAGAATCCACTATCAGCTAAGATTTGTGCAAGGTTAATGGTTGTTTCCAGGCTCATATTTTTCGTGGATGGGATGAGAGAAAGTGCTTGATGCTGATTCATTGTAGTGTCCTTTCGTATGGCTTGATTAATTATGTGATTGTTATAACGATATACGTCATAACGTATAAAAGGTTGCAAAATATAAGTAAATTTCAAGAAAAAGCTAGTTGTTGAGCACTGTGAAGACAATGGACAGCGGTGAACGCGTTAATTGTTGCGGCATTCAAATTGTTAGTAATACCTAACAAGATATTGAAGCTATTATATTCAACACAGATGAACATACGACCTAGAGAATCATTCTGAATGCTGACGGTTGGTTGTTGAGTGCTGTTGTTGGATTGCTCGGATATCATATTAGTTACTCCCTTCTAAAATGTAGCTGTAATCTATAGATAGGCAACACGCTGCTGAGTACTAAGCTGAAACCTTTTTGTGTCCGCTGACCTACTCACCTTTTACAGCCCCTTGGCTAGCATTTTTAAGGCTGTTTCCTTTAGCCCCTTTCCGTTTTGCTGTCCCTGACTATGCCTACATAGTAGCACTATTGTTGCAACAAATCAAGAGAAAACTGCACGACTGTTGCAACAAAAGTGCTATTATGTTATATCTTTTGGAAAGGGGGGATTTATGAAAGAGAAACGAGAAGAATCAATTAGAATCAAACTCTCGCCAACGGAGAGAGAATGGCTAGATTGGTATTGTAATGAAACCAGCCAAACTTTAAGTGAGTTTGTTCGCGGACTAATTCGACAATTTCGCCAGAATAATCCACAACATGAACCAAAGAAAACTGCCGGAAAAAAGTCCAGCTAGTCAAGAGCAATATTAAGATTTTTACTTAGTAAAATGGAGTCTGCGTTATTATCACCTTACCAGTACAATATGCTCAAATAGAAGAGCATGCTACTGCGGGTTGTTAGGATAATCTGTGCTACAGATTGTTCCATTATCAGCATTGTGAGTATAGCACTACTAATCTCCACAGCTACAATAACCAAGTTGTATGTACAAAATTGTGTCTCATATACGCAACAAAAATATTAATCATACGTATACAACATGGGTAGTGACTGAGAAGCCATTTGGTAGTTTGAAGAATAAGTTTTGGTTTAGGTAAGGTGATTTGAGCAAAGCAGTAGAAGGTGCTTCAAGATAGAAGATATTACTACAGTAAAATTATGGCTAATGGTTTTGGAGTAAAGTGAGGAATTAGTTAGCTGAAAGGCTAGGCAGGGCAGTTGATTGGTATCGTAATGACATAGCTATT
Organism: Acidobacteriota bacterium; assembly: GCA_040758525.1. Lineage (GTDB taxonomy): Bacteria > Acidobacteriota > Blastocatellia > Chloracidobacteriales > JADJPF01 > JBFLVQ01. Next base: position 2,803 of record JBFLVQ010000828.1, read on the forward strand.
ATTTTGAAACACTATGTCTAGTTCTACCACTTACATGGTAGGTAAGCGAGAGTCGTCCATTGGGAAAACTGTGCTCAGTGAATTGATGACAATTAATAAGGAAGCAAAGTAAACCAATGGTATAGAATGATATCCATCTTTTTAGATTTACAGATAAAAAATAACAGATCAGGAACAGTACACTGCATGATAGTACTTGGAATATTTATTACAGCGATTATCAGTGGTTGTTTTTTGGTGAACAGTAATGTTTGAAATTTTCCCGGAAATATTTTTTTTGCTGTGAATGAAATTGTGAGCCAACCACATCCATATCAGTGTGAGCAGTTTTGACTTTAGTAGTAAGGTTGCCTTGTTATTGGCTACCTCATACATACTAAATCATACCTGGGATAATGTTTTCATTATCACTGGTATGATTTGAGTAAAGAGTATTGCAGTTTGTTGGAGAAGTTATGAAGAGATCTCTGTTCCAATATATTAATGTTCATATTAACGTTCGTAGCACACTACTGATTTGTGCCGGGTTAGTCACTTTACTGGTAATTGGCACAACCAGCGCACGTTCTCTTGTATTACGCACACTCACCCATTGGGGAATAGTTGCTGCGGCTGCACAGGCAGAAGGTGAGAAGCAACTTATCGTAATTTATTCTACCCCAGAGGGTTTTGAGCCAGCAGAGGTAACAGCACACGCCGGTGAATCTATTGTGATGATACTTAATCGTAGTGGTATAAAAGATCTCACCTACTCTGTTACCTTGCAACAAGGGCAGAGCCCGATATTTAGTGCTACCACAGAATTGGGCAGCAGTGCGTTAGGCAATCTGTCCCTTACTGCAGGCGAGGCTCGTGTCACAGAAGCCACTCATCCAGAATGGAGCTGTCGCATTAACGTAACACCCTGATGTAACTCTTTTGTCACAGTCAGCAATTAACTCTAGTTAGTTTAACAACCTGATTTGGTTGAGGAATAATAGTATGTCTATCTATCAGTTAGTACTCCGTGTTGTTGTTAGTTTAGTAGTAATGTTGAGCTTAGCTGTTGGTGTACAAGCACAATCACCATCAAGTGCTACGGATCAGAG
>JBFLVQ010000829.1:0-3890 GCA_040758525.1 Acidobacteriota bacterium
CCAATGCTTGTATTGGGAAATCTCTTTTATGGGAATTTGGTATTTAGCTTTAGCTGCGTTCTTTTTACTGTCAGAATGGCTTACAACATTAACAGTTGAAGTAATTATAAAGAATATTATTATCACTATTAATTTGCTTGCAGGTTGTTTTTTCATTTTTACCTCCTGACAAGTTTCTATTATTTGAAGCAATTCAAGTACCATTCTCAGAATTTAGCTTTCTATCTTGTTAGTAACTATTAAATATAAGGTTAAACCATTTACGAAAAAGCTGACCCTATTTTCTTAAATTCCATAATCGGAAAATTTGAATTTAAAACCAAAAAATTGTTCTATTGTTTTTACTGATATTGTTTATTACAAGGAGATGGCTAACACAGAGTTTCAGCGGCGAGTATTACAGTACAATCTCAAATATGAAGAAGTTACTAGCGCGCGAGTCCATTGCAATGAGCCGTTAGATAGTCTATTTCATCCAATTAAGTTTTTGCTTGCTGGAGAATATTATTGATGAAATTGGTCTTTGCCTCACAATATGCATCAACATCATAGGGAAACTGTTGCGCCAGTTGGTACTTCAGTTCTTGGTAAGCTAATACCGCAGCTCGATTATTTCTTAGATAATCGCGAAAAGTTATGTGTTTGGCAAGTTCTGCATTGTCTTGAGCGCAAACATACAAGTGATGTGCTGGCCACTTTCTTCCTGTTGCGTCTCTTGGAACATCCTCACCCTCTCGTGCAAAAGCTTCTCTACCTAGCACACCTAAGTCTCCTTCATGTTGATATCCTAATAGGACAAGACGCTGAACTATTTCTGGAAGAGGCTGTCTGGAGGCAATCACAATATCTAGGTCAATAATTGGTTTGGCAGCAAGACCGGGAATAGAGGTGCTACCAACATGTTCAATCCATAAAGCCAATTCACCGATTGCAGATGAAATAGTACTGCTTAGTTGGCTAAAGTACTCCGGCCATTGCGGATTATATTCGACTATCTCAACCTTACGCTGTTTGGTCATTATCTTTAATAGCTGGCAGGTTTGTACGTAAGAGATCAATCTAGATTACGGATATTGCTTCTCGGTTTGCAAGCTATTTTTTCACCTGGGCTTTAATAGAAGTATTAACCCAACCGGCGCGATCCATAAGATGCCATCTTACTTCATCACCCTCAAACTCCATTGTTATATTCCATAAATGATTACCAGCAAATTCATAGTAGATCAGTTCAAAAATATTATCTCCATACCATGATCCTTTTGCTGCCAATGGCAGATTAAAACGGCTGCTAGGTGAAATAGAGTATCTACCATTTAAACCAATAAGGGATCTACGAACCCCAAACTCCTGGGAAACCTTTACTGCTAAAGATAGTGTCAAGACCGCGATATCTTTATTATTGAAATTGAGTTGAAAACTCTTTAACCCCATCTCATTTGGCTCAAATAAGAAAGTCTTACCAGATATTGTTCTGGCTTTATCGGATAGAGGTTTTATAACGTCTGGTGGCAACACTTTCATAGCAGCAAGAATTTTCCTCTGTAATTTCTCATAAGCGATTCGGTTAGGCGAGAGTGTCTGTTGCGATTTTAAGGCATTGACAATAAAACTACCGACCTCGCCTGGCTCGAACCCACTGCCAAGCATTACCACAACCAAATTCTTCTCTGGCCATACTACCAGACGTTGATCGCCACGACCACGAGCTTCATAAAGTCCTGCCAGTTCACCAGGAAACCACCATAGATAACCATATTCTTCATCTTCTGATACACGTACATATCTGGTAGTGGCTTGCTTTATCCAATCTTTTGAGAGTAGTTGTTTTCCATTCCAATCACCATTGCGTAAATATAGATAGCCAATCTTGGCTAAGTCGCTTGGGCAAATAAAAAAATCCCCCCATCCATTACTGTTTCCTTGTAGATCTGCTGGCCAAATCACCTTTCTAATGCCAAGCGGCCCGAACAGATAATGGCGAGCAAATTGTAGCGCATTGCGCCCAGTTGCACGTGTAATAATGATTGAAAGTAAATGTGTTCCCATTGAACAATAAGCAAACTCCTGCCCTGGTTCAGTAGCAATCGCTTGTTGTAGTATGAATGCAGCAGTGTCGTCTGCTCTACGCATAACATCTAATTGCCGTTCGCCATCGCCAAAACTTCTACAAAACCCTGAAGTCATGGTAAGCAGATGTCGAATCGTCAGGCGTTGCAGCCGTTCGTTGACTGGGGCTGAATTAACTTCAGGAAAGAACTTTAGCACTGGTGTATCTACATTTGGGATAAAGCCCTTATCAATAGCTATACCTATTAATGTGGATGTAATACTCTTGGTAACAGAGGCCACATCATGCACAACAGCCTGTCGATATGGGTAAAAATCGGCATTCAAGACAATATGGTCATTACGTATTATTGTAATGTTATGAATATTGACACGATTCTTCTCAATATAATCAAACATCTTGATAAGCGATTCAGAGTTCATTCCTTGTTCTTCAGGAGTCGATACTGGTAACCAATTTGTTGTGCGCTGATGCTGTGACAAGGATCGTTGATAACCAAATGCTTGTATTGGACAAAAGTGTATGCTCAATATTAATATGGTGAGTGTCACAAATGTCTTATGGATTTGTCCAACCGGTTGATAACAGAATAAATTACCAAAAGCCAACAGATGCATAGAGATCTCCTTTCAATATTTCTTGTGAAATATTCTGCTAATTATGGCGGCTGAAATAACCGTGAAGATTATTAAAATAAGCCCATTTTCAGTAGTCTATCGCGATAGTTTCTACCTAGATTGAGTTGTGTGCCATCTTTGAGTACAACGATATAGTCATTATTAGACCAAGGAACTATCTCTTTGAGAAAATCGATATTGATAATGTAAGAGCGATGAATACGGATAAACTTTTCTGGATCGAGTTGCTGTTCTAAAGTATTCATTGTTTCTCGATAGAGATGTCGTTCTTTACCGATATGTAGTCTTACATACTTCTCTTCTGCATCGATCCAGTCTATCTCTTCCGTCTTTATCAGTATGATCTTTCCTACTGTCTTGAGGAGTATACGCTGCAAATGTTTCTGTCCGCCTTTAAGCTCAGTAATAAGATCATCTATCTTTTGATTCCATTGTGAGTGATTTGACATCCAACTGAATGCCCGCTCAAGTGCTTCTGCGAGACGCTCTTCATCAAATGGCTTGAGTAGATAATCGAGCGCACGCACCTCAAATGCCTTTAGCGCATATTGATCATAAGCAGTTGCAAATATGATTAATGGCAGCGGTCTAGTTTTAATCTCGGCAAGCACCTCAAAACCATTAAGGTGCGGCATCTGGATATCAAGAAAGATTAGATCTGGTGCAAGCCTCTCAATAGCCTCTATGGCCTCAAGTCCATCACTTGCTTCTCCCACAACTTCTACTCTAGGATCATCTTTAAGAAACATTCTGATCTTCTTTCGTGCAGGCGGTTCATCATCTATGACTAGTGCTTGCAATCTCATGTTCTACCTCTGTGTACTCTCTATGCTCGAAAGGGATATCGATAGTGATAGATAATCCTCGATCAGTATGATTAGTAAACTCGATCTTTCCCTCCTCACCATAGAGTTGCTTAAGTCGTGCCACAATATTGGAGAGGCCAATGCCATTCTTAAGAACTGTTTCTCTATCTGCCAATATACCAGGTCCATTATCGATAATATCGAGCATCAATCTCTCATTATTCTTTCTTGCTACGATCTCAATATAGTACCGGTTTGAACTTCTTAAGTCATTATGCTTGATCGAGTTCTCTACCAATGGTTGTAAGAGCATATTGGGGACTAATGCATCGAGTGTCTCATCGCTGATTACAAATTTGGTCTCAAGTCTTTCCTGAA
>JBFLVQ010000830.1:0-3879 GCA_040758525.1 Acidobacteriota bacterium
CATTCATCTTGATCTTGCCAGGCTGGCTCAAAACACCTGTCCAAGCATCTTCAATACAATAAGCTCGATTATCAGGTCTTACAAAAGCAGTAAAAGCAAGGTTAAGTGGGGTCAAGCTACCACCAGGATTATTGACATAATACCATCGACCAGTGACACTGAAGGATTGTTGGCCTTGTGGAGTGAATTTAGAGACGTAGGTTCCCGCAAAAGTACTATTTGATTCATTGCTATCAGTAATAGTAAGTACAAAGTCACCGTTTTCTGAGGTGTATGTTCCGTTAATGTTCATGCTGGATTCCTCCTTATTCGTACCATTAGTTAAGAGATTCACTAACAACACTACTATGTTGTCGAGCCTCTTTAAGCCTATATCCCTTGATCTGAGTCTATTTGGTTTTTACTTCAAACAACATGATGTCGGGATTGAGTAGTGGAAGTTTTACTCCAAACAGAAAAAAGAAACAAGATTGCATATGTACTATCGCTTGTATACGATAGCTTATATACTACGAGTTACATGATAACGAGTTTATTATTAAGCTTCTTCAGTGTGGTAAGGATCTGACTATTGACCGTTCCATTGTTTCTTGCTGACGAGACACCTTAAATATACCATCTTGCAAAACACCAATCTGATTAGTGAGGGCCTGCAATCCCGATTGCAGCGTAGTATTAAGCTTATCAATCGCGATAGCCAAAGCATCTATCTGTTTAGATGAAGGTCTACTTAACCTCTCAGCTAATAGGGATGAACTGCTAGAGACATAAGACGAACTGGCTGAACTGCTAGTGTGCAATGGTATTCTGTATCCACACTATTGTTGACTTTATCGCACAATAAGCTTGAGTAAACAAGCATACTGCTGCAGTTTGTTAGGTAACCAGATCTACAGGTTACACCCTCATGAGCATCGGAAGTATGACACTACTATCCCTTACCACTACAATAATCAAGTTATGTGTACAAAACATTGTCTCAAATGTGCAACAAATTGATTAGTCATGCGTATACAACATGGGTAGTTGATAAATTAGGAAAAAGTATTAAGCCGATGGGCAATGAGTGGCAATTGATGAAAAAATATTATTGGCCAAGAAAAAACTCTTGATCTATCTGAGCTAAGATGGTATTCCTATGGTGTTTGGTAAAGAAGATTTTAGATAAAAAGTTATCCCCCTCTTGTTACTACAATTACGTATGCTAGTCTTTCGAGATTGGCTTAGATGTTAATGGACAATACAAGCTAACCTTCCGGGGTGAGCCAGGATTCTTTAACAAAATTCATCTATAGCTTATTGATGACCTATTTGTTGGTTGTATAGGGATACTATTTCTCATTACTCCTATATATGAATTATGGAGATATAGTAACAATACATATGGTGCATTGTTGTGGGTACGGTCTGATAGTTATTGATTAATCTCGCTTAGGAGATACATACAGATGCGCACTCTTAAGGTTCTCCTTTTATGTTTGACCTTATCTGGAATTGTTTCGGCTGAGCGAAATAATTTAATAACAAACACAGGGCTGCCACCAATACCTGAGCAGCCTTTAGCACCTTCAAATGCAAGATTAGTGGGCGATAAGCTGATTCCAGTGGAACAGTTCTTTTCTGCTTCGCGTTGTGCGTCTTGCCACCAAGATGTCTATTCTGCTTGGTCGCAATCGCTGCATCGTAATGCTGCGCGTGAGCCTTTCTATCGAGAGAGTGCGGATATTCTATTACGCACACGAGGTATTGAATTTACCCGCCATTGTGAATCTTGTCATACTCCTATAGCGCTTTTTTCCGGTGCGCTTACTAAAGCCAGTGGTAAAGTAGCAGCGCCTTTCACATCTTTGGATCACGAAGGAGTAAGCTGTACAGTTTGTCATTCCATTACAGAGGCTCGTCTTGATGGCACAGGCAGCTTTACGATCCATCGTCCAGCATTATTGGTGCGAGAAGATGGCACACCAGTTTGGGGTAACCAATCAGATGAACAGATACTTGCCAATATTTCTGAACACAAGCGCGCAATGATGCGACCGTTGCTCAAACAACCTGAATTTTGTGCTACTTGTCACAAGGTTTCTGCTACTCCTGCACTCAATGGTTATAAACAGATACCAGGGTTTTCTGCATATGATGAATGGCAACAGAGTGGCGCTTCACACGAGGTTGTTACACCATTTTATCAACGCGAAGTGCGCATGGATTGCCGTACCTGTCATATGCCCAAAGTCGCCAGTACTAATGATAGAGCAGCTAAGAACGGATTGATCTCTTCACATCGCTGGTTAGGAGCAAATACAGCCGCGCCTCTGTTTTACGAGCAGAACGAGCAAGCGGAAATGATAAAAAGCTTTTTACAGCAGAGTGTGCTCAATATAGACATCTTTGCTATTCAGGGTGAAACCGATAACAAGTTGTTTGCTCCGCTTGCTAATGGTGAGGAGAACAGCACCTTTTTGTTGCCAGGCACTGAGATAACAGCACAGGTAGTGATAGCGAATCGTAATGCTGCACACTCATTTCCTCCAGAGGTACGTGACCTTTATGAAGCCTGGGTAGAGTTTGAGGCAACTGATACTGCTGGTAAGACACTCTTCCACAGTGGTTTTGTAAAGCCGGACGGGGTACTCGATGAAGGTGCGCATGTTTATAAAACTATTCTTCTTGATGAGGCTGGTCGCCATATTACTCGTCACCAGATCTGGCTAATCAAGAGTAAGGGTTATGACAATGCCATTCACGCTGGCCGCAGTGATATCGCACGGTTTCGTTTCCGTGTTCCAGATGAAGATGTAGCTGCTGGTTCAATTACCTTGCGTGCTCGTGTTAATTATCGTCGCTTCAATCAGGAATACACCAACTACGTTCTTAACAGGCAAGGAAAGCAGATCAATATTCCAATAGTGCAGATGGCTGAGACAACTGCGAAGCTAGTGATAAAACAACCAGAGACTTCTACAAAAGTAAAAACAACCCTGTCTGATCCAGCATTAGCGCGGCGCTGGAATGATTATGGAATTGGCTTAATGGAACAGAATCTCTATGGTGCGGCAGCAGAAGCATTCCGACAGGCCAGTAAACTATCTCCAAGAGATGCTAATCTACTAGTCAATGCTGCCATTGCTGAAATGAGGACAGAACGCTTCGGTTCACAACGAGAACAATGGCAGAAAGCTGCCATGTTGCTAACACAAGCGCTGCAGCTTTTCCCCTCAGATATGCGTGCTCGTTTCTATCGCGCAATACTCTGGCGCGGTGAAGGCAAGCTCAGCGAAGCTGTTGATGAGCTTTCTGCTATTGCTCAACAGTATCCCCGTGACCGTGAGCTACAGCGACAATTGGGACAGACTCTCTATTCGTTAGGCCGGTTTAACGAAGCGCAAGCAGCATTAGAGCGGGTACTGGCAATCGATCCTAATGATGCTAATGCTTATCAACTACTTACTCCTATCTATGCCCATTCAGGCATTAAAGTAGCAGCAGATAAAGCCAACACTCTTTATCTGCAATGGCGTGATGATCCACTGACTGCGGGAGTGGCAACACGCTTCTTTACCACTCATCCTGGCTGGCAAGATGAGCGCATACGTGCGCACATTCATAGAGATGGTGCAGCCTTGCGGCCCGTCTTGACAGGACCTTTTGCTGCACCGGATCGCTAATCCAACACTGCTGCAGTTGATTATTTGAGAGGTGTGATGAGGCGCTTATTTTCCACTATTAATTGGTTGCAATCACAGATGGGATGCTTATTACTCCTTATCTGGTTGGTGGTGCCTGCATTAGTGATGGCACAGCAGGGCGGTAAGGCTACTTTCGTCTATGATAGTAATGGCCGACTTATCTCTCTAACCTTACCTTCTGGTGAGACGGTGA
>JBFLVQ010000831.1:0-3841 GCA_040758525.1 Acidobacteriota bacterium
TGACGTTACTGGAGCTAGTAGTAGTTTTACTTGTCGCAGCCATCGTTTTCGCGGCGGCATCAGGCAGCTACTATCAGGTACTGAGAGTTGATCGGAGGCAACAGAAGGTAGTTGCGCTTGAGCAAGAAATTCTCTCCATTCAGCAAAGTTTAGATGAGCCGCTTACTACTCAAGTAGGACGGGATTATGGTTACTATGCAGACAATGAGTATGGTATTCCCAAACTACCTGCCAATGGAGCTATACAAACTGAGCGAGAGACTACTCCTATACAGATGTATCCAGCTACTCCATTCCGAGTAAACGGCCATGATGCCATTACTCTAATGGTCAATGAGAGGAAAAAAGCTGCAAATGAAATGCCTCGTCTGATGCTAGTTGAGCCAAGCACTGATCTTGGAGTTGAGGGAATAGCTAGGGTTGTATCTCCAGACCTCAGCACTACAGTTCCACCAGGTGGCGGTAAAGGTGGGGGCGGTGGAATAGGTAAGGTGGATGATGACAATGGTGGCAAAGGTGGTGGGCCTCCAGGTGGGGGTAAAGGCGGCGGTGGGATAACAATACCACCAGGATTGTTCAACATTGGAGATCTATTTCTGCTAGTTGGAACACAAGCGTTGCGCGGCAGAGGTGCGGTAATTGGACCATTGCCAATAGACTCTCGCCTGGTTCGTCTAACAGCAATGCCGAGTATTGTAACGCTAAGCAATCCTACAAGGGTAGTAATCGAACTACGTTACAACCTGTGTGAGACAGGTAACTGTGGCGCTCAACTACCATATATGACAAATACAACAACTACCAAACAATTCGCTGCTGGCAGCACATTAATCCCCATTAATCTGGTTCATTTCCACATTGTTGAACAGGGCAATCGCAAACTGTTAATGCGCAATGTCGGCGGGAGCATTATTCCCGATAGCAGCTCCGGTCAACTGCAATTTCGTATGGTTGGCGGTACTGAAAGTGTCATAGGTGAGGTTGATGATTTTTCAATCAGCTATCTGCTAGCAGATGGTCGTGATTTACCTACACCTGAAACACCACTTGTTGATTGGTTGAATCAGGTTAATGCAGTGAGGATCAAGCTATCGAAGTCTGCATACGCGGAGTCAACGCGTGAGACGATCAAGCGTGACGCCACTTTAACTTATCCATTCGGTATACGAGCAATTCAATAGGAGGCAAACATGAGAAAAGTATTTTATAATATACGTGGCAACAGTCGAGGGTATGTGCTCATTATGGCCGTATTTCTATTATTTGTGTTAAGTGTTGTAACTACAGTACCTATCGCCTTGCGAACCAGTATGGTACTGGTAGATTACAGAATACTGGAGTCCATCAGGCGGGCCAGAAACATGAGCATAGCTTCACTCAGCATGATCAGGTCATCCATTGATGAGCAGATGTACAACCAACTGCAGACAAAGTTGCGTGATCATCTACGCCAGGCTCAATTAGCGCGTCAGGGTAAAGGTAGTTATCCATGTCAAGATATGATTAATGGCGAAGGAGAGATCAGCCCGACTTGGAGCCTCTGTGATCCGGTTCATCTGTTAGATGGATTACAAGGCGCACAAAATCAAACACTTGACGACATTGGTACTCTGAGGCGATTGATCACTAATCCCGAACTGTTTAGAACGCCTGATTGGGAAGCTGTGGAACGGCAGACGTGGAATCGATTTGATTACACACTGAAACCAGTGTTTGTTACGCAGAAGCTGGTTTCAGCAGGCATTCCACGCAGAGGCAGTTTCCCTCCTCGGCCACGCATTGAACAATATAGGTTTAATATTAAGGCTGACCTTATTATGACCGTCTATGATGATGTACGGTACAGAATGGTAGCCTACTATGATGTTGTCATAAGTATGGCCTCTTATGATGAATCAATCTTGTGTGGCGGCGGTGGCAGGTTAAATCCAGGATTTGCCCCTCCTGGACGCGCGGTAGCAGTTGCATATTGTGAATCAGACCTGACGATTCCTGCGTTTGACCCTGCTTGCAAAAAAACTGGACTATGTGTTGCTAGTGAAGAATGCTATGAAGACTTTTGTGAAGAAAGCGAGCATGGAATAAAGCCTGATACTTGCAAAATTCAAGGTGAAGCGAATTGTGAGCCTCAAGACGGAATGATTGTTGGCTGTTCGGTAAACGTAAATGGTACATTGGGGCAGTACTTTGGTACTACCACGAACAAAACTTATGCCTCGAATGGGTGTGCATCATTAGGTGCAAATTCAAATGGCGGGTTTATATGGAGCACAGCCATTAGAATTGTTTCGTTCGGGACAGCGTTTGATTAATGCGTGCTTTGATTGCTAGGAGCCGTAGGTTGACATAGTAAAATTCTAGCTTAAAGTAGTCATCAGGAGTGTGGCAAATGTTTAGGAATATCTTTTTAACTTTTGCAATCTTGTTGCTGACAAATCTGTCGGTTCTTGGACAGGTTGATAGGCCATTGATCTATGTTTGCTATGATCGTGGGTTCGAGCAAGGTGATCCTAACGATGCTCTAATAATGCTTGACGGCATGACACTGGAAGAAATTGGGCGAGTTCCTCTTGATAACTGTGTGTTTGATATCGCCTTGCGTAATGATAAACGAGTAGCATTTGTCAGTAGTTCCAGATCCGCATTTTGTGATAATCGAGGCTTAGCAATAATAGATCTAACCCAACAAAAACGCATCCATACTATGTTTGCGGGTACTAAATTGCGAGGAGTTGAAATAGGCCCGAAAGGAATTGTTTATATTTTGGCTGAGCTAGGAAAAGTAATCCTAATTGATCCACATACTTTTCAAACTATTCATACAATCACTCTGCCAAATGATCCCGATTCCATTGTCTTCAGCAATGATGAAAAAAAAGCTTATGTAATGGTTAGTGGTGGTATCGGGAGTATTCCAGAGCTTTTAATTTTGGATCTTACAAATAACTTCAACATAATCAAGTCGATTCCTGTTCTAGAAGCGGGTGGCACTAACAATGGACAAATACTATCACCTGATGGGCGGCGTCTTTATATTGCAGGTAACAATGTTGTAGCTGTTGTAGATACTGAAAAGTTGGAGTTACTTGATCCATTACCTGGAACTCCTGCTACTCGTTTGTTGCAGCTCAGTCGTGACGGTAAAACTCTCTATGCTGCAGATGGAGGTGGTTCACGACCAGGACTCTTAGCAATAGACACTCAATCAGGTAGAATAATAAAGAGTTTTGAAATGGTGGATGGAGCAAATCGGTTTTTAGCACTAAGCCCAGACGGTAATTTATTATACCTTAGTAATACTAATGCCTTTTTTCAGATAGTTGACACAAGAAGAAATGAGCTTATAGCATCTCATAGGTATGAAGAATCTTTTGAGGGTTTTGGTCGTGGTATAGCTGTAACAGGTGACTTCTCCATTGGCATTGCTCCAAGTATTCAAGTCGCTTCTCCTCAACCTAGCGAGATCGTACAACGCGGCAAGCCATTCACAATCCGTTGGCAAACCACCAGTGGCGGGTTTATTCCAGGCAAACATACATTAGAGATATCGACAGATGGTGGACAGAGCTTCGGCAATATTATGTCTGCTGATAACCTGCGTGGAACTACCCAAGAATTTGAATGGAATGTGCCCAATCAAATAATATCTAGCGCTCAAATCCGCATCACTGCATTTGATGTAGGTGGGCGTGTAGGTACAAAAACAAGTGAAATCTTCAGCATTGGTGACCGTCCACCTGATCCTATCGATAATCAACCTCCTACTGTGCGATTCCTTAATCCACTTGGAGGTGAGCGCTTTAATCAGGGCGATAATCTAACGATCACTTGGTCATCATCT
>JBFLVQ010000832.1:0-3823 GCA_040758525.1 Acidobacteriota bacterium
TCAAAAAGCTCTGTAAGTTCAGACATAGTTCTACCTCTTTGGTCATAGTAAAATGCAAAAGCAATTCAATAACTATCAGCAGGATCACGAGTCCTATCCCAAGAATTATCGAGATGCGCATAAAGAGTCGGTTAAATTCAGCTTCTAACCCTTCATTAGTCATTGTGTCGTTGTTCATTTATGCACCCCTAATGGTCTGGAGAATTATTGTTGTCGCCGTGTTGCGCTCACTCTTTTACCGTACTGCTACATGCCAAATCATCTCTTGTAATTTGCGTTTGGCTTTGTGCCGCTGACTCTTCACAGTACCAACGCTGATACCCATAATCACTGCTGCCTGGTCATAAGTGTACCCATCTATATCCACTAGCAGGATTGCACGACGATACCCAGTCGGTAGCCTGTTGATCGCATCTCGAAGGGCAATGTTTTCCAGTGCTAATGATCGCTCGCACAGCGCGTCTTGCAATTCCTGACTATCTGCTCTTTCCCAGACAAGAAAGTTTCGTCGTACTGCTGGTCTGCGCATATACATCAGTGCGTGATTGACAGCCACACGATAGAGCCAGGTTGATAGTGAAGATTTACCTTGGTATGTGTGTAGTTTGGTGATCAGGATTGCAAACACATCCTGAGCAATATCCTCAGCCAGATCCTGTGAGCCAACAACCTTTTGACAAGCGCGTACAACCATAGGGCGGTATTTCTGATAGATCTCACTAAGATCGAGATTGTTACTCTCTACACTCATACCACTAGGAGTTCTTTCTCTTGCCTGGCTATTTATAATTTGAATCGTGCAACTAGGCATAAGCAGTCCTATCTGAGATTTGAAGCCGCTGAGATTGCCCGCAATAGCGGGAAGGGCCGTGTCTCGGTACTGCCCCGAGCGATAGGATTGTCACAGAGGCTCGTCTCACCTGCGCGCAAAACTTCGGCTTGTACCTATCCATCTGTCTATGGCTGCTCTTTTTGCAGCTTTCACGGCCATAAGAGTGGCTGCAGTACTAAAGGAGATTCAGTCACGGTAAAGGAGATACGCAAGCAGCCTACATCTCCATTAGTGCTACAGCCACAATCGATGGGCACTCAGTTATGCCCTAACTCAAAGAACACTTACTAAGGCTGGTTAGGGAATCGAACCCTATCGAGTTACCGTGCGTTGACTCTTCGCGCGGACTCTACCTGTTGCGACTTAGTCTCGGTCGCACCAGCCATTTTGAAGCCGAGGAGTAGACCGTCAGAGTATGGGTCTTAGATCTACCTCCCCGGCTTAACAGCGAGGCCACCATACCAACTAGGCTGGAAGGTGACGAAGTATGGTTGAAAAGAACGGCTGAGGTTGCCGCTTCCCCCGGTCTATTCCCGGCGCCAAATCCCTACTTGCTTGCTGTGAACTAGTGCTGGTATAGAAGTGCTCAACAAGCGTTTGGGAATCTTGTGGCAAACTGTTTTATTACAGGGGTATATGGTGTTAAGCTAATAGGAGAGGATGGTTCTGAGCTTATGAGATTAAAAGTAATACTAGAACCTAGCGACGAAGGCGGCTATACAGTTCATGTACCCGCTCTGCCTGGCTGTATCAGCGAAGGTGATAGCGTCGAAGAAGCCCTCGCCAATATCCGCGAAGCAATAGCCTTATATCTTGCGCCTACCACAGAAGAATTACCGCACCAAGAAAACGCACTAGTTGAGGAAGTGGAGGTTTGAGCAAAGTTCCTAGCCTACCTTACACTCAAGTAATTGCTGCGCTAAAAAGAGCAGGCTGGAGTGTAGTACGTCAAGAAGGTAGCCATATCAGGCTTGATCGCCAAGGTTTAAGGATTACCATACCAGCTCACAAGCCTATCAAAAGATCCACACTTTCACAGATTATCAAGCAAGCTGGTCTTACTGTAGACGAATTCCTCGACCTGCTTTAACACCACAAATTGTTGTTTTTCAAAGAACTTGGTTACCTTGCTCCATTAATAACTGCTGGCATTGCCGTTATGTCCTAAGTCCAAAGCCTTTTGCCCACTTGCCTTTTGGCTGCTCGTCACTCGGCTAACTCAATACCAATTAAGGTTATTGAGTGCTGTCGCGACCTTGAGCGCAGGCGTCCATACCGGATAATCAGCAGTGTCAACTACTTAGCGAGATATACAACTATCAAAAAAAGCGTAAGAGAAAATAAAACGAGAATCGCAACAGAAAAGCTAATCTCAATGCGTACATGAACTTTTCCGTGATCATGTTTAACAAGAGTAACTTCGGAAGACTTGTCGCGATTTTCTTCAACCATATACATTCCTATTTGAAATATTAATTTAGAGACTATTATAGAACACTCTAGTGTTTTGTCAAGAACTATTCATGATTGACTACTAGAGTACTCTATAATAAAATCTTGCAATAAGAAATGAATCTTGGTAAGTAATAAAGTTAATAGCTATAGAACTCTCTATAGCTTGACTTTTAGGGTATCCTAGATTAGCATCGAGGTGTAAGTTGTTGAATAGTAGTACAGATGAGCTAAGCTATGAGGAATTAATGTCGTTTCAAATTGATCATCCTCACTGTAAAAAATGCCATCATAGTTGGTGGTATAAGCTCTACAATTGGAAAAAGAAAAAACCCATAGATCCACCTTGGTGTGCTTGCTGTAATTCTTCAACTTGGGATGAACCTTATCGTCCTGGCCACGGTCCACAACCTGGCGATAAAGACGCTTTTCTAGCCTTTTGCCCTGTATGCAATATTCAGTTTTGGTCACTAGAAAGTTGGTTTGCAAAGCAACAGAAGATCTCGGAGGGTGCTCCTCCAGATAACAAACCGCCCATGCCGATACGTGTCCAAACAGTAGCATAAAGTCTTTAGCCAACGTTTCATTTCCATTTCAGCCCTGTAAACAATAGCTGATCCATCAGATCTCTATTGTGCTTTCTAATTGGCATCATTGCACTGATCTATTCTGTGCAGTCTGCTATTAGTCCGCGCAGATCTGGGCTGCACTACAGCAAGATTGATACTTGTTTTCAACCTTTCAGCATTAAAAGGATGAAGACTATTTTATGGCAGATGAATTAATAACCCCAGAGTGGGTTGAGAGACAAATAGCTCGGATTGATTGTCGTGATGGTGAATCGGCTCACGAACAAGAAGACTATATTTACTCTTCAATTATTGCCGCCATTGCAGCGGGCAATATTGAGAATCCTGGAGAATGCGCACGCTTAGCGCTTAAGACCAAACAATTGGACTTTAAGCGCTGGTGTGCTTAACTTGCGCGGCCCAGAGCTGCGTACCCGCTAGGGCTGGTGTTTGACAATATATTTCTCTAATACAACCATTGCCGAACGCCACCATGGTGTGAGCAAGTACCCCTTCTGCTTTGACTGTAACTATATGTGCCATCCCTGCAAATTGCAGTTGCTCCGGGTGGAACAGTTATCTTCACTGGTTGGCTCGGCGAGATTTCATTAGCAGTGACAGATTCTGCAGGTTTATCAAGTTTTTCTGCATTTGTTTTCTTTTCAGAAGCACTCGATGGATCTATATCACCTTGTACATTTCGAACATACAGTCTCGGCATTTGACCTTTTGATGAGGTCAAATAATAAATCGCTGACTCGTAAGTAACATCATTGGGTTTAAATACTGAAACTAGTTTATTGTTACTTATTTTTACTAATTCGGCATGAGGCCAAATACCTTGATGATACTCGGCTCCACCAATTAAAATTTCGCTGATCCCATCCTGATCCAAATCATAAACCCCCAAAATGTATTCCCCTGGCGAAATGAAGTCATCTATAACCTTAAAGCCTGAGGTCAAGACTAA
>JBFLVQ010000833.1:0-3822 GCA_040758525.1 Acidobacteriota bacterium
GGTATCTACGACAAGGAGTAGTGGGGCGGTGGCTGCCCCTGTAGTCTTGTTAATGCTTCTGATTAACATATGGTCTACTAACCGATCTTCGATCATCCCTTATGCTCTTGCTCTTAACTGTTCTACCTGGGGCTCTCAAGTGCTGCACCAGGGATGCCCTTCATTTTATTGAAGGGAGGAAGTCACCGTGATACTTCCTTTCTCTTCTTTATTGGAAATCTTCAAACCGAATAAATGGTTAGTAAAGATTTCCAATATAAACCAGCCCAGCGCCATTACTCCTACGGCAAAAACCGTGTCGCCAATTGCTCTCAACCAGCGTAGATTCTGTATCAAGCTGGTCTGCAAAAATTCCGCAGAGCGTGCATACCATGTTCCATATTCTATGGCAGCCCAGGCTTGCATAAGACCAATTGGCAGCAGACTAAGCAGAACCATTAGCATCAATCCTGCGTTCAGTCCCCAGAAAGCAATCGAGAGAATCCTATCTTTCCATACTTTCTCTGGTTGCCATATGCGTAGACAGCAGAGCATCAGTCCTATACCAAGCATTCCATAGACTCCAAACAACGCCGTATGTCCATGCACAGGGGTAAGATTGAGACCCTGCATATAGTAAAGCGATATGGGAGGATTTATTAGAAATCCAAACAGACCTGCGCCAACAAAATTCCAGAATGCCACCGAGACAAAGAAATAGATAGGCCATTTATATGCCTTCATCCAATGTCTCAGTTGCGACATACGTAGATTATCCCAGGCTTCGTATCCTACTAATACTAACGGCACTACTTCAAGCGCGCTGAATGTTGCTCCAAGCGCCAGTACTATGGTTGGCGTTCCTGTGAAATATAGATGATGGAATGTTCCTATAATTCCTCCGGTAAGAAAGATCGCCGTAGAAAAGAGTACTGCGCGTGTAGCAGTCGCGACAGATAGCAGTTTAAGACGAGTAAAGAGAAATGCGATAACAACTGTGGCAAAGACTTCAAAGAAACCTTCAACCCACAGATGCACTACCCACCAGCGCCAGTATTCTGCCTTCACAATATGGCTGCGTTGACCATACATTAATCCTGCCGCGTAAAAGAGTGGGATACAAATGGCTGAGATTAGGAAAAGCAGCAGTAAAGAACGATTTTCGTCCCGTTTTGCCAATGCAGGGCGAAGCGCACGCCAGACAAGAAACAACCAAAAGAGCATTCCACCAAACAGTAGTATCTGCCAGAAACGGCCTAGATCAACATATTCATAGCCCTGCGATCCAAACCAGAACCAGTACTGACCCAGCTTCTGTTTGATACCAAGCCATTCCCCCAATAGCGATCCTGCAACAACAAAGAGCAATGCGCCAAATAGCAGATTAACTCCTAGCTTCTGCCCTTTCGGTTCAACACCTCCAACCGCAGGAGCAATAAATAGTCCTGTTGCTAGCCAAGATGTTGCTATCCAGAACAGGCCTAGTTGAGTATGCCAGGTTCTTACTACTGAATATGGAAGCCATTTATCAATAGGTATGCCATAAAATGCATTTCCTTCAACACCATAATGAGCAGCGATAACGCCAAATCCAACTTGCGCGACAATTAAAGCGGCAACCACATAGAAATACTTTACCACCGCACGTTGTGAAGGAGTAACTTTGAAATTGAGTAGCGGATCTTCGAATGGAGCATCATACTGCTCTTTTACCGGTTCTCTAGCACCAAAATACCAGATAAGCGCACCGATTCCAGCTAGCAGCAGAACTACACTAATTATGCTCCATATCACTGCGCTGCTTGTGGGCAGATTACCTATTAAAGGTTCGTGTGGCCAATTATTTGTATAAGTGATATTAGTATCAGGTCGATCTGTTGAAGCCGCCCAAGCAGTCCACCAGAAGAAGGCACTCATCTGTCTAGCTTTCTCAGGATCTGTTAGTGCATCTTTGGGAATAGCATACTCGCTTCTGCCTTGCGCAAATACATCTGCATAATAACTGTAGAGTGTCTCAAAGATCTTTGCGCGATTTGTAGAGATCATGATCTTTTCAGTTTTAGGATCATAAGTATTGGTGCGCATCTCTGTTTTCAGCTTTTCGCGCAAAGCAGCCTGCATTGTTACAGGAAGAGCAGCATAATTTGTAACTCCCAATTCATAAGCAAACTGATCCAGCATTGCGGTTGACTCACGGTGCAGATAATCTGCCGTCCAATCTGGAGCAATATATGCACCGTGTCCCCAAATTGACCCGATCTGCTGACCGCCTAACGACTGCCAAACGCTCTGTCCATTTTGAATTGCCTCTCGATCAAAAAGTACCTGACCTTCAGTTGTTACTACTTGAGAGGGAATGGGAGGGGCACTATTTATTACCTTTACACCAACGCCTGCAAGAATGGCGAAGGATACTACAATGACAAACCCTAAAGCTATCCAGAGTCCTCTATATCTCATAATTACCTCACAACTAGAAGTTTTATCATCTTGAGCTAGGCTTATTGTTCTGTCACAGTCACAGCTTGTGGCTCCAATTCAATTGCACGAGGAAAGAGAACATTATTTTCCAAATGAATATGTAGATGTAGATCCTGCTCAAGCTTTAATAGCCCGTCGTATAAAACTCTGTAGCTATTGCAAGCATCAGGCGGAGGAGTAAGATCATTGCTCAGCTCGCGTATCTCCATTAACAATTTCCCTGCTGTTTCATGCTCTTGCATCATCATATGGACAGGATTGACAACCGTTGTAAAACAGCAACGAGGGAGAGGTTGTCCTGTTTCAAGGTTCTTCTCAATAGCTTTTATATATGGAAACAGGATCAGCTCCTCTTTCTGCATATGCACAAGGAGTTCATCACTTAATAAGTTGAAGATCTTAGTAATAGATCTGAGTTCAGGGTGATTCTCTGCATGCTTCTTGACAACCTTGTCCAGCAATCCTGTTAAACGCTGAATCTCTTTTTTCGTGAATGTATGGTGAGACTCAACTATATAATTTACCAGATTAGTTAGACTGTCTTTATTCCAGTCCTTAAAATTCCTCTGAATAGATTTTTCATCAGCCTGTTCAAGCATATCTACTACCTTATTTATAGGAAGACCTAACGCAACACAGGCTTTTTCTAGCGGCTGATTGCCGCCACAACAATAATCTATTCCCAATCTTTCAAAGGCTTCTGCAGCGCCAGGAAATTCACTGGTCAATTTGCCAACTGTCTTATTGAGATCTATATGCATAATATTCCTCCTACTAAGGTTCTTTGTCTTGCGTGTTAAAATTAGGACAGATTGATTCAAAAAGCATTGACTTAAGTCACACTTTGGAAAAAGAGGGAAGATCTCGGTATGCCACTCGATAAGATCACAATTTTGAAAGGGACTCCATTATTTAGCGGGCTCAGTGATAAGGAACTAGCAGTGCTCTCAGAACGGACTTTTCCACGCCATCTTTCACCAGGTGAGGTTCTATTTTCAGAAGCAGAGCAGGCTCAAGGTATCTATATTATTGCAAAAGGCTCTGTACGCGCAGTTCGAGAAAGCCCTGATGGAAGAGAGCAGGTCATTCATGTTGAGCGAGCAATTGCTTCTATAGCTGAGCTGCCTGTATTTGATGATGGCCCATATCCTTCAACCGTGATTGCAGAAGAGGATAGCGATCTACTCTTTATTGATAAGAATGATATGAAGCATATGTGCCTGGAGTATCCACAAATAGCTCTGGGGGCGTTAAAAGTGCTTGCTGGTAGACTACGCCGTTGCGCTCAACTGGTAGAGATGCTCTCTCTTCAGCCTGTCAGCCAACGCTTGGCAGGGTGGCTTCTTTCAGAAGCAAAACTTC
>JBFLVQ010000834.1:0-3804 GCA_040758525.1 Acidobacteriota bacterium
TTTCGTAATGGCTCTGAACAAAAGTGAGTAACTCATCTTCATATTGAGAGAGTTCTGTTAATAGATCAATCGATATCATGTTAGTTTCCTTCTATCGCGCTGAGTAATTCATTGGCAAATTGTGCTGCTGTTGGCCTCAAATCAGGTTGCTTGCTTAAGGCACGTAGCACCAGTTTCTCTAGCGGCACAGGAATAGCCAGGTTGTAATCCCTCAATGGTCGTGGCTCGGCATACAAGTGCATGTTTACTAGTGAACCTAGATCCCCGTTAAACTCGAAAGGCAACTGTCCTGTCAACATCAAATATAGTGTTATACCAAGGCTGTAGATATCAGTACGACCATCGCAAGGAAGATTATTGAACCGTTCTGGAGCAAGGTAGGCAGGCGTACCCAGTATTTTCCCTGTTATTGTCAATTTTTGCATATCAAAACTGGTCTCTTCATCAAGCACCTGGGCAATACCAAAATCAAGCACCTTAATCACTTCTCTACCTTCGTGTTGGTGTAGAAAGATATTTTCTGGCTTGATATCACGATGAATTATGCCAGCTTGATGCATTTCATTAAGCACATTACATACAGGAATAACTATCTCAGCACAACGTACTGGTGGTAGAGGGGCTTTTTCTACTATCTCATCTTTGAGTGTATGACCTTCCAATAACTCCATTACCAAATATGGTAGACAGTTTTCTGCAACACGAAAATCAAACACCGAAATTGCATTAGGATGGTTAATACGCAATGCTGATAGTCCTTCACGATAAAAGCGTTGTAAGATCTCGGCGGTTACTCTACCAGAATTGGGCTGAAAAATTTTTATTGCTACTGGGCGATTCTCATCAAGTTGCATAGCGCGATAAACTACCCCATGACTACCTTTGCCGATCTTATTTTCCAGACAGTACTTTTCATCTAACACCCAGCCCGAGAGCGCTTCTGATAGTGCTGAGAAGATGAGATAAGCCTTTTTATATAATTGTACAAGCTCTTCGTTCTTCCTTTTCAGATCTTCATTCTGTTTGGCTAACTGAATATTCTTTCTTTCCATCTCCTTTTGTAGGCGTGTTATCTTCAACTGAGTTTCGATACGCATAAGCACTTCTTCAAACTGAAATGGTTTAGTTATGTAGTCTACCCCACCAGCTTCAAAAGCTTTTACTTTATCGAATACTTCATCAAGTGCGCTAATAAATATTACTGGTATATGTTGGAGATCTTGATCCATTTTAAGTTGTTGGCACACTTCGTAACCATTCATCTCTGGCATAGTAATATCGAGCAGAATCAGATCTGGAGGGGCAAGCCTTGCTGCCATTAACACCAATCTACCTCGTGTAGTGACCCTAACCCGGTATTGTTGTTCACGCAGCACTTTTAGCAGCAGTTCTAGTGTCGCAGGGAGATCATCTGCAACTAAAATATCGCCTTTTACTACATCGATGGTATGTTTCATTATTTATTCTCAGCCTATTACAGGCCCTTAGATCTGATCGCAGATGCGAGTAGATCAAGAATTTCAGGAAATAGAAATCTTTTTACCATAGCTCTCATCTCTTCTGCCAACTGTTTATCTTGAGTACTAATCTGATCGAGTATACGCTGTGCAGCCTCTACATCCCCTATACTCAGTGCCATATTCAACTGATTAATCATCTC
Organism: Acidobacteriota bacterium; assembly: GCA_040758525.1. GTDB lineage: Bacteria > Acidobacteriota > Blastocatellia > Chloracidobacteriales > JADJPF01 > JBFLVQ01. The sequence goes on from JBFLVQ010000834.1 coordinate 1,661, forward strand.
GTCAGGCAGTAAGGCGATACGTGCAGGTGTAAGGGTTATCAATGAACTAATGGCAACTGATGGCGTCGAGACAAGGAATTCTGATTGTTGTTGACTAATATTAGATTCATAAAGATAGTTTACCTTCAAGTGCATTGCGATCTTATCGAATAAGAGAGACTCACGAAAAGGCTTAGCAATAAAGTCATCACAGCCACTGTCAATAACAATACTGCGATCCTGTTCAAAAGCACTGGCTGATAGCGCAATAATAATAACTTGTCTCTGCTTGTGCGATAATGTTGGTAACTCGTGATTAAGGCGTTCAAGTTCACGTATTCTACGCGCAGTTGTTATTCCATCCATTACTGGCATCCTTAGATCGAGAAATATTAAGTCAGGTTGCCACTGCTGCCAGATGGTGATGGCTTCCTCTCCATTGATAGCCTCTTCTGTTTCAAAGCCAATCGCAGAAAGCAACTTTATCAGAAAGGCACGATTCTCTTGTTGATCATCAACAATGAGAATTTGGTAGGAAGATTGACCGGGTGCCAGACCGACAATTTTAGGAGTTGGTTGTGGTAGCATCAGGTCAGTAACTGACGCTACCTTTACTGTAAAAGTGAAGACCGAGCCTTTCCCTAATATACTCTTTACCTCGATATCGCCACCCATTAACTGAGCAAAATTCTTGCTAATGGCGAGTCCTAGACCTGTACCTTTCTTAGATTTGCGACCACTCTCTGTCTGCACTAAAGGAATGAACAGTTTTTCCATCTCCGCAGCACTAATACCATAGCCAGTATCTTCAATCTGAAATTTAGCGAATCCATCTAGCCATTGAGCAGATAGAGTGATGGTGCCTGCTTCAGTAAATTTAACGGCATTACCCAAAAGATTGAGTAAGATTTGACGCAATTTACCCTTATCAGCACAGATAAAACGAGGCAGATCAGATGCAAATTTACAGATCAGTTGTAACCCCTTTGCCTCGCTCTGCAAACAGAACATCTTCTCCATCTCTTGTAGCAAGAGATGCAGATCGAAGCACTCTTCATTAAGGGTAATCTTGCCAGCCTCTATCTTTGCAATCGATAACACATCATTTATTAAGTCTAGCAATGTCTGTCCGCTACTCATAATAATATGCAGATGCTCTTGTTGCTCCTTGCCCAGTGTCTGATCACGTGCAAGAAGTTGAGCAAAACCTATTACCGCATTAAGGGGAGTGCGTAACTCATGGCTCATATTGGCAAGAAATTGGCTTTTAGCCTGATTGGCTTGCTCGGCTGCTTCTGCGCGCAGTTGCATTTCGCGCAGTTTTGCCTGTTTTAGGATGGCACGAATACGTGCGCGATAAAGAGCAAAGCCTGTCGATACAAAGCCAATAAGATAGAGTGAATAGGCCCACCAACTGCGCCACGGTGGAACAACTATACGAATCTTAATAGCAATACCAGTCTCGTTCCATACTCCATCATTATTTGAGCCTTTTACCCGGAAGGTATAATCTCCTGGAGCAAGATAATTGTAGCTAACATAACGGCGAGTATCGCTTCTGATCCAATCTGCGTCGAGTCCTTCCATTTTGTAGGCATAGCGATTTTTTTCTGGATGTATATAGTTAAGTGCAGCAAATTCAAAGGAGAGAAAATTCTCCCTATACGATAGCTCTAATGGAGTAGTTTGTTGATGGCCGGCACATTCAACCAGGACACGCTCTGCCATCGAGTTGATCTTGTCATTGACCTTGAATACTGTCACTACCAATGGTGGTAGATAATTATTCTCTATAATTTGCTCTGGATAAAACCTGTTTAAGCCATTGATACCACCAAAAAAGAACTCTCCTTTACTGCCCTTGAAATAGGATGAGGAATTGAATTCATCATTTTGTAATCCATCATTGATATCGTAATTCTTGAAACTACTGACTTGAGGGTTGAATTTTGATATCCCTCTGTTGGTGCTAAGCCAGAGGTTGTCGGAGTTGTCTGCTAATATCCCATAGACAACATTGTTAGGCAGACCATCGCGCTCGCTAAAAGCAATAAACATTTCTGTTTTTGGATCGAACCGGTTCAATCCTCCTCCATATGTTCCTATCCATATTATTCCAGACTTATCCTCATATATACATGTGATAATGTTGTGGCTAATGCTGC
>JBFLVQ010000835.1:0-3792 GCA_040758525.1 Acidobacteriota bacterium
ACCTAACAATGGTTGCCATTATAGAAAAATATAGACAAAACAGCAACCTGTTTATCGCCCTGTCGGGCAATGGCAGGCTTAACTCCGGACTGAAGCCCGAAGAATGCGCCTGCCTTTCCGTTCAAAACAGGTGTACTATTTTTCTCCTTTTGCCATTGGTATCTAGGGCTTCAAGTATAAGTTTACGCACATTGACGGGAAAACTGATCGTAGCTTTGAAATTGCCTTTTGTATCAACCTGTACTTGATTTTGATTGATCGTTAAAGTTACGCCTGGTTTAGTAATACCTTCAATAACAAGGAGCGCACGATTAACCTCAATCATTTTAGTGATAGTGATAGGAATATCCTCCTCAAGATCTCTAACCTTTACTGTAAAACCTGGACCATTGCTCCACCATCCCAGTAAACCATCCTCTGACACACTTAACACACGCCAATAATAGTTTCCTTCAGCAGGATTGTGCCAAACATATTCATTAGCAGTGATCAACTCTTGATCAACAACAAGTGTATCGAGACAGAAATTTATACTGGAAGATACTTGCAATCTATAGCTACGAGCGCCATCAACTGGCTGCCAACTAAAGAGAACCTTTTTATCGGTCTGATCTATCGCTACTTTTGTGCCAGTAATTGGATCAAAAGGCAATACTTGTCTTGGATTGGTAACAAAACCACGCGCGGAGAGGCGGCCACCATTGATATCAAGACGACCGGGATCCTCTTCTAGATCAGGACTGCCAATATCCGAGGGCAGCAGCACACCAGGTCTTGAGATACCGCCGCGCTCGAAAGTACGTAATACATTGCTTGGTAGAGCAACATAATACTTTGGTATTGGTGAAAGATAAGGAAGAACACCATACTTACGAAGGTCTTCTGGTGTTGGGGTACGAATAACGCCTGTTTCATTAACATAAAAATTGCGCTCACCGGTACTACTGACACCAGCCGCTGGTGCAACTGGTACATTAATTCGAGCAGGCTGACCATTATCAGTGACACTCTTCTCTTCTACAGCAACAAACGCTGTGAACTGTGTTACCAAATGATATTCCAAACCTAACCTGATAATCTCTTCACGAATATCTTCGCGCATATAGGCCTGTTGTAAGCCTTGATAATCGCGGCTCATCAGTTCATCGATCTGTTTACGCGCCCACAAGGTCGCTAATACTCTATTCTGCGGTTCAAACTGGGGCAATTCGATAGCAAACTCCTCGACAATCTCCCGTCCAGCCATTTTGCCTCGCAATCGTATTATCCCACTTCCACCTGCACTGTAGCGACCCATCAAGATAATTGGCCGGGCATCGAATAGATCAGGTATCTGTTGGGGACAGAGATCTATTACTGATAGACCATTCCAATCAATTGAAATATCAGTAAGCAATGGATTACGTATACGTTCATGAAAACGCCGCGCGGCTGCCGAACCATCTTCATTCAAAGTAACATACTCAACTTCGCCACGACCATATTGAGCGATCTTATCAAGTAGGAAACGATTAACAGCATCACCTATACCAAATGAGAAGATGCGTGCATTGGGATGCTTTTGAACTTCAGAGATAATCTCCATATCATTGCCGACATAACCATCGGTAAGGAAACAGACAATACGTATATGGTTTTGTGCATCGGTCGGTGCTAATGCAGCACGAATTGCTTCCATCATCTCGGTCGAACCATCTCCTGACTGAGAAGCCAAAAACTGCTGCGCTTTATCAATATTCTCTAATGTAGCTGGTAATGGTTTAGGAAATAGTATTCTGGTATAACCAGAGAATGCGATCAGGTTGAAGGTGTCTTGTGGATGCATATCTGCTAGCGCCAGACTTATCACTTCCTTGGCTTTTTCAATGGGAAAGCCTGCCATTGATCCAGAAGTATCTAGTACAAAGACCAACTCCTTTGGTGTCACATCCTCAACTGTGACACGTTGGGGCGGTTGCAAAATTAGCGTAAAGAAACCATCCTCGTTCATACGATGGGCAAGCAGAGCATGCTCGATCTGATTACCAGCGACATTGTAGCGAAAGATAAAATCTCTATTAGGAATAGCCCTCTTCTTTTTTAATCTAAGAGAAACTTGACTGGGAGTCTGTGGCTTTATACTCACTTCGTGCAGAACTGATTCAAATTTCTGAATAGGTACACCAGCATCAATTGTTAGTTCAATGGAGATATCATGTCCAGAACGAAAAGACTCCAGCTCAACCGTTGGCGTAATACGTGCTGCATCGACAACTCTATCTGTACCATGATTTGACAAGTCGGAACTGCCAGGAATATAACGCTTGCCGACAACTGTGGGATAGACAAATTCGTAAGTGCCATTCTCATACTTGAGGGTTTCAATGTAGCTAATTACAATTTTTACTTCTGCGCCAGGAACAATATTGGCAACTGATTGAGTGAAGATATTGGGCCGCTCCTGTTCAAGCAGACTAGCAATATGTCCGGTTTCACGCGCAGCTTGATAAATCGCTTGTGCCTCTTCCCTACGCTTAATCTCTCCACGTACTACACGCTCTCCTATGTACATGGTCATACTGTCAACTGCAGCATTTTGAGATAGTGGAAAGGTATAAACTGCCTCTATATTCTCTGAGAAAGGATTATGGAACTCTTGTGTTACGGTAACACGTGCCAAGAATCCACTCAACTCAGCCTTAACATCGGTATGCTTAAGAGGACATAGTTGCTGTGGACGTCCATCACAATCAACAATCTGTAATGATCCTGCGGTAGCGCCTTGAGCTACTGCGACAAATTGTGATCGATCTTCGCTATCTAGATCTTGAGAATAACGTTGCATTAATGGAAAGAGCGCAAAACTGAGACTAATGGCAAGCAGCGCCGCAACTCCCCATCGCCATAATGGCCAAGCGCCAATAATCGCACGGCCACGATAAATCATTTTTTTACCTTCTTTAACTTGTACCGATGTATCAGACTCTTCTACTAATCTAACAGCAATCCCATCCCAGATTGAGTCAGGACAGATCATTTGGGGAAGCTGTTCAGCCAATCTAATTCCCTTTCTGATCTCTTCCAACTCTTTTCGACAACGTAAACAGCCTAGTAGATGACTAGCAACACGAGCGGCATCTTTTGTACTAAGCTCACCTTGACAGTAAGCAGAAAGTTCATTGGATACATGTCTATTAAATATTCTCATTGTATTTCACCAAGCGCGCCTTGTAGATGCACAAGCTTACGCGCCAAAATTTTATGGCCGCGATTAAGCCGCGAGGCCACAGTGCCTTTCGAGCATCCAAGCACTTGTGCGATCTCGTCATAAGAGAGACCTTCAACATATCGCAACAAGATCGGCAACCGCAATTTCGGATTAAGGCTAGCAACGATACTGCGTACGCTAGTGGTAAGCTGTTGACGCCAATAGTTCTCTTCTGGAGACTCCTTTGCCACAATATTGAGCATTTCCATATCAGCAAAGGGGATAAATCGCTTGAAGCGGCGTTGTTCACTCAAACATTCATTCACCACTATGCGGTAGAGCCAGGTATCAAGACCAGCACGAAAGTGAAAATCTTTGATGCTAGTAAAAATTTTTAGAAACACATTTTGGGTTATATCTCTCGCTAGAGACTCATCACCGCTAAAATGTAGCGCGATCGAATAGACTCTATCCTTATAGGCATTAAAGAGTTGTTGAAAAGCTAGCCGATCGCCCTGCTGACAAGCTTTGATGATATCTTCATCCACTTCGCACTCTATCTGTATCGCTGGCTGTTCCATATATGCCTATTAGACGTAGATCTC
>JBFLVQ010000836.1:0-3790 GCA_040758525.1 Acidobacteriota bacterium
TCTCCAATCAGATTTAATCTGATTGGAGAAATATAATATTGAAGTGGACTGTGGCGCAGTGGTTGTTGGGGCTATCAGTAGCGATTCTTGAATCCTTTTTCAAACCCTTCGCTATATCCTTTGGTAAAGCCACGCTCGTAATCACTTTCACGATCTGTCCGTCTTGATAATGTCCGATTCATTTCATTACGATTACGTCCTGAGCGAGCAGTCTCTAAGCCATCTTTGAATCCAAGTCGAAAACCTTCACGATAGCCACGCTCAAAATCTTTCTGTGAAGATTTGCTCTGTTCTCGATAACCCTTTGTAAAGCCTTCTTTATAACCATTCACAAAGCCCTCTTCATAGGCTTTCTGGAGTTTGTTACGCAGGTTGCTGTGTGTTCGTGCTGTGCGCGCTAATTTTGCTTCAAGCTGATCTAGGGTGGCAGCTTCACGCCCATCCCGCAATCCTATGGCAAAACCTTCTCGGTAACCTTTCTCTTTCCATTCTTGGATAGCGCGTGCTAATGCCTCATCAAAGCCTTTATTGTATCCCTTTTCATATCCTACCGCATATCCTCGCGCATATGCCTGTTCTGCGTCTGATTGGCTTTTGCGTGGTGCAAGAGTTTGAAGGTTGGTATTCTTAGTTTCCCGTTCACCATCGCGCTTACCATCTGTATAGCCATTCTGGTAACCATCACGTAGACCGCGGGCATAATCATCATCATAAAAACGGCTATAATATTCTTGCTTGGTGTGGGAATTCCAAATGGCAGCCTGTGCGCTACCAGTAAAAAGCAGATTCATTAATAGAGTTGCTACTAACAAGCAGCTCATCTTTATAGTCGTTTGAATAGTATTCATAATTATTTTCTCCTTCCTTTGCTGGCATATCGCCATTTTGCCCAACTGCTAAGCAAGTCCCTTGCCACTAATCACAAATAGTTTGGCTCTACCTGTATTAGCCTATTATTCAATAAGTTATAGGGTTTAACAGAATACCCGCAGTAGTTTTATAATGCTATCGTTGTAGGCTTTCGTATGCTGTATGCGAAAAGGTGTAGACCTTATGGTGCTATGTAGTATCAGCAATGACAGTTCAACTTGCTTATCAAGGCAAAATTATTGAATAGTCGTATTCGCTTGGCGTACTATTTATATATTAGCGAAAATATTATTTCTGTCACACCATAGTTATTAATATCATGATTGAACTTGATGACTAGACTCATATGGAAAAAAAAGAGATGCTCTTGAAAGAGAAAAAATTGCGCCTATTTCATTATTTGGTAGCTGTCTTCTCACTTTTTCAGAAAGGCTCGATACCAGAAAAGACTACTGACAGCACTACCCAGTTAGATGATGAAGCGCCAGATTTTAGCCGTATTCGTTGTCCATTGTGTCAATGGCAGCCAACCGCATTAAGCCGATGGTGTTGCGCTAATTGTAAACATCCAGAGCATTTCTTTAACGCTTGCGGTACAGTTTGGAATACTTTTAGCACTGCTGGACAATGTCCAGGCTGTGGTCATCAGTGGCGCTGGACAGCATGTTTGTATTGTGGTGGTTGGTCGTTACACGAAGCTTGGTATACAAAGAAAACAGATTAGGTTGCTACTTGGCAAAAATATTATGGATTCACAATATATTGATATTGATTACGAGCCAGCTCGGCAACCTAAATGTAAAACCAGATTAACTTATTGAGGGATTTGTAGCCTTTTACCAATAGGCAAAGCCGTGACATAGATAGAGCCTCCCTGAAAAACTGTTGCTCTACGATCTGCTTCTGTATCAGGAAAGACATCCCATAGGTAACCTAATACTCGCCCATCACGTGACAATGCTGGAGAGCCACTATTTCCAGAAAAACTATCAGCATCCGAGACAAAATTATGATCTTTAACCTCAGTAATCTTTCCGCGTGAAACTCGTAAGGTATCATTGGCATCTGTGTAGCCTATTGCTTTCAATTGTTCTGCATTTCGGTTGGTACGCATGGGAAAACCAAAGTGCCATAACTCTTCTTTAGGTTCTGGTTGCCGATCGGCAATCTGTAAAAATGCTTGAGGAGTGGTATCAACTTTGAGGAGAACTCCATCATAGCCAGCTTGCCAATCTTGATCGGAAAGGTTGCGAATAAGTTTTACTCCATTTAGCGGCTGCCAGCCGATGATGCGTCCACTCTCTACAATTGGTACTTCAAAGGATGTGTAATGGCAGGTGATCTCATTACTGCTTCCCATAGTACGATTCGTGGCTTCAATCTCTTCACGTAGTATATGGTAATTAGTCAATATTAGACCGCTTTGTGAAATAAAGAAACCAGTGGCATGTCCCTCTGCCGGTACAATCTTATTAGTAGGAAATTTGGTGACATTACTAAATGCCTGCACGATCTCAAAAAAACCTGGTCTCTGACGCTGTGCTGGATCAGCACTTATTTCAGCTAAATCAGCTTTTGTTAAAATCACATGCCAGAGAATTACACCTTCTGGCAAATAAGTTTTACGCCCAGAACCAGGGTATGCTCGATAACTCTGGCGAAATATATCTGCATCCTCTTTGCGCTCAAATACCATTACATCCCAATAGATATGTGTACTTATTCGCACAATCGATTTTAGGACACGCTCTTTATTAAATGGTACTACCACTTGTTCAGGTGAAAATAGACCTTCCTCTGCAGTTATTGTTAGTTGTGTAATAAAAATAGTAAATATGCAAATAAGCAGTTTGTACTTCATGAAATTGCTCCAATTTAATCGAAATTTGGCTATATCAATTCTCTAAATATAGACGTACTATTACATCGATTCGTTAACGGAAAGATTATATTGAAGAAGTCAGATAGTTTGGCTGGAATAATGGGCAAACCCTCCATAGGTAGGAAAGTCTTAGATGATCTTGCTAAACAACTAACTCTACAAATGGTGGGTTTGCTTTATCACTTATCACTGTTATTTTGAGTACCGACGCACCGCGACCGCGATCGGGAGGCCGACACAGAATATATGTATAGTTAAACCGATAACTACTACCCTAAGGGGATATGAGAGTTTGAAAGGAATAGCCGAAAGCGGCAACACGATAAAATTCATAACTACAAAAACTGTGATACCATAAAGAGAGCCGCAAACAATAGTGTGCTTCACTAAGAATTTGAGCTTGCGACTTGCCACATAGTAGATAGTGGTTATGATAAATGCGATCAGGAAATGCAATATAACACCGAGAGCGGCAGTGGCAATACCACCTGTATAAGCATCTGCCCCAAGCAGTCCGCTAGCGATTGAATGCATGACCCCAATCGGTTTGCGACCCAGCGTAGCGCTTCTAATGGTTGCAGCCGCTAAGTCCAAAACTCCTACTGCCAAACCACCCCAGAGAATTGCTCGATAATCCCTCGAATTTGCCTGTGAAAATGCTATCGAAGATGCTTTCATAAATTATTATCCAATGTTCAGCCGCAAGGCTGTGCCTGTCAATGAAAGTAGTGCGACAACCCAGTCAATACGGCAAAGTGTTAGCGGTTACCATTGCTTATACAATGGCAGAAATGGTAAATCTGCTTGGCCATACCATTGTGTAGGATCTTTGGCACAAACACTTATTTGATAACCCTAGAAGATAAAATCCCGATTTCTCGTAAAGATTTTTACCAATAATATTGCAGTCTTTGTTGATCGCCTGGTTATCCCTTACCGAAAACCCTCTGATAAAGAACTGTCATAGGCTCAATCGGTATAAATATGTTAGGGAGCTTAAAAATAATTGATTACGAGATATCGCAGGTATGTATAGAG
>JBFLVQ010000837.1:0-3778 GCA_040758525.1 Acidobacteriota bacterium
CATTGATCAAAAACTCTCAAATGTCGCTGACCGAAATCGCTCTTCATTGCGGATTTGCCGACCAAAGCCATTTCACCAGAAATTTTAAAGAAATAACCGGTTTCCTACCAAAAGAATTTCGCAAAATATAGATTCCTCATAAGGCTAATCTCATTCTATTTTTTTTACATCTCATTAGATATATTTGCTCTCAGTAGATGCTTTTTTAATTTCGGAGGAGAATCTTTGTGGTTATAAATTTTATTCGGTCAAATCGTTTTTTAATTCTATTGGTGTTGTGTTTGTTCAGCGTGCAATTTGCTATAGCGCAACCTCCGACCGCGAAAAAGCTTGTCGCAAAAGTTGACGAGTATATGAAAGCCGCGGTCAAGTATGACAAATTCAGCGGCACGATTCTCATTGCGCGGAATGGTTTGCCCGTCGTAACCCGTAGCTACGGGATGGCAAACTATGAGTTGAAGGTGCCGAACACGCCCAAGACGGTTTTCGAAATCGGTTCGGTTAGCAAGCAATTTACCGCAATGGCGATTATGCAATTGCAGGAACGAGGGAAATTGAATGTTAATGATTCGATCTGCAAGCATCTGGAAGACTGTCCAGCGGCCTGGCAGCCCGTTACAATTCACCACCTTTTGACGCATACTTCCGGCATTATGAACTTCTCAAGTCTTCCAGATTGGGATGAAAGGATTTCCGTGATGTCTTACACTCACACCGGATTCGTGAAAGTGTTCCGCGACCTTCCGCTCGAATTTGTGCCGGGCGAGAAATACACATACAGCAATTCCGGATATTATCTGCTCGGCCTGATCATCGAACGCACATCGGGTAAGTCATATAGAGAGTTTTTGAGCGAAAACATTTTCGTGCCGTTAGGGATGAAAAGCTCGAACTACAATGACCACCCCGCGCTCGTCCCTAATCGCGCCACCGGTTACTACTGGAAGCTAGATTCATTTATCACCGCACCAAATATAAATTTGGCGCTTGGCTTCGCGACAAGTGGAATCTATACGACGGTTGAAGATCTTCTGTTATGGGACAAGGCTCTTTATACCGAAAAACTCGTCTCTCGTAAATCGCTGAATGAAATCTTTACCCCGTTCACTAAAGGAGCTCCTGAAGGTGATCAATATGGATATGGTTACGGCTGGAATATCGGCAAAAAGTTTGACCGGCAGTCAACAAGTCATGGCGGCAGACACAACGGTTTTAAAGCCTACATCGTACGCTTTCCCTCTGAGCGGGTGACAGTGCTCGTTCAGGGTAATAGCGACAGGTCAAATGCGACAAGGATCGCAACTAATCTCGCCGCAATTGTCTTCGGAGCTCCCTACAAGCTACCTGTAGAGCAGGGTTCGGATATGCTGTTGGCAGCTATCGCGGAAAAAGGTATTGATGCTGCCGTGCAGCAATATCGTGAATTAAAACGCACACAGCCGGAAAAGTATAATTTTAATGAACCGGAGCGGACACTAAATGTTATAGGCTATGCTCTGCTCGAACAGCGAAAGGTGAAAGAGGCAATCGAAGTTTTCAAGTTGAACGTCGAGATGTTTCCGCAATCGGCTAACGTCTATGATAGTTTAGCCGAAGCGTATATGGTGAATGGAGACAAAGAAGTAGCAATCAAAAATTATGAAAAGTCCTTGGAATTGGATTCGCAAAATACAAATGCAGTTAAAATGCTAAAGGAGTTGCGAGGAAACAATTAGCAGATGAAGAGGTCAGCATCAAGCAATAAAAGTTATGCGTTTCTCGCACAAGGTTAAGCATTGATCTAGATGCGTCCAATGCCGATTATATTAGCGCGTAACTTGACCTAAGTAAATTCTGATAATGCCTGTTGCACTTTGTCATACTCTGTTTGATTGTAGCCAGGCACAGCCAGTGCGCGATAGTACCAATGACGTGCTTCCCCAAGCCGTTGTAGCTGCTGGTAACAGCTACCCAGTTGATAACAACAGTGAAAATGATGTTTGCCAGCTACAGCCCCATCTAGTGCCTTCAAGGCTTTATGAAACTCTTCGACCGCTTCCTCCCACAAACCTAGCTCAGTATAACTGCTGCCTTGATGATAATGGCGCTCAAAAATATCATGATTACCCTTGTCTAGGCTCTCCATTGATGTTGAAACACTAGCAAAAGCGGCGGTGCGCTCAGCACTGAGTCGCTGTAGCAGTCGCTTAAGACGTATCTGTAGCTCAGCAATAACAAAGGGCTGTGGCCAGTAATCCTCCACCCCCTGCTCTAGTGCACGTAATCGCTGTTCATCGCTCCCTTCGTCAGTAATAAAGACGACCAGTGGTTTGACTTTAAGCTGTTGTATCTGGAAAAATAGCTGCCAACTATTAAGACCACTGGTAATAATGTCACAGATAATCAAGTCAAAGCTGCGTTCTTCGATCATTTGCCAGGCCGTCGTACCATCTGCAACCATACTCACATCACAACCATACTCCTCTACAATTGAGGTAAGTAGGTCGGTGACAGATTGATTATCATCAACTATCAACACCGATAGGTCAGGGAAAAAATCGGGTGAAGAACGAATTGGTAATGTCAGTATTGGGTCAAAATAGCGATTCGTGACATGCTGGCCCATCCTAGTAGCACGCCCGCTAGTATTATCAATTCCTGAATTAGAATCTCTGTCTAAAGTGGAGAGTACTCTATGTGTATCACCGCTGGCTCTTTTCTCCTTCTCCTGTTCACTCTTGATACGAGGATTGGCTACCGCAATTGAGATTGAGGCATTGATATCTAGCTGCATGCTTGTTGCCTCGCCAAGTTCGGCAAGTAACTGTAGCACTGTCTGCTGACGCTCAGAGGGGTATTTGCTAAGCGCACGAATGATAACTTGATCGAGTGCAGGCGAGATATCAGGCTGGAAACAAGAAGGGGGCGGTGGTGGTGTATAGACATGATGGCGAGCAACATCAGTAGGCTGGGGGCTACGGAAAGGAACACGACCAGTAAGTATCTCAAAAAGTATGATGGCAAGACTGTAAATATCGGTATGGTGTGTAATCCTCTCACCACAACACTGTTCTGGTGACATGTAATAAGGTGTGCCAATTGCACTATCAGTACTGGCATTATGTATGGTAGCTCCACTCATCTCACGCAGACGCGCAATACCAAAATCGACTAACTGCACCAACTCCTCGTTGTTGCCTACCCGTTCCAGCAAAATATTCTCTGGTTTTAGATCACAATGCACAATGCCATGTGAATGTGCAGTAGCAACTCCTGCACATATCTGCTCCATCAGTTTCATGGCACGCTCCAGCGGCAATGCACCTTTTTTATCAAGCTCCTCACGTAGTTGATGACCCGGCACCAGCCGCATTACTAGATAGGCGCCGGCGCCATTTGGCATTGTGCCATAATCGTAGATCGGGACAATATTGACATGATCTAAGCGTGCGATTGCCACGGCTTCATGGTGGAATTGACGTACAACTCGCTCGTTGGCGAGCCACTGTGGTGAGAGAATTTTGACTGCTACTTCACGATCCAACTCTAGCTGACGAGCACGATAGACCGTCCCCATACCACCATGCGCCAGTACCGCTTCCAACTGGAATTTGTTGGCGATAATGCGAGATTCTGGCCAAGAGAGTTCCAATATATAATCGTCCGCTGGACAAACGTAGAGCTTATCATCATAACAGCGCAGACATTTTTGGCACAGTTTCATTGACTACCTTACCTGCTCAGATAATGAACCCGTTTACTCTGCAGCAAAATTGTGAAAATGGTTACACAAATATAA
>JBFLVQ010000838.1:0-3777 GCA_040758525.1 Acidobacteriota bacterium
ACGATTGAGGATCTAACTTAACGTTTTCCTAACTCAAAATTTATATTCGATAACAAAACTTGAGGGTTATCTTGTATTACGGGCTATTGGGAGATAGGTATGAGGGAGAAACACCTATTATTCACGAGTAGGGTGTACAAGGAATATATCTTTTTCTGGCAGGAACAGCTTGCTAAAGTTAATGAAGTTGAGCCTTTTCAGATCAGTAATAAGTTAGGAGATAAGATTTCCACAACGCGTGTAAGCCATTGTCTGCAATTGGGTGAAGAGACGCGTAATATAATCACTCGTTTAGCTAATCGTCAAGATCTAGGTACATTTGTAGTGTTGCTCTCTGCTTTTCTCTATTTGGCTGGCAGATTTAGTGATCGTCGCATTGTACCAGTCAAGACCCCTTTGCTTAATAACATTACTGGTGAGCAATACTCTGATGATCTGTTATTGATCGAAGGAGTTGATGATAGTCTGACGATAAAACAGTTACTGATAAATTTACGACAGACTGTCTCACAAAGTTATCGATTCCAAAACTTCCCATTAAGTTTCGTAACCAGCAAAGAGCAAGATAAGGTTTTGAATAGAATTAATATATTGATTCAATACTCTGCCATTCACTGCGAATATAAAGAGGTAGAGAATTACGATCTTATCCTTGAAATATCTAAGGTAGCGGATGAGTTGTTGTTGACGTTCCATTACCGCACAGCAATTCTACATCCTCTCTTTATTAGTGCTTTTGCACGTTGTTATGAGAATACCTTACGCGCTTACGTAAATCCGCAAACCATATTAAAAGATATAGAACTACTCTCAGCAAGCGAAAGATATCAGTTACTCTATGACTTTAACGATACGCGTGTTAGTTATCCATATAGCAAAACCATTCATGAGTTATTTGCCCAACAAGTAGAGTTAACACCTGAGCAAACGGCAGTAATTTTTCAGGATCAAGCGCTAACATACTGTGAGTTGAATCAACAAGCTAATCAACTGGCCCATTATTTAAGGGAGTCTTGTAATATTAGAGCCGACGAATTAGTCGGCCTGATGATGAATCGCTCTGAAAATATGATCATTGCGCTATTAGCAATATTGAAAGCTGGTGGTGCTTACCTACCGATAGATCCGAACTATCCCCAAGAACGAATAGATTACTTGCTTAAGGAGAGTAGGCTGAAGGCTTTGCTGATCGATTCAGAATTTCTCTTTAAAGTAGAAGATTTTGATCGGCCTGTATTTGCGCTAGATCTACAGTTGAGAGGCCTTTCTGATAGACCAACAGTAAACCTTGAAAATATCAATACCGCGATGGATCTGGCTTATGTAATGTATACCTCTGGATCTACTGGTGAGCCGAAAGGTGTAGAAGTCACTCATCGTGGCGTGGTCCGTCTGGTTAAAGAAAATCATTACGCTAGTTTTAGTTCTGAAGAAATATTTCTGCAGTTTGCCCCAATATCTTTTGATGCCTCTACTTTTGAGATCTGGGGTTGTTTGTTGAATGGTAGCAAATTGGTAGTTATGCCTGTGCATACACCTACCCTGGACGAACTGGAGTTGGCCATTAAGCAGCAGGGGATTACAACACTATGGTTAACAGCAGGGTTATTTCATCTAATTGTTGATGAGCGGCTGAAGATTTTGCAGTCTATCAAACAACTGTTGGCTGGTGGAGATATACTATCAGTGCCACAGGTAAATAAGTTTATACGGGAATTGCCAGACAGTCGGCTAACTAACGGCTATGGACCTACCGAGAGCACAACTTTTGCTTGTTGTTATGATATAAATAGTATTATTTCCAATGGTGACTCTATACCGATTGGCCGACCTATCGCTAATACACAAGTTTACCTGCTGGATCGCCATCTTCAGCTTGTTCCTATCGGAGTACCAGGAGAATTGTATATAGGTGGCGATGGTATTGCTCGCGGATATCATAATGCTCCAGATTTAACTGCAACGAAATTCCTACCTCATCCATTCAGTTATGAACCAGGAGCGCGCCTGTATAAGACTGGTGACTGGGGATATTATCTAGAGAATGGTGTAATCCAATTTATCGGTCGATTTGATAACCAGGTGAAGGTTCGTGGGTTTCGTATAGAGTTGAGTGAGATTGAAGCGGTACTGGCGCAGCATACAGCAATAATGACCAACACAGTTGTCGTGCGTGAAGATAAACATGGTGAAAAACGGCTTGTTGCTTATGTTGTCTGTTCAGCAGGGAACAACCTTAGCAAGGAAGAATTACGGCAATATCTGGCAGAGAGAGTTCCAGACTATATGTTGCCAACCGCTTATGTATTTTTAGATGCGCTGCCGCTTACATCCAATGGTAAGGTTGATCGGCGTGCATTACCTGTACCAGCTCAGGAACAGGCTGAAACCAATACTACCTTTTCATCTCCACGAACGCCGGAAGAAGAGATATTGGCTGGTTGTTGGGCACAGGCACTCGATTTAACACAAGTTAGTATCGATGACAATTTCTTTGCACTAGGCGGAGATTCCATTCGTGCAATTCAGATGCTGTCACGAGCACATGAGCAGGGTTTGCATTGTTCACTACAACAACTCTTTCAATATCAAACAATCCGTAAATTAGCCCAGGAACTGAAAAAAGATTACTCTAGTGCGACTAACACACCACAGACCTATCCGTTTTGTTTGATTAGCGAAGAGGATCGAGAAAAGATCCCTCTTGAAGTAGAAGATGCCTACCCGCTTACAATGCTTCAAATGGGTATGGTCTTCCATAGCGAATATAGCCAGCAATCAAGTGTCTATCATGATGTTTTTAGTTGCCATTTAAGGGCAAAGCTAGATGTTAAGGCTTTAGAGACAGCAATGCGGCAGCTTATCTCAAGTCATCCTATTCTGCGCACATCTTTTGGTTTGACATGTTTTAGTGAACCTTTACAATTGGTTCATAAGATTGTATCACTGTCAATTCAGACAGAGGATATAAGTTGCCTTTCTACAGCACAACAGGAAGAGATGTTAGCTTCCTTTGTTAAGTATGAAAAGAGTCAGGATTTTAATTGGAATAAACCACCACTTCTACGTCTATTCTTACATTGCCGTAATGACCAAGCTTTTCAATTCACTTTAAGTTTTCATCATGCCATCCTCGACGGCTGGAGCTTAGCTTCCTTTCTGACCGAATTATTTCAGCTTTATGTAGCCATTTTAGAGAATAGATCAGGTGAACTAAAGATAGAACCTGTCGCTAGTTTTCGAGATTTTATCAAACTTGAGCGAGAGGCGATGTCATCTGAAATGACACGTGATTATTGGAGAAGAAGACTTGTTGATGCTCCTGTAACCTTGTTACCACGTTGCCAGTCCATACCATTGATTGTTGACGATAGCCAGATTGGTATGCGGCTTGTCTCTTTAACTCCGGAGGTCTCTGATAACTTAAGACATTTAGCTCAATCTGTTGCAGTTCCTGTTAAGAGTGTTTTGCTGGCAGCACACCTTAGGGTGTTGAGTCTGCTTACAGGACAATCTGATATTGTAACAGGTTTAGTATCTAATGGCCGTCCAGAAACAGGTAATGGTGATCGTATACTTGGACTCTTTCTCAACACTTTACCTTTCCGTCAACAACTCTTTGGTGGTAGTTGGTTGGAGTTAGTGCAAGAGACTTTTAAGCATGAACGTGAACTCCTCCCATTACGTTACTATCCATTGGCACGTATACAGAGCGATCTGGGTGGTAACTCCCTTTTTGAAGTAGCCTTTAATTTTGTCCATTTTCACGTTTATAAG
>JBFLVQ010000839.1:0-3769 GCA_040758525.1 Acidobacteriota bacterium
ATATAGACGAACTATTAATATTAGGAGAGTCGATTATGCCAACGCGAAGCAGGTATCGATTTGGGATCAAGGCTAGGTCGGTCTCTCTGCTACTGATCCTATCTGCGATAGTGGCAGGAGTAGAGACAGTACAAGCGTTTTGCGATCCGCAAAACCATTCTCGCTTTATCCCCAAAAAAAGAAGAGCTGCGGTTCGCAAATCCCCAATAAAGACAGAGCAATCTTCTTGGGTACGGCTAATGCGGGTAGGGGAAGCGCGCCAAGAGGTAGGAGTAGCAGAATTGAATGGAAAGATCTACTTAGTAGGCGGCATTATCACGGGCGCCGTCTCCAATTCAGTAGAAATTTATGATCCTAGAAACGACCGCTGGTCTTTTGTTGCCCCTATGCCAGAAACTCTTCACCATACTTCTGCAGTGAGCCTAAATGGACAGCTTTATGTGATCGGCGGCTACAATAATCTTAGATTCGATCCTGTTAGCTCAGCTTATCGATATGATCCAGCAACAAATCGCTGGACTGCGATTGCTTCCCTGCCCAATCCTCGCGGTGCTCTCTCCTCTGTTGTAATCGGCAATAGAATCTATGCAGTAGGTGGAGCAAGAGGCCCTGCTACAGGAGAATTGACGGTTTATGATCCAACTACAGATCGTTGGACAGATCTTGCGCCAATGCCAACTCCACGCGAACATATTGCTGCTGGTGCAGTCAAAGGCAAACTCTATGTTGCTGGTGGTCGGAATTCAAATAGCTTTACCCTAAACACTCTTGAGGAATATGATCCTGCCAGCAATAGTTGGCGCTCACGTACTGCTATGCCAACGGGCCGTAGTGGTATCGCTGGAGCAGTAGCAATCGACCGCTTCTATGTATTTGGCGGCGAAGGCAACTTCAATGCTGCTACGGGCTGTTTTGCCGACAATGAATCCTATGATCCAGTAACCAATAGCTGGCGTAAAGAAGAGCCCATGCCCACGCCTAGACATGGTATTGCTGCGGCGACTATTGAGGGGCGTATCTATCTACCTGCCGGCGCACCTGTACAAGGTTTCTCAATCACCTCTATTAATGAAGCTTTCAATACTACTAAACCGGCGCCACCACAAAATCTTGCTCCTGAGATCGAGCCGGTGGCAGATCAGATTGTACGTGGCGGTGAACAACTCTGCCTAGATCTAAGAGTCAAAGATCCTGAAGGCGATCCGATTACAGTGAGCTGCGCCGGGGAAAATCCTGCTTTTGTTAAATGTAACTCTGGCTTTACAATCTGCCTTAACCCTGCTCCTAGTGATGAAGGCAAATTTACTGCTTGCGCTATTGCTCGCGATAGTGCTGGTAATCAAGCCAAAGGCTGCTTTTTTGTTACCGTTATTGTTAATCACACCCCTAAGCTCGATAAACCTGCTGACCTTACTTTGCAAGAGGGCGATTTTGCAGAGATCAAAATCAGTGCTAGCGATATTGATAACGACCGTGACCCGACTGGGGATGGACGTATCTCGCTGGCTCTTATTGAAGGCCCTAATTTTATCAAGTTTAACGATGAGGGGAGAGGCAAAGCTACCCTTATGCTAACACCTGCAGCAGGCGCAGGTGGCAGTAATCAGCAAGCCTATACCATCACAATTGCAGCACGTGATAATGGTAAGCCGCCACTAGAGGTTACAACAAGTTTTGTCGTAACCGTTAAGACTAGACCTTCGCAGCCAACCGTACCAAATATCAGTACCGTAACTTTTCAGGCTAAACGTCTAACCGTAAATGGACAGAATTTAGCACCACAACCACAGGTTGAGATTAATGGTAAGCTCACCGACGCAAGCCGTTTTACGCTACAGAGTGATATGCAGATTATTCTTAAGGGCAACCGTAAGAAGCTCAATTTGCGCAAAGGTACTAATACCTTAGTAGTAATTGTCAATGGTGTTCGCTCTATGCCTGCCAACTTTATGGTAGGAAATTAATCTCTTCAAAAGAGAAAGCAGAGGATTCTTCAGCAAAATCCTCTGCTTTCTCTGACAATGGACAATTCACATTGCTAGCTTAATGGATGTTTTATTATCAAATAATCTTCAACAGGTTTGCCACCGATGAGATGTTCTTGAATAATCCTCTCTAATACTTCTGGGGTGCAGGAATGGTACCAAGCGCCTTCTGGATATACAACGGCAATAGGACCCTGTGTACAGACCTGTAGACAGTTGGCCTTGGTGCGGTAGATGCCTCCAGCCCGAGTGAGATTGAGTTCTTTAAGCCGCTGCTTCAAATATTCCCAGGACGCTAGACTAGCCTCTTTATCGGAGCATTTTGGTTTGGTTTGATCACAACAGAGAAATATATGCCGGTTAATACTACCAATGCCCAGTTTGGTAACCTTTTCCATCAATTCATCATGCATAAACCGAGAACCTTCCTTATATCAGTGCGGCAGAGGTCGCTGTGCGCTCTTCTCGCTCGCTGAGCTTAAAGACTAATGCAGAGATTAACACAGCCACGATTATACCCGTCAAATCCCACTGCAGATCATTAGCGCTATCTTGCGGCGTCCATAGTCGCTTGCCATTAAAATACTGCTCATCCCATAATTCCAGAATCTCATAGTAGGCACAAAAGCTGAAAGTAATAGAGACAGAGAGGAAACAGAGCAGATCTAGCGGCAATTTATAACCGAGTCGTCGCGTTGTCGCTCGCAACAGCCATAGCGTAGGTGGCAGTGAAAGACCAGCTCCTAAACAGTGTGAGAATTCATCATATTGTAGTGGTCCAAACTCCAGACCATAAAGCCCAAAGAAGTTCCCTATTACATCTACTGCCACAGCAACAGCAAGAAAACATACCATAATGGGTGGCAGTATTAGTTTCTGCCGAAAACGGAAATAGCAGTAGAAGAGTAACAATAGTAGTGTTGTGTAGAGAGCATTGATGCTTGCGCTACGGTAGGGTAGTCTTACCAACAACATCGATTTAGCTAAAAATGCTAATACACTGAAACAAAGAAACTCATATTTTCTCAGGCTCTCTGATTTATTAAGGGATTTGACAGCCACTTGAGCGAAAGTATTCATCTGCGTCCTCACTAGCAGAATGGTATCGATTAGAGCAGTCTATATCGAATTGAACTACGACCACTCTTTTCTATAGTTCAAATGGATTTTGAGACTTATTTCTAAAACAGAATAAGCAGAAGTCGTGCGTGCAAGCAATAGCTACATCACGCCTTCTGCTAATGGACGCCGAAAATTGGCAGAGTAGAGAACCTGAGGGAGTTATTTCTAAATCAGACTAACCATTCAAGCCTGTTATCGGTTAGGAAACTCAATATCATCATTAACGCCAATCACCACTAGGATCGCGGCTAGCAGTGCGGTAATACCAACCCCTATAGCGATCTTAGTTCCTGTAGAGAGATTATTGCCCTTGATCTGTTTTACCTGTGCATAAGTCACGCTGGTTTCAGTGCCAGTTTTATCATCAATGATAGTAAAAGACTCATCGCTGATGGTACTGACATGACCTTCAAGTTTCCTATTGTCGTGTAGCCTGATCTTGACAAATGCTTTTTCACCCACACCAAGCTTGGAAATATTCTCCTTTACTTTGGCAGCCTGTTGCGTCTCTTTATCTGCATTCGATTTCGCCGATACTGCGGTAATACTGCCAAATAGTAGTAGGACCGTAAGAATTAACGAGAGAAACTTTCTTAACATGACTTTCTCCTTATCAAAAATTAAGGGAATGTTCACTTGCCATCCTTGCTACTCTGGAAACC
>JBFLVQ010000840.1:0-3757 GCA_040758525.1 Acidobacteriota bacterium
GAACGAGAAAAGAGCACACGAAAATTACCGCCTGCATCATCAATCCATACTGTGTTGATAACACCGCCTGTATCTATCGCGACGTGTGGTTGAATGCTACGACCAGGAGAACTAGAGACTGCTTGTGGCAATCGTGCCAATGGGCCAGCCGCCAGTACATTAAGACGTAGTGTAGTACTACTGATAATGCCATTCGCGGTAATGTTAATCACGATCGGATGTGTACCTACTGATACCGTAGGATTGGTACGCACTTGTAGCAGGACTTCATCTGCATTGACAGTGTTACGATTATCAAATTGGAAATTTATTGCATTGGTATCAGAACTAGCGGCAAAGTTGAGTGGTGCACTTAGATCGCCAGTCTTATTGATACGTAATCGGAATAGCGTGCCTTGGCCAGCAACTACTGTTTGGGCCAGTGTAGTGGGTAAGAGGGTAATGCTTGGTAATGGTGTGGCAAGATTCTGTGCGCTAACACGGGCACCATAGACATCAGCATCCAGCCCGCTACGATCATCACCCCAATTAAAGAAAAACTCTGTACCAGACACACCATTAATTACTGACATCTGATTATAATCGCCATGATAGTTGTTACGAACAGTAATAGGTGTGGTAAGTAGTACCCAGTTACTACTGGTGATTCTACGATTAGGCGAGAACTGTAATCCACCATCGGTTGATATTGTTGCAAAAACATCTAGTAGCGCATTATGAATGGGATCGTTACGACGATCATACCACATTAGCGCGACTGTTCCGTCGGCAGCTACAGCCGCGGATGGCATAAATTGATCTGTTACTCCACCGTCATCATTAATTATTTGAGGTTGACTCCAACTCATACCACGATCAGTAGAACGCACAAGAAAAACATTTGCCTTATCCATAGGGCGTTCTGGTGAAGGTGCACTAAAGACTATATAGATATTTCCGCGATTTGTTCCTGTACCAGCATCAACAGCAATACTGGGTAGTCCATTGGCGCCAAAATGGCTATTCAATAATGGGCCAATCAGCTCATAGGTCCTTAGTGAAACTGCTGTGATAGGTCGGCTAAAATTCTCTCCAGCATTGGTAGAACGGGCGAATACAATGCCTTTGCTGCGTAAGTCGCCCCAGGCAATATAGACTTCACCACTAGGTCCTATGCCAATGGTGGAGCCCTGTACGCTAAAGGTATTGTCAATGGTACTAAGCGCAACAACTGTAGGGAAGGATTGGCCAGCGTTTGTAGAAGTAGCGCAAATAATACGGCTACCGAAAAAGGTACGGAACTCGGTCCAACTAATATAGACATTACCAGCCGTAGGACCATTGCTATTATCAACGACAATCCAGGGTTTATCTTGTGTTACAGAACTTGATAGCTGTTGTACTACAATAGGCATACTCCAGTTGCGCCCGGCATCTAGGGAACGAGAAGAAATAATTACCGTTGATAGCGCTTCGGTGACAGCGACCCCAGCATAGTAGAATGTCTCGCCACGTGCCGCAACAATTCCACTACCTAAGTTACGTTGACCAGACAATTGTGGTATCAGAGTACTACGCCAATTCAGACCCCCATCATTGGAGTAGCTGATACCGGCTGCATTTGTACCAATATTGTTATAAGCGACCACAATATTCTGTCCACTAGCAGCACTGGCAGTACTATTTTGTACTCTTTCGCCTGATTCTTGCGAAGGATCATTAATACGTATATTAGATATTGAGGCAGCTTCTTGATTGAAAGGGAACTGAGTTGAGAATAAGAGATCATTAGCATCAGTCTTATCAATCTTATTCGACTCTTCAAAAAAGTTATGCACAGGATTGGCAAGCTGATTTAGCAGCTTCTCTTGATTGAGTAGACGGGCTGTCTGTGAGGAAGAAGAACGCAGTTCTTGGGCCGCTTCACTACCTGCCTGTTGGGCTTTTATACGTGCTCTTAACCAATCTTGTAATGGCAGTGAAGGTTTTTCTCTGGGATCTAAATGAGAAGCTTGAGAGAGCGGTGCTTGATAAATGATCGCGCTCAATAATAGAGTTATTACTAAAGCCGTGAGCAGAATACGTATCTTCATCGACAATAGTCCTTTATTTTTTCTATAAGACCGGCAAGAAGGGAAATTATATCGCTGGCAACTATTCTGCGCCAATAGCTACAGCCCAGTTTGCTTATTGCTTGAGGAAAATATTTTACAGTTAATTTCAACTGTGATATTTTTTGCACGCTAGCAGCGTCGAGGTCACCACTCACGAGAGTGTCTGTAGTCAAGCATCCTACTTTGCGTTTTCTACTTTTGGCTTTTGGCGCATTTCTTAATTTGGAGCTGCTTGCACTGATGGAGTAAAGCCTGGATTTTCCCAGCCTCGTTTCCCCCTCAGTTGTCAGTTTCTCAGTTCCCTTTTGCTAGATTAGAAAGGCAGATCCCTATGAAGCTTTATATTGGTAACCTCTCTTATTCCACCACAGAAGATGAGCTACACTCTCTCTTTTCCCAAGTTGGAACAGTACAATCCACTCGTCTAATGACCGATCGAGAAACCGGACAATCACGCGGCTTTGCCTTTGTTGAATTGGCTGATCGTAGCCAGGGTGAAGCGGCAATCAATAGATTTAATGGCTATGAGATGAATGGGCGCGCCCTCAAGGTAAATGAGGCAAAACCACAAACGGGACGTACCCAGGGTGGGGGCGGTAACGGACACAATAATTGGGGCGGTGGCGGTGGTAGAGGAAGGTTTAATCGGTTTTAAGCTTTTCTCTATCTCTAAGTTGTCTTGATCTGCCAAACTAGGCAGTCATATATTTCAACCTACAAAATTGATTGCCGGATCTGCGGTGCTAGTGTTATTAGCAACTGATCTGGTAAGGGAGAAGTGTTTTGTTAATAGCAGCCTTTTCCTATCTGTAGCTAAGCAGCCTCTTTTCAATCGGACATCCGCATTGTACAATGGGACTTTAGCCTAGTTGGTAGGCCTGGAAAGATTTCAAGCTTGAATTCGAAAAATTCTGCCTGATATTGATATGTACGGGCTCAAGGCTACGTCTGCGACGTGAACTTAGGGGAATATGAAAATCATTCTGACTCACATTCAGGGATCGCGTGCTGGCACAAAAGAAGAGTATGAAGGGCCAATTGTACGCATAGGACGTGATCCTAGAGATTGTGAACTGATCTTTAGTAGTCTTGATGAACCAGGCGTCTCTCGTCTACATGCTGAAATCACCTTTCTTGAAGGTGTCTTCTATTTAGAAGATCTCAATAGTCGTAATGGTACCTATCTAGATGCCGCCCCAGTAAAAGGGAAAGTCAAACTATTACAGGGCAATTTAATTCAATTTGGCGTAGAAGGTCCTACAGTGCGCTTTGAATTTGAGTTTGATAAAGACTACAAGTCATTGTTACAGACTCAACCAGTACTTACGGTTGGTCCGCAAGCTAAGGCATTGGCCAGTGCTAGTGAGCGTCCTATATTAGTTTGTGAAGGCTGTGGTGCCAGTTTCAATGTAACAGTAAAATTTTGTCGGCATTGTGGTAAATCTTTTCCTGTCGATGTTGTTACTAAAGAACCAGATACTAAGATCAATCCCAGCCGAGCAGGTCTTGAGCTAGAGACGACACCCAATGATAAACCTGCAGAAGAAGGGCGTAAATGTTATAGCTGTAATGAATGGATTGTTGGTGACCCTCGCTACTGTCCTGGCTGTGGTGCGGTATTAAAGCCTGGATCGGCGCGATTGCATTCTGATGATCTAAGCGAT
>JBFLVQ010000841.1:0-3756 GCA_040758525.1 Acidobacteriota bacterium
CAACGTACTCCTGCAATGGCAGCGGGTCTGACAGATCATATTTGGTCTTTGGAAGAACTTCTCTCATTCCGTGTTCCGCCATCTACAGGTTAAATATATGTTTCCCGGCTTAGCTATACAGCACCAAGGTTAATAGCCTGATAGAAACTGTGCCTATGATTCTTTACTGATTTTGTATTTTATTGGGCCAATATATTTAAGCACCTTGAACGTAGAATCATTGTGGCGATTACTATCTTGATAATAAATGATATTGCCTTCAGAATAGTGTCCTTCTGGAACTTTAGGTGCAGCAGTTAGTACCATAATACCTTCTGCTCCTTCTGGCACCTCCGTAACATCCTTTTTCGTATAATCCCAAGTAAAATCAATATTTTCTACTATTGCCGCCCAATGGATGTTTCCCTTCTTTCCCTTTGTTCCCATAACCTCATCTTGTTGATCATCACGGTAGACAATGCCGCCTTTTACAGTTCTTGATCCCTTCTTTTTAAGCTTAGGGTCGGCTATTTTCTCATTATTATCATTCATCATTTGCAGAGGCGCTTTTGACGCAACAACTCTCTTTTCTATCACTGGCTGCTGAACTGCAGCAGCCTCCTTTTGTTGTAACAGAGATGAATAATCATTCATCTGAATAGCTCTTCTACCCATAAGATCCGCTTCTTGTTCCAGCGCCTTATCGTCATTAACGCCCATTCCCTGTAACTGCATTGTTGGTTGTACCCTTCCCTGCTTCTGCTGCACTACATGCCAGACTTCGTGTGGTAGATGCTCTTCTTGACCAGGCCCAACGTGAATGTCATTACCCTGAGTATAGGCCAATGCCTGTACTTGTGCTGGCTGGGAAGAATTGTAATGTACTCTGACATCATCCATTGATAAACCAGAAAGGTTCTCAACTCCTGCTTTAAGGTCATCAGGCAGACCAGTAGATGTACCAGACTGGCACTCCATTTTTTGTACAGTGCTTTGCATAGGCTGAGATGCTGAGGTTTCTAAGGATGTGCTATAACTTGGTTGAGCATCTTGACTCTGCTGTATTTCTGCTAGCAGCCTACCAACTGCTTGATTACCAATCGTGCGCTGTAGTTGCAAGACATCCTGATAGGTAAGTGAGCGAGAATCGATGCTGGCTCGCTGTATGATAGCGCTGGGATGTGTCTGATGGGATAGAGTTGAAAGTCTGTGAGCCTTTGCCTGTGATGAAAGTCGGTTTAGTGAGGCTTGGTCATTGATAAGGGCATGCTTATTCCCAGCCATCTTATCTACTCCTGGATGGTTTATCTTTCATATTTCTAGTTTATGGTTTTAGGTTTATTTGATGAATAGAGAGAACTACACGATTTGATGTGTGGTAATACTCATTTACTAGGATCGCTGACCAAGGAGGGGTTTGGAATCAGGATGTATGGAAATTGATTAATGACCAAGTGGTTGATTCGGATTGGTGGCGGCAAACCCTGCTGTTTTTCAGGAACAACTACCGTTACTTCTGGCAGTCTACGTAATTACTATTCACACTTGAGGGGGATATCTTTTTTCTGAAATTCTGGGTTGGATTTTTCTGATTCATTCTATTATTTATTAGAAGCTATAACTATCAATTAAATAGTGTCTATACAGTGTTTTGACTGATGTAGTGAGTGATGCATTAACAAGGGTATTTACTAAGGCATTTAGTAGTTTCTTTAGAAGTGCATCATAACCTTAGTTGTTATACTACCCTCTCTTAGTTCATTCGTGAGGCATTATTTTTTTTGTTTGCTCGTCAATTTCGATATTATTCTCCTTTCGTCTGGCCAAAATTTGCGTTGGGGTATAAACCCTATACCTTCTACCTAATTTATCACCACGCCTTGATAAAATAATATCAATAGATTTCTTCTCTGCCAGCCCTTCTATAGCAGCAGCTATGGTACGTTTATTTCTGTAACCAGTTTTTCTAGCCAAATCCTTATATACAAAGTACCAGTCCTGTCGTTGGTGCGGAATCGTTTCGTTATAGATTATTTTATAAATTTTCTGTTCTGCGATTGTGTGCCATCTTGCCAAAGTTCGTACAGATTGTTCTTGGTCAGCTTCGGTAGATTTGTCTTTTGAAGATTTTTTTGAAATGCGGTCTATTTTTTGGGGGTATTGTTGTACCACCGCATCTACTGTATCGGTTATTGGTTCCTGCTTGCTAAGAATATCATCTGTGCTAGCTGTTAACTCAGCTACAACTTGACTATCTTTCGATGTACTGATTGTATTAGCGCTTTGACTCGAAACTTCCTCAGTTGGTACACCTCTTTGTGTTTCACTTAGTATCCTACTCCCTGATTCACTTGTTGCATTAGCTATTACATCACTAGATACATCTTTAATAACATCACTGGATATATTGCTTATAGCATCACTTATCGCACTCCTATTTACATCAGATAATACACTGCTTGATGCATTAGCCTCTACACTACTTACTACATCACTTAAGTGATTTATTACATTAATATTATTCTCTTTTTTTTCTGGTAGTTGCTTCATTGCAGGTTTAATTAAATCGTCAAAAACAGTTGCAACTCCAGGATCACTAGCATTTAGAGTTCGATCAAATTTAAAACTTTTACGCGGCATCTAAAATCTCCTTTGCCATCTTATCATAATCGATTGCTCCTATTGCATTAACATCGTATTGAAAAATAGGTTGTTTAGCTGCAAAAGCCTCTGCTAAACGAACCGTTTTCCTTACACCAGAAAGAAGACGACCAGGAAAATTATCGCGAAGGGATTTGATAACCTCTTCTGCCAGTCGATTTCGTTCAATAAAGGTTGGAAGAGCAAAAAGCTCAAAATTCTTGTCTTGTTCTTGAGAGACCTTTTTGATAGTTGTCAATAATCTGTTAATGGCTTGATAACTTTCAATACCGCAATCTATAGGTATAATAACCCGATCCGAAGCAAAAAGGGCGTTAATGGCTCCAATGTCAAGAGATGGGGGACAGTCAAGAAAAACAAAGTTGTAGGTTTTAACTTTCGAAATATTAATAAGGGCTCGTTCCAGTTTATGTTCTCGATGTAACTCTTCAGCAATGTTACGTTCGAAACGAGCCATTTCCACATTTGATGGTAGTACATCTATTCCAAATTCTGATGCTATGATCTCTGATAATGGCTCAAGGCCATCAATGAGAACCCCGTAGATACCTTTGCCTATATCTGCTTCTTTACCTAATAGCCATTGAGTGCTATGGGCCTGGGAATCAAGATCTACTAGTAAAGTCTTATGGCCAAGTCGCGAAAATGCGGCTGCAAGGTTCACTGTTGTTGTTGTTTTTCCTACGCCCCCTTTTTGATTAGCAATGGCAAAAACCTTCACTTTAATTCTCCTTTGTATATTGATCTATGGCTTAATCATTAAATGGGTCAATGCATCACTTAATATACTACTCAATACATCAGAAATTGCAATAGTTTTTACAATAGTGAATACTATGCAAAATATATTTGTCCATACATTAGTAAATGCACCACTGAAAACATCACACAAGTTTTTATAATTATAAGTATTAACGTGAATTACGATTAAAATCTCATGAATAGTAAGGTGGGTTTTTTCTTAAATAGTTTGATAATAGAATGGAAATGGTAAATAATTTCAGAAAATATAATTAGAGATAAATAATTATGAAACTAACCTTCCTAGGAGGCGCTGACGAAATTGGCGCTTCATCAACATTATTAGAAATTGCTGGCGCTCGCATCCTTATCGAT
>JBFLVQ010000842.1:0-3750 GCA_040758525.1 Acidobacteriota bacterium
TCTGTAATTTTACATAAATAATCAAGAAGATAGCTGTAAGTCCAAGAAGAGAGATAAAAGCAAAGCTGGCAAATAAAAGCTTTGTGTTTCTTGAAATAGTTATTAGATCTGATGATTCACTTTGGTTAGACATAAAAACCTATATTTAGAGCTTAAAAAGGACAATATTGGAAGAAACATTATCAATCACCACAGCCACATTATTATTGCCCTTCTTCAAGCCTAGCTTCTTCTTATTACCTTTTGCAGTAATGGAAGTATTGCTGTTGATGGTAAATCTTGATGTTGGTATCTCCTTACCATTGATTAATACTTTGGTAGTAGCTTGTAGTGTGCTAGAAGTAAACCCTACACCTGTGATAGTAAGCACTGGCTTGTTGTAAGTAGGTTGAATAATCATTGGCATTAACATAAAGCTAGCTACTTGCTCACCTTTGTTACCAGCCATATCAGTAGCAGTAATCTTGACTCTGGCATTAGCAGTAGCTTTGTCGAGATTGTTAATTGTGAATGTACCAACATCCCCACCAAAGTCAGCAACATTTTGGAATGTAGCACCACCATCAAGCGATAGCAGCAGAGATTGTGAGGCAACACCTACATTATCAGTGCTCTGCCAGTTCACAGTGATAGATTGACCAGCAGGCAATACTTGTCCAGCAGTAGGATTGCTAATGGTGATAGTAGGAGCTTGAGTATCAGGCACAACTACCGGCTGAATCTGGAAGTCAGCAGGAGTAATAGTTTGTGCCATATTATTGGCACCATCACGTACTATCAAGCGCAACCTGGCGCGAGTAGTTTCCAGACTAGTTGGTATCGTGAAAGCAAAGCTTTGTGTTGTTCCATCCAGGCCGGAAGCGATAGTTGTTGAGAAAGTATTGCCTCCATCAGTTGAAAGTGTAAGGTCTTGAGAAGTTACCCGTACATTGTCAGAAGATGACCAAGTAATCATCAAGTTATCACCTTGACTAAAGCGTTCACCTCCAAGGGGATTAAGAAATCTTACAGTAGGTGGTTGATTATCGACAGGATCAGGTGGACGATCACCAATGCTGAAGATTTCACTTGTTTTAGTACCTACACGCCCACCTACATCAAATGCAGTGATGCGGATTTGTGCGCTAGATATTATTTGATTAGGTACATTCCATTGAAACTCTTGTGCTGTTCCACGCAAGTTATCAGCAAATAAAATAGTGTTAAAGTTCTGTCCACCATCAGTTGATATCTCTAATATGTGTTTACCTATAATAAAACCACCGTTAGTAGTTTGCCAACGTATTGTGAATGGCTTGCCGCGTTGTACGATTTCACTAGGTTGAGGAGTAACAACTTGGATACTTGGTGCAGTGCCGATAGAGAAATCACCAGTTACAGCAATACCTTTGCCAAATCCATCAAAATTGGAATCATAACTTCGTATTCCTAAAAGATCGTTAGCTGCGGTGCCGATTATATAGAAGAAGCCGTCCAAGTTATTAACATATAATAAGCTCTCATCTGGGCTTAATGTTAAAAACCAATTGCCTCCTATAACTACTTCAAAACTCTTAATTGTTTTGTGAGATTCAGTATCCACTACAATCAAACCAGGCTGTGAGTCTAACCCAGCAAAAAGAGTTTTACCGTCTCGACTGATTTGTAGTGAGTTGGCAAATCGAATATCGGAGATGGGATCAAGCATTTCCAACCTATTAGTGTCTATGACGGCTATAAGATTATCACAAGCAATATAAAGGCGCCGCCCATCTGGCGATAGTACTTGCCGGTTATTAATTCCTCTTCCTGAAGGTAGAGGAATTGACTTGATTACATTAAAGTTATTAGCGAGATCTAGAACTAAGAGTTCGGGAATACTTCCAATTCCTCCCTGAGCTATTATATAGGCTCTTTTTTCATCTTTGCTGAAAATAATCGATAAAGGATCAATTGGCAAATTGACGGTCTGAATGGGTTGAAAAGTCTGGGGATCGATTAAGAATAATTGCCCTGGTTCAGCTAAAACATACACAATTCCTTTTGGGCCTATTTCAACCCCTTGCAAGAAGGTTCCTGCGAAAATTGTACGGACACGTTTTTTTTGTACTAAATCAACTATTGCCAGGCCAAAGTTATCTGCAGGAGCACAACTAACAAATGCTATTTTTTTATCATTTCTAAGAGCTATATCAAATGGACGTACATCTTCAATAGGTATACGTCCAATTTCTTCTAATGTCATACCATTAAGTACTATTAGGGCATCATTTGGATCATCTGCCCGATCAAAACAGACATAGATCACAGGCTTATCAGCCTGTCCAAGGGTTGGCAGGCTGGTTAGTAATAGAATTATAAAAGATAACATAGCTTTCTTAAGCATTTGCCACGCTCCCTCAGTCTACTTCAAGCTAGAATTTTACCATAATCCCAAAATCATCTAGCAAACGACAGGGTCTAATCAAATGCAGTCCCGAATGATACAATTCTAATGGCTGTATTCCAAATGAAACCACCATTTGAGCTTGCACCTAATGATGCACATCCATTCGAGGCATAAGTTTTGTTCGTGGTAGTACCAAAATATTGCGCCGATTTACCGTTTACACTCACCGAACATCCAACAATCATGCCGTCTTGAGGCTCACAATTTGCCTCACCTTGAATTTTGCACGTATCAGGCAATTTTCCTGGTTCACCTCCTTGACAAAAGCCTTCATAGCATTCTTCACTAGCAACACACATTCCAGTTTTTTTGCAAGCAGGATCAAATGCAGGGATAGTTAGATCTGATTCACAATATGCAATCGCAACCGCGCGTCCTGGAGGGGCAAACCCAGGATTCAACCTACCACCGCCGCCACATAGAATGGATTCATCATAAGAGGCCATACTTATGACAACATCATAGTAGGCTACCATTCTATACCGTACATCATCATAAACACGCATTAGGATGTCGGCTTTTATGTTATAGCGATATCGCTCAACACGCGGTCGAGGAGGAAAAGCTCCTCTTCGCGGTGTGCCAGGCGAAACCAACTCTTGCCCTACAAACACTGGCTTAAGCGTATAGTCAAACCTATTAAACGATTGCCGTTCGACCGCTTGCCACTCAGGTGTTCTAAAAAGTTGTGGGTCTTTAACCAAACCCTTCAGTACGCTCAAGTCATCAATGGTTTGGTTCTGTGCTCCTTTTAGATCATCTAGTAAATGTACTGGATCACAGATGGCCCAGGTCTGGCTGACCTCCCCTTCACCATTGACTGTATCCTGACATGGATAACTACCACGCCCTTGTTTTGCGAGCTGAGCTTTTCTTAGATGATCACGAAGTTGTGTTTGCATTTGATTATAAATCTGTTCGTCAATGCCTCCCCGAATATATCGCATACCCATAGTACTATAATTACGCGCCATTCGGATTGCAAACGTCAAGTTGCGTTCAGTAAGCACGTAGTTAGTGCGTACTAATATTGGTAGAGTTAGGAGTATGGATATGATAAAGAGAAAAAATACTCCTAGTATTAATGCTATACCTCTACTATTTCTAACCTTTTTCAACACTCTATTAATTTTCTTCATAAGTCACTCCTTATTCAATAGCGCGCAGGCCAAATGGAAACGTTGCAGTTAGATCCCGGTTAATGGTTTCTCTTGTTGAGGGAATATAGACTGATTTTGTTAGTTTCAGCCTTACACCGTTTGTTTGATCAAGCCAATCCACAAGCGGGTTTGCTGGAGTAGGCAGTTCTCGACCATCTGTAA
>JBFLVQ010000843.1:0-3740 GCA_040758525.1 Acidobacteriota bacterium
AACGCAATGCTGGTGATGCTCTTTGCAAGTCCCGTGATAAGTTCTGGGGACTTGAAGATGTGACAAATGGTTCCCCTACTTGTGTTAAGTGCTTGGAGGTTGCTGAGCGGACAATAACCTCCAAGGCCAAAAAAGCTGCGGCTTGACTAATTTGTTTCAAAAATAGCTAGGCTGCCAATCATAAACAAGGCAGCCTTTTCTTCGTGCAATAAAAACCATCTGTTCTACCTAATCGAATTGAATCAATGGTGACAAAATGAAAATCATCCATTATTCAAGTGGATTGTCTAGCATTTCAGATCTTAGAGGAGCTGTGCAAGCTAGTGTACCGATATGCATAATACTATCCAGATTAAGCACATTAGGTTTGAGCGTCTTATCAAAACACAATCGCTCCCGATTGCCGATCCTAATTGATTCGGGTGCATTTTCTGCATTCAAGAAAGGTGACTCTTACCCTGATTGGAATAGTTATTTCTTTATGGCACAAACCTTCATTAAGCTAATGGATTTTCCAGAACTGGTAAGCTTTATTGTCCCTGACCAAGTTGGTAATCAAACAGCAAGCCTAGCGCTTCTACGCGAGTGGCTCAACAATATTAAAGAGAATAGGGCTTTAGGATCAACCCTTGTTGTGCCACTACAGAAAGGTAATCTTAGTCTCTCTCAAGTATATCTGTACGTAACCAACCTGCTTGGCAATCAGGAATTTATTCCGGCTTTACCCTGCAATCAAGCAGCTATCTCCAAAGAAGAAATATTAACCTTTATGCATGAAATTCGCCCTGGCAAATTGCACCTTCTAGGTATTGCCAATAATCCTACCTTGCCAAAAATCGCAACTGATTTAGGACGAATTGTCCCCAATCTTGAGTTATCAACAGATGGAAACGAGATTCGAGCTATGATTGGCAAAGCAAGAAGAATAACAATACTTCAAAACAGGCTGAGGTCTGCTGGATTTCTCAATAATGAAGCTCGTAGTGAAGCTGTTCGTCTGTCACTCTCAGAGAGAAGAGCGAAAAAGCTGCTACCTGCAGTCTAACCTAATCTTTCGACAGATCAGGTTTAGAAAGCTTATCCCATAACGAGGGAAACTTTTTTCTTATTCTTTGTATAGTCTCTTCACTGAGAAGCTCTTCTTCTACTTTCTCCATTAAAAGCAATGCTGTGGCAGTAATTGCTCGCGTCTGTGACTTCCAATGATGTACGGTACGGCGTGATATCCCTAACCATTTACCAACAGCTTCTTCTCCACCCAAGACAGATTCTAAGATCTCCAACCGCTCATTTAGTATATCGATTGGAATTAGGCTTTTTCTGGCTTTACCCTTCCGCTCTTTTTTCTTTACCTTGGCTTTTCTCATCTTATAATTTACAAAATAAAGCTGACTTCACAACAAAATCGCTTCCTTGTAAAAATAGCAAATGTCGCAAATTATAATGAACTATGTTACAAACTCACAAGGATTATTGGCAAAACAGGTTGTGTTCGACAAAGAGACCATCTCTTGTCCTGTATGGCAAGAACAAAAGATAGTCTCTGAGTTTTTCTAAGCAGCTCTCTTGTCGAGGATAACCAAGCGAGTTGCTACTCCAGTTGGCCGCTCGCTATCTTTGAAAGAACCATCGGGCAATCGCTCACTTTCACCACTAACACTATCAAACCATTCGCGAAATTCTTTAGCCTGCTTATCCGATCTAAAGAACGGGCCTTCACTCATAATGCCAACTAACCTACCACCAGATTTCAACAGATTATAAGCATGTCTCAGATGTTCAATATCCTTCCCATCTTCGAATGGTGGGTTCATGACAATGCGATCATATTCATCAAAATGCTCAAGAAAGTCATATCCAACAAGGTTGTACCCTTTTGCTATCAAGATGTCTCGCAAGATAGTCACCGGTTCAATGACATAAAGGTCTGCTGCTGGCGCTTCCACCCGAATAACATCAGCAATATTACCTTTGCCAGCACTAGGCTCAACCACAGTCATTCCTGGCTTAATATTGGCCAATTTGACCATCTCTTCAGCAATCACTATCGGAGTTGGGAAATAACCATTAATCTTTCTGCCAATCAGATCTCGTTCCAACACTTTGACTTGATCACACTTAGCTTGTTGTATTTTAAGCTGTAGGTACTCTCTCAGTGCAGCCCTCAGCATTGGTAAACTATCCAGTCCCATTGCCTTCAGACGATCATAGTGCGATCTATCACTTTTTAAAGCTTTAACCTGGTACGCATTCTTGTGACCATAACTCTCGGCCATTGAGATTAAGGTTTTAAGGTCTTCAATATCACTATCGGTTTGGAATGTCACCAATTCATGGTTTTTCGTGTCAAAACTGAAAAGTTGCTCCAGTCGCCTTAACAATAGCTTTGTACCAGGCACGGATTTAACAAGATCCATAACGGACTTTAATGTTGTGGTATAGACCGTAGGGAAAGGGTACTCGGCATATTCAACATCCTCCACACAACAAGAGCGATCTTTGTATTGATCATATGGCTCATTAATCGCATTGCTCCGTTGGTATTTAGCTCGGTACAAAACCGCCTCTAAAGTCTCAATGTGAGTCTTGGCTTTTACGTCTGCCAGATACTGGATACTTCCTTTTTTGATACCAGCAACAATATTGCCAATAGTTTTACCGATAGCTAGATCATGTTGTGCTTTCGCTTCAGCACTGGCAGCAAATTGTGCCCTACGAATGGTATTTGCGAGCCGATCCTGATTAAGCGATGCATTGGCCCTCTCTTCTAACCTTTCAGCAAGGCCCTGCAATCTATCAGCAGCGTGTTCTCTGGATTCTTGCTTATGAGTTTGGATCGCTTGAAGACGAGAAACATCACCTTTGCGTAGATCAATGAACAGCTCAGCATCTCCCCGCTTGTTGAACATAAAACCAGCAGGAGATCCTTGCCAGGATTTTGCATAATTTCCGCTAAACTTACGTGCCTTTTCAGCAAGCTCTTTAAATGTTTCGTTATCTACCCGATTACCTAGCTTGACAATATAGACCAAATGACCTCTTTTGGTATGGAAATGCTCAACAATCTCCATCTGGGTATTGCCAAGCTCCACTTTGGCAACAACTGCTCTGTGCTCAAGCTCTCGATCTTTAATTTGAAAATTCTCGG
Organism: Acidobacteriota bacterium; assembly: GCA_040758525.1. Taxonomy (GTDB): domain Bacteria; phylum Acidobacteriota; class Blastocatellia; order Chloracidobacteriales; family JADJPF01; genus JBFLVQ01. Next base: position 3,149 of record JBFLVQ010000843.1, read on the forward strand.
CTGCCTGGACCTCATCCCACTTTATGCGCTGTTCTGGTGTTAATTTAGATTCTCCACGATACGAAATAAATGTGCGAAACTCCTCTGCTGTTTCAGGATTAGTTAGCGCTTTTTGAAATTCTGCCCGTCGCTGATTGCGCTCTTGAGCATACTTGCAAATATCCTCATCTGAAACTGACAAGACAACTCGCGTCAGTGCAGTTAAATACTTCTCAGAAAACGGCTGCCAACTAACCGGACGCTCAAGCGCAAAATGTGTTAGCAGGTTATCGTAGACTGACTCGATCAATTTTTCCTTTGCTAATCCACGTGCACCTAAACTGGCCATACGTTGTAATTCTTTTACTGTGTATTTTCTTAGCTCCGCTTTTACTTCTTTATCGCTACTAACGAGCTGGTGAAAACCTGCCTTTAACTCCTCTGCTGAGACCATTCCCTTCAAAAGTTTAGCGAATAATTCCTTATGTTGGGAAAGTGTGTAGGTATTTGTAGAAATAATATTACCATCGTGGGCTTCGATTGTGATTGTGTGCTGATTAATCATTGTTGTGCTCCTTTTGAATCAATGTATTTGTAATAAAATACGTGTAAT
>JBFLVQ010000844.1:0-3736 GCA_040758525.1 Acidobacteriota bacterium
GGATGTTGGTCGAGACTAATGGCCTCGCTGAGTGGTTAGATAATAACTTAATCTATACAGGTAAAGATCCTTCTCACTGGTTAGATAGACCTCTGAAAACCTATATAGGGGAAGCACAGCGCAATCGCGATCCTAAAGTACCAGGAACTTACATAAATACTGATCTGTATCTGTACGCTAACTATTTATTACAGGGCCTATCGATGATACTGCAGCAGTGTTGTTACCGCTGGCTGAGAAGCTACAAGCAGAAATTGATAAGGCTGGACTGAAGCGCATAGCAGATATAGAGATGCGTTGTATTCCAGCAATAGCCTGGATGGAACTGACTGGCGCACCCATTGATGCTGAGCGCTGGCGAGTTAGAGCAGAAGGTGATGCTAGCATTGCCGCTCAAGCAGCAGAGAAACTAAATGCGCTGGCTGGCAGAGCTATCAATTGGAGAAGTCCTGTACAGGTAATCAAAGTATTACAAGATCGTGGCCATCATCTGGAAAGCACTAATGAAGCTTATCTGCAGATCCTGGCTGGCAAAGATGAACTGGTAAAGACCCTTCTACATTACCGAGAGTTTACCAAGCGATCTGATACCTATGGCTTATCCTGGTTAAAAGACTTCGTTAATGAAGAGACTACCAGAATCCATCCTAACTACAAACAATTGGGGGCTGCTACTCTTTCAAGGGTAGGTTTTTAAGCAGCAATAGATTTACCCCCTTCATTTTTAGAAACTGAGTGAGGAAGAAATTGCTGGTTAGGAATTGGCGATTGAGGCCAAGGCTGAGGAAGAAAATAACTCCTGGGTAGCTGAGAATGATTGATTAAAGCTACTAAAATCAGTGTCCAACCACGACGAAACACCGAGACTAAACGAAGCTGGGTCTGTTTGCGAGATCTTTTATCAGCAGCAAGTGTACTGGTAAGATCCAAAAACGTGGCTTCAGCAATGGTTTGATCACTCTCACCGCCAACACTCAATAACCATAAAGTAGCCACTGATACAGCTAACCATAAGCGAGAAGCTCTGGCTGGATCGCTCATTCTGGTAGATTGCCATTGCCAACCAGCTCTTTTAGTGATTTTGAAACCCTGCTCTATCCAAGACCGTAACCCATACCAACCAGCATTAGCAGCTTCTGGTGGTAAGTCAGTGAGAATTAACCAGGGATCTTTGTAACCCTCTTGCCAGCAGGCTAACAAAGTGCAATTAAGCCGACGGCCAGCATTTTTAGTGTTGGCAAACGCCGTCCCTTTACCACTCCAAGCAGTGCCTGTCTGAGGCACGAAACTTCTGAAATCATGAGCATCGTGTTTGCCTTCGGGACGAAATTTGCCGCTATTATTGATGCGTAAAAATGGATGCCAACCAAGATCGACAATGCGCTTGAATAACCAGCGGGCATATAAGCCCCGGTCGGCGAGCACAATTACAGTCATAGATTTGGGTATTGCCGGCTTGATAAGTCTCAGCATTCTTAACCATTCTGGTCGCCAGACACCAGCAACGTTAGCGGGCAGAATTGTCCAAATCACTGGTATGGCACAACCACGATAGACTACACTGATAGCCAGTACAACAAAGCGATCTCCTAACGCAGTAGCATCCATTGCCAGTGCTAACTGCTTACCTTGCCACAGACTCATCCACGCAACTCAAGGCGCAGGAACGCGCCAATACCATCCCGAAACTCCATAATGCTAATACTGTTATTTGGGGTTTACTCAAATGCGGCATATTGCTTGCCACGATATTGGTCCATTGATATAAAGCTTTGGGGCTTGCTATTTTACTCCTGTTTTCCTCTTTGGTTGGTTTTACCCAGAGTAAAACAGGAGCAATCCCTTGCAAAACTTAACTGCCTTATACTGGCAATTTCTTCTTTTTGCTCCTGTTATTCAATAAACCTACCCTTGAAAGGGTGCATGGGGTGGTTGGGTTGGTGAATTGGTGGCAAAAGCACAACGATAGGAAAGTTTAATCCCCATTCTACTTGAATGAGTTGTTGAATGTACGTCCCCGCCACCTCATTAGAGACCAACCTGGGTTCAGCCTCCAACCTATTTTACGCAAGAGTAAGACAATGACCGCTCCAAGCAGGGCACCTGCGGTGTCGGGAATCAAATCTCGCAAGCGGCAGTGTCCTTTACCAGTGACTCCTTGGGCGACCTCGACCAGTGCCCCCATCACAATTGTGATCAATATTGTCCAAGCGAAAGCTGACCAGTTGTGTTTCTGAAATTGTGCGCTTGTGATTACATAGCACAACGCGAATAGCGTAATATGTGCGTAGTTGGTTAGCGAGAAGATCATCAGCGACAGACTTGGTGTGAGTTCGCAGGGCTGCGGATTGAAATGGAAGCCCACGCTCATTGGGAAATAGAGTAGGCCCAGCACCATGAAAGCAATATAAGCCCAGCGGTTGCCACGCAGAGATAAAACAGCTAGCAACAATCTCAGGAGAGAAAGTAGCCACATATTTCTCCCTCGAACACATCAAGATGCCTAATATTATTTTCAATCAATAGAAACAGTACGCCCTCACACCCATATGTAACAAATATCAACAATAGTATCTTATATTGACATTCAGATTCTTTATACCGTGGAGATTACGTGACAGATACTGTGGATATTACGCAACGACACTCTAGCCGTTCAGCCAACTTATCAATTCCACTCCTTGCTACACACCCGCTTCTCTACACACTTCTCTTCCCTGCCCCTCCAATGGTCACGTATGCTACAATGTTTTTGTGAGGGTATATTTATGACTACCAAACAAAGAGCAACTATTGAGGACTTGTACCACGTTGAGGGAAAAGCTGAACTCGTTAATGGAGAGATTGTCCACCTGCCTCCTACCGGAGATGATCCACATCGTGCTGCTTTTGAAATAGCTGTGAGTTTACGTGAATATGCACGTAAACATAAAACGGGCCGAGCTTATAGTGATAATGCTGGCTTCAAAGTGAAGTTACCACATCGTGAGTTCTTCAGCCCTGATGCTGCTTATTACACAGGTAAACCGTCTGGCATGAAGTTCCTGGATGGTGCTCCTGTTTTCGCTGTGGAAGTTCGTAGTGAAGGTGATTATGGTCCGGTAGCCGAGCGCGCGACGGCTGCCAAAAGAGCAGACTATTTCGCTGCTGGCACTCTGGTAGTCTGGGATGTTGACTTGCTCAGTGATGATGTAGTTCGTGTCTATCGCGCATCTGATCCAACTAATCCAAAGATCTATCATCGTGGTGAAATGGCCGAAGCAGAACCAGCGGTGCCGGGGTGGAAAATGAGTGTGGATGAGTTGTTTGGGTAGAGAATAGAAATAGCCGTGGGGATGGAGCAAGGGTTATGATTGGTGTTAGGGGTTTATCGGTTGGCAAGTTGGACGGCTGCAAGATGAGCGAGATTATTTTATAGGTGATCATTGCTTCACACGGGGCTGCACACCCACTGAAAGGTACACATATAAAACCCGGCTAAGCTGCGATATATGAGTACGAAGAGAGCGAAACAAAGTGTAGCGAAAGAGGCGTGAGTGTCGAATTAGCTTTAGCGATTTGTTAGGTACTTATTCTTCAAACAATAAAAGAATTAAACGCTAAGAGCCGTTATGATAATTCTTCATCAATTAGATGCTTTCCAATATCTTGAATAAAATTTCCCAACAACCATTTCTTTTGGAACAAACCCAAATTTTCTTGAATCAAATGCTTCATCTCTATTATCACCTAAAAC
>JBFLVQ010000845.1:0-3735 GCA_040758525.1 Acidobacteriota bacterium
GATAATTGTTAAAAGCACGCTCTCGCTGTTCAGGTGTAGCAATAGGACGCTGTAAGAAGGCGCTCTCGACCGCATCTTGATCCTGTAATGCATAACGAAATGTCATACGATCACTGGCCTTCACTTGCCAGTCTGCTCGTGCTGTAAAGAGCAGGTCATTGAGGGGAGCAGGAGAGAAGGTAGTTACTATTCGTTGTGCATTAATATCACGATTACCAGTTATGATAATCGCGTCTTGATTACGATACTCGAAAGCAGTAAAGAACCAGGCGCGATCACGCTTAATCGGTCCACCAATGGAAGCAGTGTATTGCTCGCGGCTGAAGGGTGGCTCTCCTAAACCTCTCACTGTGCCAGCGTCGAGTGTCGCTGGTAATGCTGATAGATCATCATTGCGAAAGAAAAAGCCACCGCTGCCATGAAATTCGTTAGTGCCACTCTTGGTGATGATATTTACTGCCGATGAACCAGTACGTCCAATGTCAGCCGGAGAGAGATTGGTTATTATCTGAAATTCACGTACGGCATCTTGGGGGAAATTCTGTAATACACCACCCACACCATCATTATTGTTATCTGCTCCATCAACAGCAACATTACCACCACGTCCGCTTTGACCAACTGAGGAGACATCAACAGTATTGTTTTTGATCGGATCGAAATTTGGCGCTAGTGCATTACCTGGTAATAGAAAAGCGAGATCGAGGAAATTGCGTCCATTGAGGGGTAGATTAACAATGATATCGCTACTAATGAAACTCGCTACTTGTGACGTTGTTAGATCAACACCACCAGCTTTTACTTCTACCACTTCATCGCTTCCCTTTGGCTTGAGAACACCTCTAATATTGGCAATTTCGCCTACACGTACGGCAATATTAGATGAAGCGGTTGTGAAATCGGGAGCTTCAACGGTTACTTCATAGAGGCCCGGAGGTAGGTTCTGAATAGTGAATAAACCTGCTTCATTGCTGGTCACTTCTCGTGTTTGCCCAGTGTCCTTATTCTTTATCGAGATCAATGCGCCACCAATAACTGCCCCTGTGACATCCGTGACTGTACCGTTGACGCCAGCGGTACCAAGCTGTCCATACACCTGCGTTGAACCACAGAGGATCAGCGTTAAGAGTATGGCGGCAGAAAAGAGTCTACGTACAAGCATTTCTTCCTCCCAAATATACGGAATTAGTTACCAAATTGCCTTGTTTTTGTAAGAGAGATACTGCTGTCGCGGCCTCCGCCCGACTTTTACACGACTTTAATGGTTATCGCCCCAGGTTGCTAAACCATTTTTTAAAAATCAGTTAACTATACTATAGGTAATTAGGTATTTTCATCTTTCTTTTAAAACATCCACTCAATATAACTGCTTGTAAAGGTTCATTATCGCAAAAATAATAGTTAAGAAACAAACGTGCTATTTCACTCGTATTTCGCTGTTATAGAAAGTAGAATATCTGTTGGGGGAACAGAATGGAGATCAACTATTTTGAAGGCGAAATCACGGGCCGTGGATGCGGCATGGCATTACAGTTTTCCTACCATCCAGCAATGGTTGATGAGGTTAAATCAGCAATCAACAAACAACGCAGCAATTATCAAATGCGCACAGGTAATTCCCTGCAGGGTGCAGGGGGTTGGGTAGCAACTGAGAAGGTATGGTTTGTTGCTCAAGAGATATGGCCAGATGTCTATGCAGAACTATTATCAAAAGGCTATCTGCTAACACCGATATCGAGTAGTATCGCAGTACACAAATCTCGTCCGCGTCATATGACGCCAGCACCGCGTCGTACAAAGAGCGCAAGCAAGCGCAACAAGCAGGTTAGACCGTTTTTCCCAATATTCCCAATAGGTTTTGTGACGCTAGGAGGCGCATTATTGACGTTAGGAATAATATTAGTCTTCACTGCTTCAGTTTTGAATGCAATCTTGATAATCTTGTCAGGTCTTTTAATTACTATCATTCCAATATCTCTCTTTATTCGACGTCAAGCCTGCTATCGAGAATCATTATTTGTCGCACTGGAGATACAGCTTTTAACAATAATGGCGGAAAAACAGATTACTGTGACCCAGGCTGCATTAGAATTGCGGCAGTCTACAGATCAAGTTAAAGGAGTATTGGACACACTGGTTAGCAAAGGCTATATCGAAACTGCATTGGATCTAAATTCTGGTATGGTAATTTATCAAATACCTAAAATCGAATTTGAGTGCTCCCAATCACGCTCTGTTGCTTAATAAACGAATATTGATTGTAGGAAGGAGAAGGAGATGTTAATTGGATTAAGAACGGCAATCTATCACGTTAATGATTTGGAGAAAGCAAAATCCTGGTATAGCCAGGCTCTTAATATAGAACCTTACTTCGACGAACCGTTCTATGTTGGATTCAATGTTGGTGGTTATGAACTTGGCTTACATCCTGGGCAGCCCGGTTCTACGCAAGTTGATACTGGTGTGGTGGTCTATTGGGGTGTAAAGGAGGCTAAACCTGCACTGAAACGCTTACTATCATTAGGGGCGAAAGAGCATACAGATGTTCAGGACGTAGGTGGAGGGATACTGGTTGCTACGGTAATAGATCCTTTTGGCAACATTCTTGGGATAATTGAGAATCCTTATTTTAAGTTAGCAGAATCATAATATGAGTACTGAGATCAACACTGAGATAGTTATTTTCGATATAGATGGGACATTGGCAGATATATCGCAACGTCGTTACCATTTGGAAAAATACCCACAGGATTGGGATGCCTTCTTTCAAGATATGAAGCAGGATAAGGCAATTGTACCGATGGTGCGTTTATGCAATACGCTCTACCAGGCTGGTTTTAAGATCGTATTGTGTACTGGTAGGCCAGCAAAATACCAGTCAGAAACAATAGCATGGCTAGCCAATTATGGAGTCAAGTATCATAAGCTCTTTCTGCGTGCAGATGGAGATAGAAGAAGCGATGCCGTGATAAAACGTGAGATGTTGGCAAAGTTAGATAGAGCTGCTATTGCCTTTGTTGTTGAGGATCGTAGTCGCACAGTTGATATGTGGCGCTCTGAAGGGCTTATCTGTTTACAATGTGCGCCCGGTGATTTTTAACGTCTAGTATTTCCTAATTGGTAGTAAGGAGCGCGTGCAGAAGGGCAGAGTCCAGCAGCATTATATTTACCTTAAGGCTAGAAAAGTTTCATCGGTTGAAAAATCAATGGGTGTGGCGACTCTTCTGGCCCTTGATCCCAACCATCAAATTGTGCACACCACTCTTTAATCTCCTCGGCCTCTTGTGAGCTTACATTGAGTGTGACTCCGCTTGCAGACGAAGCTCTTAATAATGCTCTTAGTTGTGCAGGGGCTGCATCGGCAGCATCTCGTGCTGCTTGCCACCATATTTTCGATCTAAATGCTGGGTTTGCTTTAACAGTTATTCTCATATTCGTCTCCCGCTTTTTATTCACTGTAGCACAAAAAACACAGATTGTGTGTTTAGGATACTCGGTTAATACTGGCCAGTTATTAGAGAAAAGGCTAATTAATTGATAAGTAATTGCTCCTTCTGGTTAGTAAAACAGTTCACACTATTATAACAACTGGCACGATTTTTGAATTTAAGTGCCAGCAAATGGCTGGTCAATACTGAGTATGGAGTAAAAAACATGGTTGAGTTGCGTGTTAAAGGAGAGTCATTACCAGAGCGTTGTGAGATCTGCCATAAAAATGATTGTTTCGATCCAGAG
>JBFLVQ010000846.1:0-3732 GCA_040758525.1 Acidobacteriota bacterium
GATGGTAAATATTTCGTTAAGCTTTCACACCTAAAATAATGTCATAGTAATAGAGCCAATGATCTACATTAGCCATATTGGGTGGGGGTGTGTTTGTAATCGCTACTTCATATTGTATACTATACTCACTACTAAACCGTATATCCTCATTATTCCCATTAATCACTAAACTCTCACCATTATTCAAAATCACCTGTGCAGCAACCGTTGCAATCTGTCTTTGGAATGGCAATGCTTTTCCACTGCCATCAGCCGCTACAAAATGATATATCTCTTCACTCAGATTATCAGCATAGAATAACCCGGTATTAATATGGATCTTGCCAAATAGTTTTTCCTCTTTGATCTGCATTGGTCTATATAATGGGTGTAAATCTTTCTCGAAGTCAACAGTCCATCGAAAATCATTAGCATCATTAGAGACAGAGGCAGCATAGTATTTACTCACACGTTGCCTATTACTTCTAATTGCAGATGTAGCACTCTCAATATCAATCTGTACAGTGCCACGCAATTGCTCACCTTGTAATGTTGCTATGACCGTGCGTTGTTGATTTCGCACACGTGTAATGGTAATGGTGGGGGTGTGATGACACACATCTAAGAAAGCCGCTGTTACTCGCTCGGGATTGCCCATCATGATCGCGATCATACCGTCGAAAGAGATTTTCACCGAGGCATCATCAGTGGGCTTCAATGGTTGTGTTGGTGTGTTGGTGTTGATGTTGGTATTGCTTGATGAGGTAGCAGAGGTGATAAGGAATATAACCAGAGAAATACAGACAAAGACACCTTTGCGACTAACCATAACCACCCCCCTCACGAAATGGATTAACCGTAATTGTACCAGTATTCAGTTATTTACAGAACATATATAAAGTAGGGTACTCCCTAGCTGATATTTGAAGTTATTGAAAATAGGCCACTTATCTAACTAACAATAAAATCTGCTAAAATCGAGGCTCAACGAGCCATAAGTCATTTGATTACAAATGATTCGCCAGGAATGCTTATTACCAATAAGCCCTTGCATTTCAAAAACTTCAAAGATCCCGTTAGGAGTACCTAAAGTAGAAGAACTGAGAAATATTATTATTTCATGTAAGTTGATCAAGATCAATAAGTTACAGTGAGCAGGGTTTTCACAAATGAGTTACGATTGCTCTACTATATAGTGCTGAGGGTGCTCATAAGCTGACTAGAATGGGAATGACTCATTGGTTTGTAGCCTTAACCTCTGTTAACCCGAATAAGCTTACCTGCTAACTCAGAATTAGTTTCAATAGCCATATGAATTTTGCTTGCTTGTTCAATAAAAGAGGGATTAAAAGTGCAGACAATTATGCCTCTGTGATCAGGCATGGAATTGTGCAATCGAATAAAGTGTTTTCGGTTTATCGTTAATAAGGCGCGATCGTCTGCGCAAGCTAACGACAATACTTCTTCATCGGGAATGGATTGGTTAGCTTTGCCTATTTCTTGCATTGTTACTATATCGTATCCCAAGCGTCGCAATTCTATAACAACAGGTAGTGGAAAGTTTTCATCTGCGAGCAAACGAGACATATTTATGCTGCCTCGTTTTCACTTATCTGATGCTCGATTTCATCCCGGTGTGAGCGTACATATGCCCAAGCATTAGCCAGATCTTCTGCTCTCAATGAAGGATATGCGAGGAGTAAATCAGCTTCACTTGTACCCAAACGACGAGCCTGCTCTAACGCCCAAATAGGTATTCTTGTACGAACAATACAAGGATCTCCTCCACAAACGCCAGAATTGTTTTCAATGCCTGGAAAAGCATCTCCTAAATCACGTACAACCAGTTGAAGCAATTGAGCCTTTTCTGCTCTGGTTAAATTAGGTAGTAGTTTCTCTACTTCTTGTAGTGCACTCATATTTAATAAACTCCCTAATGACCCTTACCTATCTGTATAAATAATTTCATAATATTAAGTTAAATATCAATTCAGTAATTCAGATTGTATTATTCAAAGATTAATACTGTCTAATTAATGCGGTAATCCACGTAATTCTCGTAGTTGTGTTTTCAACTCTTTATAGAAGAGAGGATCGGCTTTGCATCGGCTGATTATCATGGCAATTTCTTTTTCCCTATTCAGAAGTTGAGGGAAGGGAGGGTCATCCATAGGACCGATGATATTATTAGATTGTGCTAGACTTTCTTGAAGCTGTTTCTGTAATTCTTGTGACTCGTCATATAATTTCGCAATTCGTTGACTAATCTCTTCCCATCCTTCACCAAGCATAATACTTTGACTTCCTCTTAAGTTTAGATTACTGCATTTTCACTTGTACCTTTTATATTACGCTAGATAGGTAGGCTTATTCAATTAGTTCACTGTTAACCGCTTAACCCCCAATTAACACCCCCATCCTCTTCCCACCCAATCATACCACCCTATCGACCATAGCCACGTAGCTATAGCCATAACGCAATAAAAAGGACAAAAAGACAAAAGGGACAAGGATATAGTTATTACCGAACATAATGAGCTGTCAAGAATTCACCAACCGTTTTGAATCCACGGTTATTAAGATGATACATAGGGCTTGCGTCGTTCTGTAGTAAAATCATTTACGGCTATTTGTAGATGCCATAGTTATGGTAATTTGAATAGCGCCGGCTCTGCTTTATTCTCTTCACGGTGAAAGTACCTTTATTTTTCTCCCACCATTCGGTCCAGCATTCTTTCGGACTTTCTGGACATCTAAGCAATTCTATCCCGCCACCATGATGCCAGATGACATCGGTGACGGTAATGTTGGTAAGGGCGAGATTAGCTGTCAAATTGATGCGCGCGGCGTCGGGTATGAATGCCAGATCATCTTTAGCAATCATTGCATTTATGATCGGCTCGACAGCACGCTCATCACCTAAGCCACCTAGCAGGATGATTGTTTGATCTCTGATAGCAGGCTCACCAATCTTCTCCAAGAGATGGGCTTGAGCCTCAGGTCCGATATCAAGAATCTTCAGCATCGGCTCGGTAAAATGAAAGTTCCAACACATTGGGCTACAAGAATTTTCAGCACCTGGCCAAGGATTGGAATATAACAAAGCAATAAGGCTTTGCACTTCTAAATCTCTGGAGTCAGTTAGTTTTTGAGAAAATGCGCTACTCGACGTGACAAGGAGTAGTATAAATGTGAGTAGAAGATGCTTAGCTAAGCTCATGGTATTTAACCCTAACATTTGCACGATCGATAAATTGAGTATAGATCATTTTCCTCTTGCCGTTGTTATGGCTCTCACATAACCAGCTATTAGCAACCGTTAGACGTAGAGCAATTGACGACCAGGCAAATGAGTAAATGAGAACCGGGCAAATGAGAACTGGGCGAATTAAAGATATGGCCCTATCGGGAAAGGTCAAAAATTATTAGTGGGTAGTAGAGTGGTTGGGTAGTGTTACGACATAGCCATTGAAGGGTGAACCGGTGGAATCCTCTGGCTTCGGCCTGGGTGAAGGTGTCAATCGTTAACAGAAATCCATTCATTCCTCGATTTGGAATAAATGTGAGGTTATGGCTATTGTGCGAGAGCGAAATAGAAAAATGTGCATTCGCACCGAAAGATAGCTGCAGACGAGAGAATCATCAAAAATTGCCCGGTCTATGGTAGGGGACAGTCTAGAAACCTAGAATTAGATCATAAACTCCAGCTAATTAATAGACTAACAATAAGATAAGATTGTTTGTAATATCTTG
>JBFLVQ010000847.1:0-3729 GCA_040758525.1 Acidobacteriota bacterium
TGGTGTCAAGATCGAGGATTGGTCATATCAACTACCGGAAGATGATTTTGTAATGGAGAAAGTTGGGTTTAAGGCGCTCTGGATCAGTGTGGAAGATAAAGAAGCATAGAGGGAGTGCGAATGGGCTATTTAACAGTAGAAGATCTACTTGCCGGTAGTTCTCTTACGCATGATGTGGAGATACCCATTGCCATTCTCTCACCATTAGGTGGAGCATCGCCGTCACCAGCAAAAATCAGACTACGTCCATTGACGGTGCGTGATGTACAACGGGTAATGAAGGCAGCTAAAGATAACGACACACTATTGTCAATTCTAATGCTCAAAGAGGCTCTGGTTGAGCCAGCGCTCTCTTTTGAGCAGGTTAACAGTATGCATGCAGGGCTGATGCGATTTCTTTTGAATGAACTGAATCGTATCAGCGGCCTAGCGGTTGAGGAGAATGGTATTGCTGCCGCGGTACAGGCACCTTTGGCAAAAGCCTGCTTTATTTTAGCAAAGGAATTTGGTTGGACACCGCAGGAAGTAGCAGAATTGACAATGGGTCAGATATTACTCTACCTAGAGATGCTTAAACAAGACAGTAGAGAGGGATAGAATGTCACTATTACTACCGGAATTATCTCAGTGGCTATTAAACCCTCTTGCTGTCCAGCAGATTAAAAGGCAGGCAAGCGCATCACGCGCTTGGCTGGAAGCATTACAACTATTTTCTAGTCTGTTACGTAATATAGGTGCGATAGATCTCTCTTTTCCAATTATTGATCTACAGCTTCTGATAGATCCGCTCAATCAATCAACACTGAACTATTTAGCAAATTCAAATAGTAGAGTTGCCATTACTGTAGAAAAGCTTATTCCTCGTCGTGGTGTGAGAAGATCTGTATTAGGCAATAAAGAGCAGTTATGGTATAGCAATAAACAGCAGATAAAAGAGAGAATATCAGCAAAACAGGTTAGCAAAATAGAGGTCTCAAGAGAGAATCTAGAGCGTATCTTAGTAAGATATGGCAATGAGGTTGCTACCGACAATGGATCGAGAAAGATATTGAAAGTACCAAAAAAAGATCAGCCGTTTTCAGATCTGACCATGATTGCTACACCAGAGTTGCTAAAAGAACAGTTGCCAAGAGAAAGGAGAAGTATTAAGCAGTTAGTTCAATTAACTGATGTAATGAGCGATTTAACCACTACTGCATCACAGTTATTGATAAAAGATGAAGAGATTAATGAATTAGTTAATATGAATTATACTGTGAATGATTTAATCACTACACAACAACAGCAATCGGCGGAAGAGAGTAGTACTGAGAATCCAGTCAAGTTGAGTGATATGGTAAAAGGTTTGGTTACTTCAGAAATTAAACCTACAATAAACAATAGAGAATGGTTACCTTATAGTAATGAAGATAGATCAAAAATAGCATTAGAACCTATAGTGCAAAGATCTGTTGTTGTTAGGTCTGATGTAACTACAGACGGATCTACTTTTCAAGATAGTCAATCACAAAACGTAGAACAAGCTGTTGCAAAGAAAATCTTTTCTAAATGGCAAGAGCAAGTTGATAAAATATTAAAAGAATGGATAGTAAAAAGTCCTGCTATTACTAAAACGGTACGGCAATCACTTACCAAGAAAGAGTTTGAAGAGAAAGCGCTACCATTAATAGAATTTTCAAAGTACTTGTATAACAGTGAAACTATTCTTGATGATACTACATTGCCAGTTGTGAATATTTTGTCGGAGGTTAATCAGTTAACATCTAGGCTGATAGATAAAAGTAGTACAGCTTCAGTAGAAACAGAGCAGATGCAGACTTATACAGTTAACCTTGAACAGACAGTAGCAGCAACATCAAGAGTTCTTACTGAACAGTCTCAAAAAATTACTGAAAAACAGTTACAGAGTCTTGCTATTTCACAATCTCTTGAACAGATAACAGCACAACTGAATAGTATAGAATCAACTATGTCTGTTGTTAATACGCCGATAAAACAACAACGTGAAGAACAGCCAGAAGTGCAATGGCTGACTGATGAAGAACTGGCCGACAGACTTCAAAAGGTTCTTAAGCGTCAAGCACGGCGGAAAGGCATAATTATCTGATGAAGATTAAGCCGATGATAGGGGAATATGAGATCCCTGGTATTGAAAGAATAGGCACAATAGAGAACCGCTGTTTAGTAGAAGTTCCTGTACCAGGGCTGCAAGGAAGTTATCATCAGAATCTAGGCAGTGGACCTATATCGATCAGAATAGAAGGTAGTCTTGCTGGTGATGAAGCCAGAGATACTTTCTTAAGCGAGATTCGTGACAAATTCAATAGTGGCGAACCAATAGATTTTGTTGCCGATATTACTACTGCTACAGAGATCGTACAGGTACTTATACGTGAATTAAAAGTAACAGAAGCGGCAGGCAGTACCGATACTTTTTGTTATGCAATGACACTTACACAATATGTAGAACCTCCTTCAATGGACTTGGGAGCAGACTTAGGATTTGGAGATTTGGCAGATGTAGATCTAGGAATTGATCTAGAAGCATTAGAACTTCTTGATCTTTTGGAGCTTCCTGATCTGTTGTCAGTGCCCAATTTTGGTGATCCTACTGTGCCATTAAAATCGATCCTAGATGGAGTTAAAACAACCTTAGGAGCATTGGCACAACCTGCACAGGCGATGAAAGATATCTTTGGAGAATAAACAGAGATGGGTTCCATTTTTGTCAAGATTAATGTTGAAGTAAATAGTGATGGGCTGACAGCACTTATTGAAGGTCAGTTAGGAAAACTCTCTTTAGCTAATCAACAATTGGCAAAATTGGTTACTGGTACAACAGGCGGGCTGAATGGAACGGTAAACCTGCTCAATGGTATAAGTATTCCTGATCTAGATCTATCAACGGATTTAAGTCAAAGTTTCTCTTCTCTCACAAATCTAATTCCTAGTGATCCAACTGCTTTTATTAAGCCACTAAGTAAAGCAGTAAAGAGATTGTTTGCCGGCTTAAATATCAACTTAGTAGCACAAGTGACAAAGTATATTGAAGCCTTTCAAGCGCTTCATGAATTGACTCAGATAAAGTTTACTCTAGAAGTAGCAGCAGAAGATGAGCAGAGTGGCGGCTCGTTAGGCGCGATGAAAGCCAATGGTAATGATGCTGGAGTTGAAGCGGCTTTTGATAGCGTTAGCGATTTTCTTACACTATTACCAGATCCATTAAATGTTGTAACCATTCTCCAATTTATTCGTAATATCACACAGGTCTCTCCACGACGCTTCTTCTCACTACGCTATTTCCCTATATTAGATGAGTTGAATGATAAATTGGATACTGCGCTTAGTTGGCATGATATGGATGCAGCAACGCTTAATGCACAACTAGCTGCCAACCTGAATAGCTTAGGACTTTCCATTCAGGATCTACTTATCACTAAAGGCGCACAACCTATTGCTGATGAGATTAGTGCCATCTCATCTCATATCAAAGCAGACACTATTAAAGATTCTTTAGCAGGTATTATTAATGGCTTAAACTCATTAGCAGAAAAAGTACGTAGTGGCCAACTAACAGGTACGGATGGCGAGATTAGTACGGTAAGCACTCAGTTAGGACAATTACAAACCGCATTAGCAGAGATTAAAGAGCATCTTCTTAATGGAGAGATTGATGCTCTTAACGGCAGATTGATAAGATATCAAGATAGGATGACAGAAAGAGTTTTA
>JBFLVQ010000848.1:0-3714 GCA_040758525.1 Acidobacteriota bacterium
CTGGACGCTTGATTGCGTCCTCTTCAGTAATATCGAGTGGTCGTGCACAGTCACAAATTACACAACCAGGTTTAACTTTCATTATATCGATCACCTTCTTGCCACGTGCCGAGGTAGTTGTCACAATAAGGTCCATATCATCAGCATAAGTATTGGCATTAGTTGTGATATAGACTTTTGTACCACGACTCTCGCGCTCGATGGTACGCTTAAGTTCAAGCAGTTTATCGGCGCGTGGTGCGACCAGCACGATATCTGGGAAGATCAGACCAAGTAGACGAGAGCAGACCGCGCCAATTGCCCCTGTAGCGCCTACCACCATTGCCTTATAACCGGTGGCTCGTCCTTTGGCATCTGGTTTCATACCCATCTTTTTACAGGCTTCATGAGCAGCCCAAAGAGTTGCCGAAGCAGTGCAACTATTGCCAGAGGTGATTGGTATACGTGAGCGACGTGCCACCGTAATACCAGCATCACCAACAATCTTGGTGAATGCTCCTAGTCCCATTATCTTTGCCCCTAGTCGCTCAGCCATACGGGAAGCCTCTTCCAGGCGTTTATAGGTAAATTCAGGATCACGTGACATCATCTCTTCAGGGGTTGCGCCCAGCGCAATCAGCCATCCTTCTGCCTCTACTCCATTGGGCGACTTAATGCCGGTCACATGCGAGTAGATAAATGGTGGTGAATAGGCAAAGGTCTTCTCAATCAGTTGCTGCGCTTGCTTGGGAGCATTCTCCATCCAACGCAGATAAGGGTGCTTAAACAGATAGCGACGGCTTAATGGATGGATCACAAAGGCAAATTTATGCTTCTCTTTTGCACTCCCTTGTGGATAGATGATACGTGGCTGTATACCCGCCTGATCGATCAATTCAAGATAGTCATTCTCTGAGATCTCTTGTGGTCGCTTCTCTAGATAGGCAGTAAATAGCGCTTGTAGCACATTAATATCGGTATGTTGTTTGAAAAGTTCTGGTACTGTGGTGATGATTGTACGCACACCACGCTTTTTCAACATTGCGATCCCTTCATCATCTATCGAGTCGGTAATGACCACCTTATTGGGCAGCATACTGGGCGTGTAATGACGTATATAGCTGTAGTCGCCGACAATTAACTCTGCCTTCTCGAATGGCCTACCCAGTAGTAGCGGTTTCCATTCATCGCCATTCCAGCCTTTGGGATAGAACCAGGAGTAAGGCATACGTGTGAGCAGTGGCATTGCTCCAGCAGCGTAGTACTCCAGTGCATTGATCGAATCGAGTAGGTAAGGTGCGCTAAAATGCACTAGTGGATCGCAAAAAGAGAAGTTATCAGTATATTCCCGCAACACTGTAGCCATCTCATAGTAGGAAACGCCAGAGAGGAAGAGGACATTTTCGTAACTAAAGAGATCCTTAATACGCAGATTAATATCACGGATCGTCCAGGCTTGCAGAATAGATTTAAGCCCACGGCCATCTGCGACTGGCGTCTTTCTGGCAAGTTTAATGATGCTCTGAGCTTCCTGATGAACGTGTACAGATTTGCCAATTTTGAACTGAGCACTGATACCGCCCAGGCCTATGGCATCGACTTTGCCATCATACTCACGTACACGTTTCTTGAGTAAGTTAATATCTCCATTACAACCAACTCTCTTAATCTGGAATTTCTTACCCAAGAAATTGCCGGTAAATTCATAATCGCGTTCGGCCGAGCCTAGACTAAGGCTAACGATCTTTTTCATGACTATCTCCTACTCGCTAGTTGGAAAAATACTTGAATTTGTCAGGACCAAATGGTTTGTCCGGATTTGGCAACCACTCATTATATACTGGATGGATTTGCTTTGAAACCTCTTTAGCGGGAGTGTAGCCCACCCCCGCTAAGATCTGCCTACTAGGTTAGAGCTTAGAGAGGTAGCCACGGCGAGTACGAATATTAAATTTCTTCGATTTGGAGATTACAGAGATAGTATGATAACGACCATCAAGCGAGGAGACAGGTGGATAATAGCCGAGCGCATAGGCGTTACGTAGTTCATCTACGATCTGTTTAGCAATCGGCACAAGCTCCTTTTGGCTAGTAGGGAAGTAGGCACGCCCGGCAGTCTCTTCGGCAAGCGCACGTAATGTTATCGTGGGATTATCGACAACCTGCCCAGTATCTAAACGTACAGTATTACCGCTTGCCAGCGCTGCCTGCTCCTCAGGCGAGTAGAGCCCTACAACATAACAAGGGATACCGGTTACCTGTGCAATTGGCAATACATCTTTCACTGAGCTACGACTATGCTGATCTAGGCCGTCGGTGATCAAGATCAACGCTTGGCGTAGCTTCTTACTCTTCTTTTTCATATAAGTCATAGAATGGATCAGTGCATCATAGATAGCTGTACCGCCAAAAGGTCGTATACGTTTGACCTGTTGATTAAGTAGGTCAAAATCGCTAGTGAATTCCTGTAGTATGGTGATACTATCATCAAATTTTATGAGGAAGGCCTCATCATTCGCGTTACTTGTTGAGAGTATTACGGAGACGGCGCGGCGCGCCTCTTCCAGTTTGCCACTTTCCAGCATACTGGTAGAAGCATCGATGATGATTCCCAAGCTGAGAGGTTGATCTTGCTTATTAAAGAAACTCATCTCTTGTTTTAGGCCATCCTCGTAGATTTCGAATTCGTCTTTAGATAGATTATTGACAAAACGGTTATTGTTATCGGTTACGACGACATTAACAAGCACCACCTCAGACCCAATTTTGAGCGTCTCGGCCTCTTCTTCTTCTTGTATAGGTATAGGCTTTGAGAACGTGTTGCTGGTGGGAATAATAGTGGTGATAAATAGGGCTATTACAATAGCGATAACTGGAAGTGATTTCATGCCTATGCCTCTGGGTATTCGTTATTATGTTCCGGCGCTGATTCTAACATGATGAGCTTGCCATGAACAATAATGGCCTTGGGAGAATGATATGCTCAAGCATACATTTTTGCATATTCCGCGTGTAGGAATGGCTACGGAACGCAGGCTCTGGGCGGATGGAATAGAGAGTTGGGAAGATGCGCTACGTTGTTATGATGATCGACAATTAGGATCTGGCGGTACGCTGATCAAACACTATCTAGAACTTTCCCTGTCAGCTTGGCAGCGACGAGATTTCAGTTTCTTTACACAGTTGCTACCCGCCTCTGAGAGCTGGCGACTCTTTCCCAGTTGTAGTCGCGAACTAGCGGTACGTATTGCCTATTTAGATATTGAAACCACGGGAATGCATGCTGATTATGAGAGTCTTACGGTAATAGGACTATTCGATGGTGAGCAAGTTAAGTACTTTGTTCAAGGCGTTAATCTTGAGCATTTCCTTGATGAGATTGAGCAGTATGAACTACTTGTCACCTTTAATGGGAAGTGTTTCGACGTTCCTTTTCTACGTGCTACATTGCCACGTGTACGTTTGCCACGCGCCCATATAGACCTGCGTTATGTGCTAAGACGGTTGCGATTATCTGGTGGGCTCAAGGCGATCGAACGGACTGCAGGTGTGGCGCGTCCTCAGGATGAGTTAGGCCAATTAGATGGTTTTGATGCGGTATTATTATGGCGGTTACATAAACGTGGTGAGCCGGCCGCGCTCTCTACCTTGTTACGTTATAATGCTGAGGATGTGGTGGGACTAAAACCGCTACTGGAATTGGCCTGTAATAGATTAATGGCAGAACTACCTCTT
>JBFLVQ010000849.1:0-3709 GCA_040758525.1 Acidobacteriota bacterium
TGAGAAAGAATATCGCTTTGTCAGTAAGTCTGTTTGTGTGCCTAGTGTTTGCCTTAACAATGGCTGCTTCTACCAATAGCAATACCAATAGTAGCAAAGCAGCTCCATTACCAGTTAACCCCAGAGATGCAGCTACTGTTAGCATGACATTTGATGGATTAATGGCCTTGTGTATGGGCAATCCAGAGCGGGTTAGTGTAGGCATACTTGATGTGCATCATCACACACCGATGCTGGCGGTTTCAAAGATAGTGAACGGTCGAAAAACCCCTCTCGCCACACTCAAAGGTGAGCAACTACGGGGTACGATCTATATTGATGTAGAAGGAGCATCAGCACAGGTAGGACGTTATCTTGCACCATCAATGCAGAGTGATCCAAATGACTTCCGCTGGAATATCGATATGGAAGGCGATCTACATCAGCGTGAGCTGCACCTGAAAGAAGAGAAGCTATTCGGTAAGATCCATATTGGAGCAGGGCTGTTCTATGCACATAACATCAGTGAAGAGAAGGTACGCTTTTTTGCTGCCGATGGATCAGGAAAAGTATTGCCATTCAATCGACAAGTTGCCGAGCCAGCAGCCAAGATCAATCTAGCGAAAGGGCAGGTCTTAGTGATTCGTGGAGGTAAAGAGACCATACAGTTGACTGCAGAGCCAGACGCACGTTATGAAGTTGCTTTCACCAATCTACCGCCAGTGGAAATGGCAAACATCGACCACTTCTTGTTCTACTATGACTTTGTCGAGGGCAATCTAACACCATACAAGTTGGTAGTGCCAGCGAAGGTTATTTATGCTCCACGTCCGTATGCTTGTGCAGCGATTATTTTCTCCAAATCGCGAGTAAACTAATTAGTTGCTTCTAATCCAGTGCAATTGCTCTTGACAACTTTTTCGTGTGACTGCGAAAGTAAGTAGCATATTATTTTGCTCAAAACGAGCACGCGCTTGATGGTCAAGGGCAATTGCTTTCTCCATCTCTGTCTCAGCACGATGTAAATCCCCTTTAGCCATCCAACTTTCCCCAAGCCCTTGATGAAGCTGGCTTAGGGCAAGCATTTCTTGAACGTTAGTTCGTTCTCCTAAATCAATTGCTTTTTCATATAAAGAAATTGACCGGTCAATATTACCAGCGAGCATTTGTGTTCGGGCATAATAACCAGTTACAGCAAACTCCATGCGAAAGCGCGCGTTCTCATCTACAATTTTAGTTAGGGCCTGATAAGCCTTTGAGAACCTTTCTTCAGCTTCATTAAATCGCTTTTGTTCTGCCTGCAAAATACCAGAAAGGTTATAAGACATAACCAGATATGAGTAATTTTTCTGTTTCTCAGCCAGGGTCATTGAATAATCTAAGTATCTCTCAGCCAGTAAGGGATAGTTGAGATTGAAGGAACTAGCGCCCAACACCTGCACTATCTGGGCAGGGGGCAGTTCATCAGATAATCTAGCCTCTGCAAATGTTTTATGAGCTAGAGTCATTGCATGCTCATTATCATTTGTGACGTGATAGATTGTAGATAACAACATCGCTGGAAGAGTAGTGAATTTAGGTATATCAAGCTCTTTTGCAATATTAAAAGAATCCTCCAATGACGCTATTGCTTCATTAAAGTTGGATGTATTGCTAAAGACATGTCCTTTCCATAATAATAATTGAGCACGAGAAAATAGGTGTTGACGACTGGTGACATTAGGAAGGCTGGCTTCTATAAGAGCCGTTGCTCTTGATAGTTCGTCGGACCTGGCCAAATATTTCACAATCTGGATGTCGGATATTTCCGCCTCAGTGCTAGCCTTTACTGTCTCGAAGATCTTTTTTGCAGTAGAAGCTTTTGTTAAAGCTTCTGTAAATCTATCTATTCCTTTTATTGCTTCTACTTGGGTACGAAGATTACGAGCCTCTACCAATGAGTTAATTGCATTATATGGTACAGTACGATAAAAGCTCACTAAGTCCCTACCGAGCATATCACCACTTTTAATAGCCATCTCATTGGCAACATCTGCAGCACTTGCGAGTGAGTTGGCTGCACCAATACTGTTTTTGGCTTGTAAAGCTGCTAAATAGTCGTCGATATGATGATCTAGCTCTTGATAGCGAGTTTGTTTAACAGCGGGTTTATCTTTCAATTGCTGAGTAAGGTTACTTAACCTTTGTGCCACATCTCGCCTACGCTCTGAGTTATCATCTATAGAAAGATAACTTTGATAATCGCTCTTAGCGTCTTCCAGTAATAACAGTTTTTCTGAGCTGACTGCACGCACAAATAGGGCATCGGCATCTTGAGAATCTTCCTTCAATCTAGCATTGGCAGATTCAAAGGCTTCTGCTATGGTCTTTAGATCAGTAGTCTCGACAATAGTTGTTGCTAATGCACTAGTGCGGCCTGCCTGTTTCTCATAGTATGGCCTCACCAATAGATGATAGGTAAGCAGCGCCGGTGTGATAACCATTATCACCATCGCAGCAATCTTCATTATTGTCTGGTGCTGTAGACGTGATGCTTTAGGTGCTTGGAGCTTCTCTTCAGGGAAGGCTACCACATTAACATTGGTGGGTGCAGGCATCTCAACGGTGGGCTGCTCTGAGTGCTCTGGTTGTTGCTGTTCTACCACCTGCTCAGCACGTTGCCTTCTACGCTCTTCTACATGTTGCTCTAGCGTGTTATTGGCAAGATGCTGGATTAACTTCTGCTTATGCTCTTTCCATTCCTTGCTATGGAGAAATTCTTGTGTATCCTTCTCAATCTGAATAGCTGTGTCAGTATCTACATCATCATGTCGTGCATTAAGATCGATACCCAATAGGGAATTGATATTGATATTAGGATTAATTCCAGTATCAGCAGGTCGTTTTACATCCCTGGTATTTCTCGGCTTCTTAGGAACCTGAGTATGGCGCTTGATTAATCGTTCTTTGCATTCCTGCCAGGTCTTACTCTTTAAGAATGCTTCAGTGTCACGCTCAATTTCAGCACTTTCCTCTGTAGTAGGAACATTGAGCATAACTTCCCAAGAGATATTGGCGTACTCTCGGCAATCAGTACAGATATGCAGGTGTTGTTGGAATTGATCCTCTTCTTGAGGAGGCAGTTCACCCTGACAGTGTTTGATAAACTTAAGCTCATCCCAATGTGGACAATCCATAAATGCTCCAATTAATGCGTGATTAATGCTTGGTATCTTAATGCTTGGTATCTTTACCACTACTGTACAAATAGATCAATGCAGTTCTATAAGCCAGTGCTGCTAGAAAATCTTCAATCCGGCTATCCGGCTGCTGGCTGAGTTTGTTGATAGACTCTGGAGTGCTGTTTGATAGCCTGAGTATTACTTCATCAATGACATCGCATACTGCTTCTGGAGTAGCTTGTAATTGTGGAGCTATCAACCTGGGCGCTACTCTTTGAAAGGCAGCGCGGATCTCTTTAACGAGAATATGCTCAAAGCGATCTAGGAACTCTTGCCTTGGGTTCTGTTCATCAGTAGGAGATAGGTCAGGTGTGACCAATTGAGTAATCAGATCGCCATTGCTGCATTGTTTGAGAGCCATGACACCCACTGTACCCATGACATTGATAATAGTTGTAATACCCATAGTATGGAAAACCCCTGCCACAGCCGTAACACTCATAATACTCTCATCCTTCATGCCTGCACAATAAGATACCTTGCTCCTATAAAGGAAAATGAAGAGAAAA
>JBFLVQ010000850.1:0-3708 GCA_040758525.1 Acidobacteriota bacterium
TTCTGGCTCCGGCAATGTTGGTAATAATTTTAGTGCCAGTTGCGTGGGAGTACGCGGATTATTGACAAGCGCAATCCTTATTTCTGGACTACTGGCCCACTGAGACGTCTTCGCAATCAATTCAGCGATATTGTAAGAGAGTAGTGGCGAACGGGCAATGCGTACCACCTCCTCCAGATTAATACGAGGATTTTTAAGTAAGTAAAAGAGCACCTGGGCATCATTCTCTTGTGCCAGTACAGCTCTTTCCGTACGGTCCGCTTTTGCAGCCAGCATAACCTTTTCCGTACGCGACAATGAACGTAATCTATCCCAAACGTTCTGATCCTTTTCTGTTCCCTTCTCCGTTCCTGCTTCTGTATTGGCTGGCTTGGTCGTTAATGCCTCAAAGATAGTCTCGGGCTTAGTCTCAATACTAACAGCCAAAGCTCCTGGTAAACGGCGCACTACGATAGCAGGTACTGTCAATTGTCCGCCTCCAGTCAGCTTCAGAGTAAGTTGCAGAGTGGTAAACTCAGCAACCTCGACCTCAGTGACAAGGCAGAGTCCGCCCGCAGAGATGTTAGTTTCGTACTCAGCACGCAATTCATCCAAATTTTCGAACTCAATCAATGCTTGACCAGAGACATCTAGAGAAATTTTCATCAAACACCTCTCAACCGTTTGATAGTAACCTGTCAGATTATCAGAATCTCTGAAATGGTTGAATTAGAGCCATTTTTAATGCTATTAAGCAAGACAACCATACTATTTCATATCTCATACGCTCAGGTCAATAATCCATTAGTTCTTGGGAAGGGTGTATGATAACAAGTAAAATATAGCTGCAAGATTGTGCGCTCTATTGCAAAATAAGGTAGCAGTAGAGACTCAAAAGAGGTTAAATTAGATCATGCTTGATAAATCATCATCTTTATTACTGATAGTACTATTTTCTCTACTTACTCTATCTACTCTGGCAGCATCTGTGCTAGCTCAATCTACCATACTGCCTCAAGATACCATCGGCTCAACGAGCAGCTTGCCGATGACTCAAGAGGAGGTTATGGCACGGGTAAGAAATAGTCGTGCTAAGGGACTCGATTTTGACGATGTCGCGGCAGAAATAGATCGTCGTGGTATCAATTTTGAAGTCGATACACCTTTTGCCAACCTGATTCAGTTTATGCGTGCAAGTGTGGTTACTAATGCCCTATGGCGAGCAGATGATCGTAGGAAGGCACTTACCGCCAAACCCAATAATATTGCCGCAGATGAGGTTCAGAATGTTTCCAAACGCGAACTAAACTCGCTGCCTTTTATTGAGCAAGCACGTGCGGTAGCACTTGCATATGTAGACTCGCTGCCTAATTTCGTTGTCCGAGAACAGGTACAACGTTACGAGCGGGCAATTCGTGGCAGTTGGAAGCTTGGTGACTATTTAGAGCTTGCCGTAAGTTACTCGTCTGAGAAAGGTGAGGAGATTAAATTAAAACTGCAAAACGGTAAGGCATCAAGTTTAACTTTTGATCAGGTGGGTGGACTTACTTCAACCGGCCAGTTCGCTGGACAATTAGCACTGCTTTTTCGACCTGAATCAAAAGCAGAATTTATTGAGCAAGAACAGATCAATTTCTATGGTCAGCCCTGTGTAATCTATTCCTATCGTGTGGCAATGAAGAATTCTTACCATCAATTGAAAGTAGGTAAGGCACAGGTAACCACAGGCTATCGTGGACGGATCTTTATTCAACGTAACAGCAAACAGATTCTACGTATGGAAGTGGAATCTGTCGATATTCCACCCGACTTCCCTATCTCAGAAGCCACCTCAGTAGTCGATTTTGGTTGGGTAAAGATCGGTGATAAAGACTTCCTCTTACCAGTTAGCGGACAAGTATCACTTACTAGCAAGCAAGATCATTACACTGCTCTTAACTGTATAACATTCAATAAATATGGTAAGTTCGAAACAGATGTGAAGATTGTTGAGTAGCTGTTAAGCAGTTTATCAACTGGTACTATGTATCTAATGCTTACTGGGAGTTCAGTCTATCACATAATGAAGAATGAAGCGTTTACCCGCTGTGGAATGGATGTTAAGTTCTTTAGCAGAAATTTTCGAGGTAAGCGCGGTAGTATTAAAGACAAACAAGATTCTTATAGAATGGTTGAAGATATCCCACTAGATAGAACGCTCTGTGCTAGATGTCAGAAGCATGATGTCCATATACCAGCTTGGGCAAAAAGATTGTTAAAACAATGAAAGCTATTTTAGCTGTGCTATGAAGGTACAATAAAAACTTAGCTAGCGTCTAGCGATGACAAAGCCACAGATATTTTACAATTAGGGCTACCTGTTAACATACAAGTAGTTTGGTTAATAGATATTGTTTCATTATAGTGCTTCGCTATTCCTTTTATAATACCTTTGGCCAAAGTGCACATCTTACGCGGCGAATCATAAGTGAGAATGATCTGCTTCTCATTCACACGCTCGCACTGAAGCGTAGGAGGATTTGCTGCCGTTGTTTTTCTACGAATAATGGTATGAATTATCTCTTCAGTGTTCTCAATTAAGTCTAATGTCCTCCATTCAGGTTTAATGAGACTCATATATACCTTTAATAGCGATGGCACAATAAATTCACCAAAATCTTCTATGATCGCCTCAGGAGGTTTACCGGTCAGCCTACTAGCAGTAGTGATCAGTGCAATAGCCTCTTGATCGGGATATTCTTGAAAGTTTAGATATATCTTTGGCCATAATCCCGCCTCTTTCAGCAATAGTTCCCAGGTATCTTTACTAAAGCGTGATATCACATAATCTTGTAGTTCTGCAAAGATCAAACCGTACATAATCACCTCAAAGACAATTTTTAGCTAGTGGACTAAAAATGTAGGACAAAGAGCATACTATGATCAATCTAGGCAAAGGTTAAACAGGTTTTCCGAAGAATTTTTACTATTATTATTTAATGGTAAATGGGTAAACCTGTCTACTCTGCCAAAGTAGCGCTAGGTCTAGTTACAAACTTTTTACACTCGCTTAATACTGCTTTTACACCTGCTTGGTAGTATGCGGAGCGTAGTTTTATTGGTGCGCATTGAAAACATGCTGACCAAGACGTCAACTATCCATACAGAAATATCTCAGAAGAAGCTTCACCTGTGCGTAAAAAAACACTTTACAAAGAGAAGAGCTGCTATAGCCAATCTCTCCTTATATTCTGTCACCTATATTAACTGGCTTTAGTTGCCTTGCTTTCGCACAGGTCAAAAATTTTAGGGAGGAGAATTACATGAAAGCTAATCCTGACCGTGAAAAAGCAGGGGAGACATTTACAGAAGTATTGTCGCGACGCATTGCTCGACGCTCTTTTTTAATAGGAGCACTAGCCAGTCTGCCTATGATGGCTATTGAGACAAAATCGGCTTCAGCTCAATATGAAGAATTACTCAGCGCAGCTAAAGCTGATAAGAGCAAGCTGGGATTTCAACCTATCACTTTAAGCGTTGAAGACAGAGTTATTGTTCCTACGGGATATTCGGCGAAACCTGTGATTCGTTGGGGTGATCCAATAATTGCTGGCGCGCCAGAGTTCGATCTACTCAATCAAAGTCCAGAAAGTCAGAGTAAACAGTTTGGTTTTAACTGCGATTTTGTTGGCTATTTTCCATTACCTAGCTTTAGATCTAAGAGTTCAGAGCGTGGTCTGCTGGCAGTTA
>JBFLVQ010000851.1:0-3706 GCA_040758525.1 Acidobacteriota bacterium
ACTACCGTAGTATAATTCAAGGGGTTTTTATTAATCACACTGGGGTTTTGTGCTACGGTGGAACCAAGACTATGGATTTATGTGCTACCATAGCATCAACTACTATGGTTTTATTCGATTAAGGAAGATATTAAGTGCTTGAGTTGGAAGCCTCATCTCATAATCGGTGCCTTTACGATTACCACGATTATAATGGCCGACTTTACAGACCCAGCCAAGGATATTAAAGATCTCCATAATATCTTGAATACGACGCTTACTTAAACCTACCTCTTTAGCTAGTAGCGTCTGTCCAGCAAAAAATTTACCCACTGCCGCAGGGTCGCCAAACGCTTTACGGTAACATCTACGTAGCGTTAGTTTCAGATCTTTCTCTAGATGTGGTAACAACTCATCCTCTAGCCAATGCCAGGCTAGTGCATAACCCTGCCAGTATTCTGGGGTTGGTAATTGTTCTGGTAGTGCTTGCCATCTGTCATTAATTACCCCCCTTAATCGCGCTACCTCCTCTTGTAAACGAATAGGTGTTTCTGTTTCTATTGTGGCGGGTTCTGCTGCTGCGGTGGCTGCTGCTACTGCTGAAGATAATGCTACCGTAGCGCTAAGTTCTACTGTGGTTTGATCGGAGGGGGTTGGGTTTTGATCAGTTGTAGAAATAAGTGCTACGGTAGATGAAGGTTCGTCGGTGGCAGGAGATTCAAGAGGTTGTTGAGAGAAGGCTTCTGCCATCACCTCTGCCAAGCTTTTAGGTTTCTGCATAAAAGCAGGTTTGATCTCCAAGTGGTCGCCAAAAAAACTACTCTTCTTTTTATCTGACCGCTTGCGATTCACCAAGCACCTCCTGGGCGATAGTCTTGGTAACAACGCGAGCAAGCAGACGATAATCTTCGGCAGCACGAGCAGTGGGTTGATACTCAAGAATAGTCTCGCCACGGGCAGCAGCACGAGTAACTTTAGTATCGAGTCGCACCGAGGGAAGAACTAAAGGCCCATAAGTTTCATTTAAATAATCAAAGACAATTTTGGCAACACTAGTAACAGCATTCTGAAAAGTAGGCACAATGCCAAGCACAAGCGGGTGGCGACGAAAGAATTTCTCTGTATGTTCGATCGATTCAAATGCATGTGCGACACCTTGCACCGCGAGAGTATCAGCAGAGCAGGGAATAAGCAGCTCATCGGCATAACAGAGCACATTTTGAACCATCAAGGAGAGAGAAGGGCCACAATCGAGTAGGACAAAATCATAATTAGCAGCAAAGCCATGAAGTTGACGCTCCAGTGTCCACTCACGGGCAGGAAAAGCATGCATCTGCATTTCTGCCATCGCTAATTTTTTATTAGCAGGAATAACATCAAAGCCTTGCCGAACATGCTGTATTACTTGAGAGATAGGAAATTCAGAAATTAGTATGTCATAAAGTGTTGGGGTAATGTCGCGATCCAGCTTAAGCCCTAAAAGGCTAGCAATATTACCTTGCGGATCACAATCCACGACAGCGACACGCTTGCCGGAGTGAGCAAGAAAGTGAGCTAGCGAGACGGCGGTGGTGGATTTGCCAGAGCCGCCTTTATGATTCATAACCGCAACGATACGACCTTTTTTACCGGTATCAGCCATGATCTAACTCGAACTTGCAAGAATAGCACATCTGGCCCTGATAGATTGGGCAGGATAGTAACAATTAGGCAAAAAAGCAAGAGCCTGTCAGCAGAATCCAATCTTAGTAACGAGTTTGATAGCAAGGCACGTCTGTTGCACTTAGCTTTAAACGCAAAAATAGTAGACAGGGGGATCGGTTATGAAGATCGCGATTATTTCCACGCCTTATGTAAGGGTACCCCCACAGGGTTATGGCGGGACAGAATTGATTGTAGGCCTGATTACAGAATCGCTGGTCCAGAGAGGACATGATGTAGCACTGTATGCCACCGGGGATTCACAAACCAGCGCTAAATTGAAAGCATTGTATGAGAAGCCAGTGTGGCCGCCAGAAAATATATTTATTAACCCTGCTGTTGAGGTAAATCATGTAAGCTGGGCATTAAGGGAGGCACAACAGTGGGGCGCCGAGGTAATTCATACACATTGTGCGCTGGGATTAGCACTAACACGATTTGTTGAACAACCACAAGTTTACACCATACATCATGTATGGGAGGAAGAATACTATCAATACTATTGTAGTTTCCCAGAAATAGAGTTTGTCGCGATCAGCGATTTTCAGCGCAGAACACATAAAGGTATAGCGAGAATACGCACAATCCATCATGGCCTAGACCTCAGTAAATATGAGTATCAAGCCAAGAAAGGAGATTATCTACTCTTTTTAGGCCGTATTGCCGCAGTAAAGGGAACGCATCTAGCCATCGAAGCCGCTAGGCAAGCAGGAATACAGCTAAAGATTGCTGGAGATATACAGCCAGTACATCGTGATTATTATGCGCAACAAGTAGAACCAGAAATTGATGGAAAATGGATCGAATATCTAGGTGAGGCTGACCATAAAATGAAGGTAGAGCTACTAAAGGGTGCACGGGCATTGTTATTTCCTATTCAATGGGACGAACCGTTTGGACTGGTAATGATTGAGAGTATGGCCTGTGGCACACCAGTAATTGCATTTCCTTATGGTTCAGTGCCAGAAGTAGTCAAAGATGGGATATCAGGTTACATAGTGAGTGGTATAGAGCAGATGGCAAAAAGTATAAACAGACTAGATAGACTGTCTGTAAGAGTAGTACGTGATTATGTAGAGCGTTACTTCTCGGTGACACGTATGGTGGATCAATATGAAGCGCTCTTTCAACAAGTGGCAACCGGCGAAGTACATATCAGTAGGAAAGTAGCTTAAATTGGGGCAGTCAGCTATTCGACATAGATCGAACTGCCACAAATATCCATAACTGGCCACATATTGAGTAGTAGCAGTAGCAGAGTCTAACGATAAGAAGGAAAAACTTGGCTGTCTACAACAGTATCAGACACGGCACTGAGATTGCCAAAGACTTAAAAGAGGCATTGCTGAACAAGCGGCCGTGAATTCTCAGTGAAGTTGGGGACAGCAAGATGTTTAATATTCCTTTGGAGAGGTTAAGATTATTATTACAGGTGATTCTCTGCCTTGCAATGTCAAGTTTTGACGCGGTGGCGACGGTACGCCATATTACTGTAGGGTTGGCTTCGGAGTTAAATCCAGCTATGTACTATTTTATAAAGAGGGATTTTCTGCTTTTCTTCTGGATAAAATTATTGATCACGAGCACCGGATTAATGATCTGTTACAGATTATCATGTCATATATTGGCGCGCCAGGCGATACGACTCTTTACCCTCATCTATGTGCTCTTGACCGCTTACCATTATCTACTCTACCAGCTTTAAGCAATGGCATAATGATCTCACCAACCACGTGCCCACTGTCTAAGTTTAAGGATGCGTTGCTTGAGTTCGATTTTACTGACATTGTCGGGAGCAGTTGATAGGTAACGGGCAAAAGCATCGGCAGCCTCCTCGAAGCGACCCTGTTTCTGTAGAGCACTGGCATACTCGTATAACAGACCTATGTCATCAGGGCTTAAGGAAGAGGCATCTTCCAGTGCTTGTATACTCGCTTCCTTGTTGCCGACCTGAGCTAGCAAGGCCGACATAGTTGCATGTGCCGCAACATTAAAGGGGTTGAGCTTGAGAACCGCTTGAGTCTCT
>JBFLVQ010000852.1:0-3704 GCA_040758525.1 Acidobacteriota bacterium
TAACAACAGGAAATAACTGGAGATTTTTAGTACTAGAGGATAATAAAGTATATATTGATTTGGTCGAGTACCACATTAGTCAGATAAATAAAATAATGGCAATATTATTACAGTTGGTCTCCTAAAATGACTATTTTAAGAAGGGTTAATATCCGAAATTCGTTGTTCCACGAGCTATTAACAGATTCACAAAAGCTAAGTATTTACTAATGATCCACCACAACTTGAACCAGTGCCAGCCGTACAACCAAAGCAATGTAGTCCTGTTTGTATAGGGCGTCCTGCCATCAATTCAACATTGAAATCAGCGATAGTGCGACCTGCGCTTGGGTGTACAGTCATCTCCAGCATCTGATTAAAGTCGCAATCATAGAGCTTGCCATCCCAACTTATACTTACTAGATTACGACACATTAAGCCACTCACAATAGTGGGATTAAAACTGCTGATCAACTTCTCCATATAACGCTCATAGTTACCGCTACGATGTAGATATTCAAGATAGCGCTTGATCGGCATATTGGTGATAGTATAGAGGCTGTTAAAGACCAGTTGGTAACGTTGCCATAACTCACGTTTGAAGTCTCGTTCAAGTTCTTGCTGACTAGGGGGTAAGTAAGCGCCGACAGGATTATAGACCAGATGTAGCAGTAAGCCGGTGCCTTCTTTACCATAGCCTAAATCGTTAAGCCGCTGAATCGCCTCCAAACTACGATCAAAGACACCTATACCACGCTGTGCATCAGTACGATCAGCAAGAAAATAGGGTAGCGAAGAGATTACCTCTACTTTATGGTCGCGATAGAACTCTGGTAGGTGCAGCTTATCAGGTAGTAGCAGCACAGTAAGATTACAGCGCACCATTACATGACAACCAAGCTGCTTAGCTTCTCTAACTAGATACTCGAAATTTACATTCAATTCAGGCGCGCCGCCGGTAATATCTATCGTCTTGATACCGGTTGTACGGATTGCGGCAAGTACCTGATCAACCGTCTCACGAGTCATCTCTTCAGTACGATGGGGGCCTGCATCGACATGGCAATGCTTACAGGCTTGATTGCACTTCTTGCCTACATTAACTTGCAGTGTAGTAATCTGTGCAGCACGTAGCTCATTGATACCCTGCTCGGCTAGTTTCTCTTCAAAGCTGATCATAGGCGGCCTTTCGCTACATTGAAATTTTTTCTACACAGCGATGTGCCTGCAACCCATGAATAAGTGCTGCTCCGGCACGGATTGCAGAAGCGAGATGGATTGCTTCTGTCATCTGTTCCATGTTTGAGCCGGTTTCCAGGCAAGACTGAGAAAAAGAGTCTATACAGTAAGGACACTGTAATACATGGGCAACAGCCAGCCCTATTAATGCTTTCTCGCGTCGGTTCAGCGCCCCTTCTGCAAGGGTAGCACCATACCAGGCCATGAACTTCTGAAACAGCTCTGGCTTATGCTTGCCTATATCATTAAAGTGTGGCAGATCTTCCTCGCGATAATAGTCGCCCATACTTTTCTCCTTAAAGATTAATAAGAAGACCCCGATCAATGTGTCTTCTTTAATGCTATTATCACTAGCAGCAGTTGCCGCCTTCGCAATTTGTCCCAGTCATATCAGTGACTTTATAATCCTGCCCCTTAGTCTCTTTGGGATGGCGTATGGCGGTGCGCCGACAATCAAATTCGGCTGCTTCTGCTAATGGAATCTCAATATAGGGTTCGATGGGCAGGATCTCATCAGCATAGGGCTCGTGAGTGTAGATATGGAATGTCTTTTCACACACTGCCATACGCTTGCCACGCTCGAGTACATGGCCATCATCATCAATTACTTTCTTCCAAGGACCTCGATAGACTACTGCCTGGTTACGTTCCCAGCAGGGTCCTTGTTTGCCTTTGTAAGCAACTACAGTGAGAGAGCGAAATTCTATCCCTTCATAAATACGCCAAGGCTTCTCGTCACGTTTAACAATCTCCATACCATAGAAGCCGGCACGATCAAAGGCTTCGATAAGCTGATCCTCGCGAAAGGCGCCTGATATACAGCCAGACCAGAGTTCTGGGTCATTCTGTAGATGTATTGGCACATCCTCATCAGCAACGATGTCGCTAATAGCAACACGGCCACCGCGCTTAAGTACACGGAACATTTCACGAAACATCTGCTCCTTATCCTCAGGCTGCACTAGATTGAGTACACAGTTACTCAATATCAGATCAATCGAATCATCTTCTATCAGGGGATGTTCACGTCGCAATTGACGTTGATAATGTTCGAAGGCTGCTAAGTCGGTTACATTACGCACTGGATGCTCAGCTAGGTAAGCATCGACAAGCGCAAGATCAAGGGAGAGATCTTGTATCTTTCCTTTGCGAAACTCTACATTGTGATAGCCTAGCTGTGTACCTATCTGTGTACGATACCTGTTAGCTAGCGAAAGCATCCCTTCATTGTAGTCAACACCAATTACACACCCTTGTGGGCCAACGATCTGGGCAGCGATATAGCAGATTTTGCCGCCGCCAGAGCCTAGATCAAGCACAGTCTCACCAGCACGCACATAACGGGAAGGATCGCCACAACCATAATCGCGTTCTAATATTTCTGGTGGAATTACTGCTAGGTAACGTGGATCATATTCAATTGGACAACATAGGCTAGCCTCGGCAGTCTGTGCGGCATGACTATAACGATCCTTGACGGATTGCTCAACATTTATGGTCGTACTCATTCAGCCTCCTCACCAAGAATACTTCAGTGTGATCTTTCGCGGCAGTAATCTTCTGTCGGAAAATGTCAAGCTATAAAGGTTTGTACAATAACAAAAAAAGCTTACTCTAAATCTGTCCAATTTGACAAACTGTGATCGCAAAGACTATTAATAGTAATTAGAACGATAGAATAGTTCAATCAATGACACAGGCTTGATTCACAAGCAGGGTCAGTTTGTGGCAAACTCTGGCGGCAGCCAGAGCCCTATCTTGAAATCAAGGGAGGCAACAATGATGAGGGGTTGGATTGCTTGTTTGATTCTGCTATTTTGCCCGATATTGTATGGATGCGGTAGTTCTGCGCCGCCTACTAGTGGGCCGCCCCAGACAAAAGGGACCAGTTCAATTCAGCACAAAAGCAATAAGTCAGCTTTGCTGTTAGAGACTTTTGACGCATTGCTAGCCAAGTATGTACGTAATGGCCGAGTCGATTACCAACGCTGGTATACTGCCACCGAGGACCGGCACAAACTTGATCAGTTTGTCGCTGCTCTCGCCGATAAAGAGATAACATCAGGATTGTCACGCGCAGAGCAGCAAGCGATCTGGCTTAATGGTTATAATGCCATCGTAATTAAAGAGATTTTTGCCCATTATCCGATCGACAGTGTGCGGTCGGTGCCGGGTTTCTTCAAAGAGTTAAAGACAACGGTGGCTGGGCAACAGCTCTCGCTTGACGAAATTGAGACAACCATTCGCCAACAGTTTGCTGATCCGCGTATTCATTTTGTACTTGTTTGTGGCGCTAAAGGCTGTCCTGCGCTACAACCATTTGCTTATCAGGCAGCAAAATTGGAGGAGCAACTCGACCAGGTTACGCATGAGTTTCTTGCTAACCAAGAGCGTGGTCTGCGTTATCAGGAGAAGCAGAATCGCCTTTATCTTTCTAACATCTTCCAATGGTATGCAGAGGATTTTGGTGATGTCGTGAGCTTTGT
>JBFLVQ010000853.1:0-3680 GCA_040758525.1 Acidobacteriota bacterium
TATTACTTGAAGGTTTGCGATATCCAGAGATAAATTTAGCTGAAGACGCTTGGCTTTTGCATGAGGCAATGAGGAAAGGGAAACGGTTGCTCCGACTTTCCAACTCGGGAGTATTTGTTTATATAAGACATGGAAAAAATGCCTGGAAGGAATTTGCCCCAGGGCGATTTATAAATCCTGCTGGTTGGCAGCGTATTGAACCGCCGCTGACTTTTCCTGCTAATACACTCACACTATATCAAGCTGCTACATCTAGGCTCTCTAATTAGAGCACAAGAATCGGATAGAAAAGTATTGCTACTAAATCTATTATTCAGCGGTACAGTAAAGTGATAAGGCTTTACAGTGAATATCAGATATTGAAAGGATAGGTCATGATACAGTACCGTGTAATCGCAATTCCTGAGGTAATAACCAGCCAAGTACGAACTACGCTAAAGTCTCCACAATATGGGCACCCAGCGCATGTTGAATTAGCAACTGGATATGGACCATGTCGTTTTTGTCTAAAAACTTTCCAGAAAGGAGAGGAGCAACGAATACTATTTACATATAATCCCTTTGATGGCTTATCTGCATTGCCTGCGCCAGGTCCAATTTTTATTCATAAAGAAGATTGTCAACAGTATCAAGGTATGACATTTCCTTTAGAACTTCGTTCTTTGCCATTAGTTTTTGAAGGTTATGGACAAGGAGGTTTAATTGTCGAGAGAGAAGAGATTATCAGCGAAAAGATAGAAGAAGCAATAGAGCGACTTTTTATAAATAGCGCAGTAGAGTATATCAATGTACGAAACGCAGAAGCCGGCTGCTTTATCGCTCGTATTGATAGAATAGATTCGGAAAACTTAAGTATATAGCTCTCTAGTATAGCAACGGGCAGAAGCAAATTCTCTGATAATATATATGGTGCGCGCATTTCATCGATCTATTATCTTACGGTAGTAAGCAGTAAGTATACGGAGAAGTACTATCTCATTATCTGTTCGGCAGCATTATTGGGTGTTGATCGCCTTGCCAATCTGCTAAAATCCCTCCGAGGTAAACAAGAGTAAATGTTTGCAATGCCTAACAAAATTAGAGAATCTGAGTGCTACCGCTTTTGCCGGTTGAATGTGCTTGTATTATCAGCTTGCGTCGCATTACTTATCTATTTCACCTTGGCCGTATTTATCTCTACGTTTTACCCTCCTGCTTCATCACTATCCAATCAATCAGCTAGGATGGTTGAATTTCGTAGTGATGTTACTATTGATGATCAGAACAATATCCCAGCAAATCCTGGCAGCGATAGCGATAATGTCGAATGTGGTTATATTGATAGCGATGCCTTACCAAGCAAAAATTTTATTGTAATTGGTCCAACGCTAATTTTCTTAAAACAGGATGCTGAGAAACTGATCTTGCCAGACTCATTACCTCAGCCAATATTTCACCCTCCTACTCCCAACCCTTGCGCTTAAATAATGAAACTTTCTTTCTGGGTGTAAGATTGCATTCCTGAACTGACGATGATTTACATCATTCAGTATGGGAAGAATCTTATTCTAATCTGATCTATGGCCATTATCATTGTGTCATTAATCAAAATGTTGATGACTGATAGTAGCCAAGAGGTAAGAACAATGAAGAAACGAGGTTGGTTAATCCTTGTTGCAGCCGTAATGTTAGCTCTCCTTATTCTAGAAATGTGTCTAGGCCCAGCAGTGGTTGAATGATTTGGGTATTAGTTCATTTCAGGTATTAATCGTCAATACGAATCAGACATGAAAGCTTTGAGAGCAATAAATGCCCTCGATAATCATCTATTATAAAGGAAGCAAGAGGAAATTGTATGACTACCCAAACGTTATTATGGATTCTTTTTAACATTTTCGTGCTAGCACTGCTGGCTCTCGATTTAGGAGTTTTTCATCGTCATGCTCATGTCGTTAGATTCAAAGAAGCGCTTATCTGGAGTATTGTCTGGGTTAGTATTGCACTTCTTTTCTGTCTAGGGATCTACTACTGGCGTGGATCAGAGGTCGCATTAAGTTTTCTCACTGGATACTTGATCGAGAAATCGCTTAGTGTAGATAACATATTTGTCTTTTTGCTTGTCTTTTCCTATTTCCGTGTGCTTCCTCAGTACCAGCATAAGGTGCTCTTTTGGGGTATCATTGGCGCACTGATTATGCGGGCTGTCTTTATTTTCACAGGTGTAGCGCTGATTCAGAAGTTTCACTGGGTAATCTATATATTTGGTGGGTTTCTTATTCTCACTGGCATCAAGATGGCTTTGGAGAAAGATAAGGAGATTCACCCAGAAAAGAATCCGGCATTAAAGCTATTTCGGCGTTTGATGCCTGTAACAGAGCAATATGAAGAGAGCAAGTTTTTCGTGAAAAAAGCAGGTCGTTATTTTGCCACACCATTATTCATTGTCTTACTGGTTATTGAGACTACCGATCTGATCTTTGCGGTAGATTCAATTCCAGCCATCCTTGCTATCACTCCTGATCCATTTATTGTTTACACTTCAAATGTCTTAGCTATTTTAGGGTTGCGTGCGCTCTACTTTGCATTGGCTGGTCTTCTTGGGCTATTTCATTATCTCAATTATGGATTATCTGCCATTCTTGTATTTGTTGGCATCAAGATGCTAATTGCTGACTTCTATAAGATCCCTATTGGTATTGCTCTAGGGGCAGTAATTGCTATTCTATCTATCTCCGTTGTTGCTTCTATAATTCATCCAGAGAAAAAATATCAGGCTACCGGGGTAGATTAGGCAATTTGAGTGTTTCTTTCCGCTGGACATGGTCTAGCTAATAAGCAGATCCGTATGCTGCTTGTCGATTGGATGCAGTTGCATGCTAGGAGATCGGTGGTCTAGATAAACAACTGCCACTCATCCTGCAATTGGATCGGCTTTCGAATAAAGCTAAGAAACGGTATTGTAGATGGTCTGATAAAACCGCTAGTTTGGCTGCGCTGCACCGGCAAAGGTTTCTTTTACAACAAACGGCGCAACGTGATCAAGCGCGCGCTGAGTATAATCGTCCTCTTCGCCATGTGGTAGAACATAGGATAGTGCACGAATGGCTGCCTCGCGTCCTGCGCCTTGCCAGATCAGCCAGGTTGCAAGATAATGTGCTGCCAAACATCCTCCTGCAGTTGCTACCTTACCATGTGCATAGAATGGCTGATCCAGCACACAGTAGCCCGCCTTTTCGATCCAGACCTGTGTCTTACGATCGGTACAAACTGGCATACCAGCAACTAGTCCCAGCCCGATCAGCACCAATACACCTGAACACTGCGAAGCAATATATTGTCGATTTGGGTCGAGTCGTAGTTGCGCCATTAGAGCCTGGTTTTCGACTGCTTCACGTGTCTTACGCCCACTACCAATAATCACTGCATCAGCCTGATTCGCAAATGAGATTGGCTGTTGTGCCTTCATCACCACCCCATTCATCGAGGTGATCTCTTCGTTTAGACCAGTAATCTCGGCTCGCCAGCCAGCTAGGTCAACACGGTTGATTATATGCGCAGCAATAAGCGAATCGATTTCATTGAATCCGTCGAACGTAACTATCGCAACTTTCATCCCTACTCCTTTGTGAAAATAGCTTAATGGATAGAATTCTATACGAGGTCTTGTTAAGAACCAAGTAGTAGATGGAAGAGCAGGGCTT
>JBFLVQ010000854.1:0-3678 GCA_040758525.1 Acidobacteriota bacterium
GGGAAAGTACAGGAGATGTTTACAGAAAGATTTTTATCATATGAACAAGCTATCTTTATAGAAAAGCAGATTGAGAAATATTTAGGAATTGTGGATAGGCCAGTTCATGGCGAACTACAAATATAGGAAGGAAGCGTACCTAACAATGTGATACACCTGCCTCGGCTGTCGTGGTGCTTCGAATCTCGTCTTTTGCCACTCGGCTTGTGTGCGCCACGCCATCCTCGCAGGTGAACTTGGTCCGTTAGGCGCTTATTAGGTATATAAACGGAATCCAAATATTTACAAAAAAGGCAAAGCAGCTTTGTTATGGATGAAAAACAAGAAAATCATTCCGAAAATAAATTAGAACGTGGACCAATATTAACTTGGATTGTGTCGATTATATCTGTTTGTATATTTGTTGGTCTATTGCAAGAAAGGGATAACCAGTCTTGGGAAGCAGTTTCAGCATGGGGATATTTCCCACCAGATGCTATCTGGGATGGTAAGTATTGGGCACTTTTAACTTCTGTATTTGTTCATATAGAACCACTGCATCTACTTTTTAATCTTTATTGGTTATGGGTTCTAGGTGGAGCAGTTGAACGAGCAATAGGTTCAGCAAAATGGATTATATTTTTTATCGCAGCAGCTGTTATAAGTTCAGGAATTCAATTTGCGACATCTTCTACTACAGGTATTGGGCTTTCTGGTGTTGTTTATGGGCTATTTGGTTTTATATGGATATCTAAAGCACATTTTTCAGCATTTGAAAAAATTTTGCCAAAGCAAACAGTAGCTATGTTTATAGCCTGGGCTTTTCTCTGTATTTTATTAACTTTATTAAAGATATGGAATATTGCAAATGAAGCCCATTTTGCAGGATTACTTTTTGGTATTTGTATAGCCTATTTATTTATCCTAAAGTATAAAGTCCGTTTAATGCTTACTGGTTTAATAGTTTTAACTATGCTAGCTATTATGCCTCTATTTTGGTGTCCTTGGTCAGCAATTTGGGTGAGTAAACAAGGAATAGATGCGTATAATAAAGGAAATTATCAATCAGCAATAAATTGGTATCAAAAGAGTTTACGGCAAGGTCAAGATCCTGTTTGGGCTTGGAGTAATATTGCTCTAGCTTATAAAGCAATGGGTAATGATCAGCAATTTAATGAGGCTATAGAGCAACTTAGAAAATTGGATTCTGGCAGAGCAAAAGAAATAGAAGACTCTTTTATTGAAAATAAGAAAGAGTAAATTTAAGTGCCTAACATTGCGCTGCAATCGAGCCTGTAAACAAGGCGCTTTTGGTCATTTTTTGTTTCCACAATATTGAGCGCGCCCTGTTTACAGGCCGGCTGAGCTTAGTCGGTTAGGCACACAGAGGTCAGAGATTGGTAAATTAGATGAGATTAATATGTCCTACGCTAAATTAATATTAATTACTGTTAATGAGAAGTTAGAAATAGATCGAATAAAACTAGCAAATAAGTTATGGAGAGCCGGTTTCCTAGGGGATGAGTTTGAGTCTTTTGGCGAGAAGCATTATTTACCGGGAAGAAGATTTCTACAATACATAAAGTGCAAAAATGCAATGGAAGCTATTGAGCTAGTAGGAATACTTGATGGAGAGCCAATTTACTCAATAAGGAATAAAATAGAACAATATCTCATTCAAGTTACACAGGCTATAAATGAAGTTGAATTTTTAAGCGGTGGGAATACTATTCCTCCAAATTGTAAATACTGCCAATATGAGGAGAAAAATTGGGCAAATGTAATATCAGAGTGGTACGAGAATAAAAATGCTTATTTTTGGATTTGCCCACTATGTAGTAATAAGACTTCAGTATATGAATTAGATTGGAAGAAAAGAGCTGGATTTGGTGGATTCTTCATTGGTATTTGCAACATTCATGAGGATGAGGCTTATCCTGTAGAAGAACTATTTGAAACCTTAAAGAGGTTTACAAGTGATAAATGGACTTATTTTTATTACACTTTATAAAGTTAAATATGGGAGTGTGCGCCTAACAGTACACTACACCTGATTCGGCTGTCGTGGCGCTGCGGATACTGTCTGTTACCACATTATTGTGCACGCCACGACGCCTCGCAGGTGAGCTTGGTTCGTTGGGCAGCATAGTTGAGTGGAACAAATGCCGCATCTACGGTGTCTAATCTTTGTCGAGTATAATTTCAATGCGTCAAAGAATGCCAAATGAAACATAAATTAGTCATCGTTAAATTGCTCGTCATTTTGATTGCGATACCGTTATACGCCTGTGCGTCGCCTTTTCTTCAGTCGAACTTAAACGGCGTTTGGGAAGGCAGCGTTGAGATGCCGGGAATTTTGAAGAAACATGTCATCATTCGTTTCTCCACGACAGGAAAAAATTTAAGCGGAACGCTCGATGTTCCGACCTCGCGCACGTTTGGATTTGCCTTGCGTGACTTGAGATTGAGCGAAAGAAATGTTTCCTTTACTCTGCCTTTAGGTGAAAGCGGCAAATTGCAGTTTGACGGGCGGATTGAAAAGGACACGATTAAAGGCGGTGTTTCGGGCGCAGGCTTGCCCGGCACATTTTCTTTGAAACTTTCCAACAAAGAAAGCAAAGTTTCTCCGCCGAATCAATTCGAGCGCAAAAAGCGCGACTACTTTCCGACTACCGAATGGAAAACCTCTGAACCTCAAGCGCACGGAATAGACCCGAAGCGTCTTGGTGATGCTGAAAAATTCGTACTGGAAAAACTGCCGGAAGTGCGAAGTCTGCTGGTGGTTCGCAATGGCAAACTGGTTTATGAAAAATACTTTCGCGGCGCGACGGCAAAGGACGCTTTCAATATCAAGTCAGTTACTAAAAGTTTCACATCTGCCCTGATAGGCATCGCGCTGCGCGACGGCGTTCTGCGGACGACGGACGAAAAGTTGCCTGACTTGCTGCCTGACTATTTCAACTCTGAAACCGATTCGCGCAAAAAACAGATCACATTGCGACATCTTCTAACAATGACGGCTGGATTCGATTGGAGAGAGAACGAGCAGATTACGGCGCGTTGGCTGCAAAGTCCAAATTACGTTAAGTTCACTCTTGACCTTCCGCTTGCCGCCGAACCGGGAAAAGTTCAAAATTACAATACGGGATTAAGCCATCTTCTTTCGGCAATTATTACCGAGAAAAGCAAAACAAACGCTTTAGATTTCGCCCGAAAACATCTGTGCGAGCCGATTGGCATTCGGATTGGGCGTTGGGACACTGCTCCTGAAGGCTTTTACGAAGGCGGTTCTGAAATGTATCTGACCGCCCGCGATATGGCGCGTTTTGGCTTTCTGTATTTGAACGTGGGCGAATGGGAAGGACGACAAATCGTGCCAGCCGAATGGGTGCGCGAATCTACCAGTCCGCAAACCGGAAAAGACCCTTTGTGGGCGGATTACGGGTATCAGTGGTGGGTCGGCGGAGATGATGATACGCCGTCATTCTCGGCACTCGGTTACGGCGGACAGGCGATTCACGTTGTTCCGAAACTCGACCTTGTGGTAGTTGTCACTTCAACCGTCAATGACGCACGCAATCCTGTAACAATGCTCATTAGCGAATATGTTGTGCCAGCAGTTATCGAACAGGAGAAACGGTAAGCATCGATATTGATATATTGGGTTCAAATTTTTCTAACTTTAGAGAATGGTTATTG
>JBFLVQ010000855.1:0-3676 GCA_040758525.1 Acidobacteriota bacterium
CTTTCATACTTAATAATTTACTATGTCGTCGTTTCACGACTCTGCTTGTTATCTCATTCCATTCTTGGCAATTACTTGCCAAGCTAAAGATATTTCGCCCTGCGGGCTTATCTCGAATTGACGTTAAATAGGTAATTTGAGGTTTCTATGAGTTACCGTGTAGATGATACTATTAATACTACGCTGGCAGATATTGAGGATCGGCCAGCTTACTCGATTGTGGTGCCTTTCCATAATGAAGTTAAGAGTGTATTGGTCCTCTATCAACAGCTTGTTGAAGTAATGGAAGGGTGCTATGAACCATTTGAAATGGTCTTTGTTGATGATGATAGTCGTGATGGCACATTACAAAAACTACATGAGTTGGCTGCTCGCGATATACGTGTGATAGTAATCAAGCTGAAGCGCAATTATGGTCAGACGGCGGCATTAGCAGCAGGTTTTGACTGGGCTGAAGGTGAAGTGATTATTTCTATGGATGGCGATCTGCAACATGATCCTGCTGACATTCCTGCCCTCATTGAGAAGTTACAACAAGGCTATGATCTAGTTTCTGGTTGGCGTAAACAGCGTGTTGATAACCTATTGCTACGGCGTATTCCTTCACGTATAGCAAACTGGCTGATGGCAGAGCTTTCTGGGGTAAAACTACACGACTTCGGCACAACCTTCAAAGCCTATCGCCGTGATACAATCAAACAGGTGCACCTTTATGGCGAGTTACACCGGTTCATTCCTGCCCTGGCTTCCTGGAATGGAGCACGTGTTGCAGAGGTGCCGATAAAAAACATTGAGCGACCAGAAGGGTATTCGCATTATGGTATATCGCGTACTTTCCGGGTACTCTTTGATCTGCTGACAGTGCGGTTTCTCCTCAAGTATGTGACACGTCCATTACATTTCTTTGGTCCATTAGGGCTTTTAGGTATCTTTCTAGGGAGCGCGATCAGCCTCTTTCTCTTTGTCAAAAAGATGTTGGGTGCACAACTATTCACCGAACATGGTCCATTGCTAATATTGGCAGTAATGATGTTGCTTGCAGGTGTGCAACTGGTTTCCACCGGTCTAATCGCTGAATTACTGGCACGCACCTATTTCGAATCACAGAACCGTTCGATCTATACCATAGACAAAGTAATACGTAATAATGCTGCAGCTTTGAATACAAACAAAACTTTAGGAATGAAATCTTGAATTAAGTCGATTTTAATAAAGCTATTTTTGCGGTTGGCCAAGGCGGAAGAATTGATAGTAAGTGTCCATAAAACGCTCTGCAAGTTTACCAGAGAACTTAAACTTGTACTTCTCTTGACTAGTTTTGAAGGATAGTTCATCACCCTTAGGATTTATTTCATAAACATCTTTTAGTGCAACAGCAAAATTGTGTTTGGGATTATTAGTAGAAAGATAACGCACCCCTTGTGAAGAGACTTCTAACAAGCCCTTGCAAGAACCACTAAGGAAACCAAACCCGGCATGGTCATGGGTTACATTAGCACGGAATGGTTCAGGTTCAGGAGTTTTTGGTTTTAGCGAGGCTTTTAATGTGTCAACTCGCTCTCTCAAGTAGGCAATTGAATATTCTCCACTACCGCCGGCTTGAATAGCTTTTTCATAATAGCTTATTGCACTAGTAGTTTCATTGCGCTGTTCGGCAATCTGGCCTAGTGCTGCTAGCGCCGCAGCATATTTAGGATTCTGATCTAGCACTTGATTAAAATAGCGTATTGCTTCTGCCAATCGACCACGCTTCCAATTGGCAGCCGCTAGGTAATAGAGTGTATCGGCATCTTGTGCACCTAACTTAACGGCTGCTTCCAGTTCGGTTGCTGCGCTGGCATAGTCGCCACTAGTGTATTTCTGTATGCCAGCATCACGCCGTTTCTTAGGATCATTGGAGTTGGCTGCTTGTAATGCGATCTGTTCATTGAGTAGTCGAATCTGATTGTAGATGCGACGATCTTCTGGAAAGAGACGAGTCAATTTATCATACTTCTCTATAGCAGCTTTTAGATCATTACGAGTTAACTGTTCAGCCTCTTTTAGTGCCGCCTCTTTGACTCGCATACGTAGACGCTGGCCAGCCGGGTTATTGCGTTCAATTGCTAGTATCTGGACAGCGTAGTAGTAGGCACAAGTACCAGGTGGCTCGATCAAACGGCCCGCGCTTAATGCTGCTTCGCCATCCTGTAGTAGTACAGCAATCTGACCGCGTCGTTGTTCAAGCTGAGCTTGCACACGTTTGAGAGCTTCGTTAGCAGTAGTATCTTCAGGAAACTTTTCTACCAGTTGGTTGTAGATCTGCTGTGCGGTAGCAAGATCATTCTTCTGTTCGGCCGTCTGCGCCTGCTTAAAGAGTGCCTCTTTGACGCGTGCACGCAGTTCTATTACAGGTGTTTCATTGGGATTTATTACT
This sequence comes from Acidobacteriota bacterium, assembly GCA_040758525.1. Taxonomy (GTDB): domain Bacteria; phylum Acidobacteriota; class Blastocatellia; order Chloracidobacteriales; family JADJPF01; genus JBFLVQ01. Next base: position 2,417 of record JBFLVQ010000855.1, read on the forward strand.
AGTACAGCATTACAGTAATAGAGGGTGTTACTATCTTCTGGAGTTACATAATCGCCACGCGCATAAGCCTCTTCAGCTAAACGAGTAAACTCTTTTATACGTTCTTCAGGGGTACCAGCAAGATTTATCTGTGGACGGTTGGGCTGCAAAGAGAGCAATGGTAGTTCATGGGTCTGTTTCTTGTCTACTTTTACTTCTACTTCAATGGCAGAGAAACCATCCTTGGAGAGTTTGATACGATGCGATCCCACTGGCACATTCTCGATTTTTGCTGGTGCTTGTCCAATCGAGCGGCCATCAAGTACGATCTGTGCACCTGCAGGCGCAGTCTTGATGATGATCGAACCTACCGGAGCTTGGAATAGTGCTAGCGCCACAATACCAGTAATAAACAATAGTGCTAGGCCAGCAGTAGCAAACATCAGCCAGTACTTCCAAGCCTTCTGTGGACGCATTCGCCGCAATGCTGTTTTAGTCTGACTGGGAGTAGTAATGGTACTGGTTTGTTGTCGTATATCGTGTGTATAGAGAGTCTTTGGCGCCGCGATATTAGATGGTATAGGCGGTGTAGATATAGCAGTCGCTCCACGTTCTGTATGGTAAGGCGGTACATTCGAGATGGTCTGCTGCTGCACGTTTGGAATCGTCTGTTGTTGAGGCACATTGCCGGTAATGAGGACAGTAGGGGTCTGTTGCATAGCTGCAGCAGGGGGTGAGATTGAATCAGAACTGGACTCGATTGGCTCCAGATCCGTTATCTCGATCAAATTGTCTGCTTCACTACCCTCCCCACTCTCTTCGATAAGTTGTGAGGTCGGCAACTTCTCACGCTCACGCTCTTTCTTCTGCATTTTTGTTGATGACGGGATGAGTACCGAGAGGTCAAAACAGATCTCTTGCAAACTCTCGATAAACTCCTCCAGCGAATTTTGGCGCTTAGCCGGATCACGACTGAGCGCTTTTAACATTAACTTCTCAAGCGAGTTGGGTATTTCCAATTCTTGGCGCAACATTAACAATGGACGTGGATCATCAATAATATAGATCGGTCCTTTAATACTATTATCATTGGTAAAAGGAGGTAATCCACTGAGCATATGGTAGCAGAGTGCACCCAGTGAATAGATATCGGCACGGGCATCCACTTCTGCATCTAGCACGAAGAGTTCCGGCGCATAGTAAGTAGCATAGTTACGTAACTTCATTTCGCCGGTGTTGCGATTAAGCCCGCGGGGATTATAACGTACAATAATACGGCCT
>JBFLVQ010000856.1:0-3669 GCA_040758525.1 Acidobacteriota bacterium
ACAACTAAGGCACTAATTGTGCTCGCCACACTGATCTAGACCCTCAATCTGTTTAATGGCGATTGACAGTTGCTACAGACTGGCTCGCGCATCTGTAGGTGTCTTGACTCAAATAACCTAGCCCGATGATTGAGATTATTTCTAAACTCAACCCTGGCTGGGGCTGGTCACCGTGGGCCTATTGGTTCTCTCCAACAAGCTAAACCTTTTGGTTTAGGTCAGTGACAACAGTCTCCACATATTTTATTGTGAACTGACGAAATATAGGCGAAGTCTCTAGCTATGTCAATGGAAATAACCAGACGTTGCAAGGCAAGTATTAGGCATGTCAGCGCCTATTAAGCAATACCTTCAGCTATTTGGTAGAATAGCGCGGCACTTTTGATCGTCAACCTACCACTGGCTTGTGACTGTACCTTTAAGGAGAATGAGGCACTGCCGCCACTAGGAACAATGATCGGTGATTGATCAGGAATTAACTCTATTTTGCTACTATTTGTTGAAATGTCTACCGAGCGAGAAAGGCTTTTACCATTGATAGGCCAGTCAATATTAAGCAATGGTGCAACCTCTTTAGTAAATGGTCGTCGTAGTATTCTTATTTGAGTCAATGGATACTTATCTTGCACACTGGGATAACGTTGCCAGCGACTTCCTTCATTAGTAAATAGTGTTGCCCAAGGCGACACAGTAGCTACAGGTACTCCTGTCCATTCCATTGCACCGGATTTCGTTTTCACTATTAGCCAAAATCCATTCTGAGCAGGTATCTCTATAGGCGCAGGTAGCAAGGCTTCAATCCAAAGATATTCTTCACTGTTATTAGGAGACTGTTCCACCTCAACAATAGCTAATGGTTTAGCAGTATCAGGTTGAAACTCTTTCTCGTTTGTTATTTCACAACGTAACACGGTCTTGTCTTGTAGTAGTCGAACCAGTAAGGAGAATCCAAATAGTTCTCCAGTTTCACTAAAAACAAATCGGCGCGCAACATTAAATTGAGAGTTAACCTTGACAGCAAACTTGCCAGCTATATCACTCGCTTGATCTTTATAGGCACGCCAGTTGGGAAACTCTCCAGCCAACTCTAGATCAAGCTGTTTTATCAACCAGGCATCAGCAGTGGCAGCCGGTGCGGAGATAGGTACTATTTCGCTTTTTAGTGTTTGCAGATCGATCTGTCGTGAGAAATCGTTTCCCCATTGTACACGCGCAGCTTGCTCTACTATTAGATCTTTATCAGCATCAAAACTTGTTAATAGGACTCCCGGTGTATCAGTGGTGAATAATAGTTTAATAGCAGTAGCATTTTGTCCATCCTTGAGCAGTGTCGTTAATTCTTCCTTTAAGCCTGTCACTTCCACATCTTTATTAAGAACGCCTGGTTGTGTCCAGAATGGTAACCTACCATTGAGTGATGCTTTCACATTCATCGGATAGGTAGCAGTAGTGATACGCAAGTTTTCTGCAAAGCTATCTTCATTAAGAGAACCACTATTAAGTTTAACTTGAACAAATAATTTTGTTGTTTCTACTCCGGTCAACCTAACTAGACTTATACCAGTAGCATCAGGTTTAGCAGCATACTGTCCTGGACTAATAGGATCAGTTACAGGATAGAGCGCCTTGGCGGCAAAATCATTGCCGAACCAGGGAAGTACCATAGTAATCTTGGCATCAATAGTCTCGGTATTGCTTCTTAAGTCTAATGTTAAAATCGAGCGAATACCGGTAAAATCGATAATAAACGCCTTATTGGTGGCGCTTGGTGTAGTAGGCTTACCACTAGCATCATAAATAGTAGGACTAGCAGTAGCCTTAATACCATTAAAGTAATTTAAAAACCCTTGAAATGCATCTCCCTGTACTCGTAGTGTTGCTGTTGTTACTCGACTGCCAGGCAACAGTTTAGCCAGTAGCAACTCTTTATCACCAGATTCTGTGTAGTTTGTCTCAACAGGCAAATTTTGCCCTAATCCAATATCAAGAGTTTTATTCTGTAGATCAGTTATTTGCGCCATGTATATTGTCTACTTACTCTGTAGGTAAAGGGCCTGGGCCTGGGCCTGACCCTCCAACTTCAATAGTAACTGTTGAGCCAACAGGAACAGCCACACCTGCAGGAGGATCTTGCGCTATCACATTGCCCACTTGTGGAATTGTTATTGCTGTTTGTGGTCTTTGTAGATCAGACTTAATAGCAGATGGCTCATTTGAACCACTAGATTTATCTTTAGACATTATTCCTCCTAATGGCAATTTTGCTATTCTACAACTTGTATTACTCTTGATTTCAAGCCTAGGTCAGTCAATTTCTTCTGAGCATCTGTAACGGTAAGCCCAACTAAGTTAGGTACAATCACCATACCCGGTTTGATCACTTCTCCTTGTGCAGCAATATGAATACGTATGGGAGTATTCCTAGGTAGCAACGCTCCTGCTTCTGGCACTTGCCCTAATACCAAAGCGGTTGCTACATCAGCAGGAATAGCTCCAGGAGGAATATCCTTTCCATGAGAATCGATAATACGACTAACCAGAAAACCGGATCGCGCAACAATGTCAACTGCTTTATCAAGTGATATACCGAAGATATCAGGCGCTTTGAAGAGGGGTTCAGTCAGTTTTAAGGGTATGCTGATATTTAACGGCTCTGCTTTTTCACTGATGGTAATGCCTCTAGTCTCAGTAGTGAAACCGCTCGCTTCAACAATTATGTTGTAGGTTCCTGGTAATATGTTCTCCACCAAATAGCGCTTTATATTGGCGCCGGCATAAAGTCCACTACGTACTGGCCTGACAGGATCACCGGTAGGCACTACTGTTACAATGGCATTAGGTATGGAGTTACCATTACCATTATCTTTTACCTCTACCGTCAATGTTGCTGAGATCTTATTAAGCTCATCATAGAGGTTACGAATTGCTTGCAAGACATTATTCCATTTTTCAGAAGTGATCGGATCACCCGCTTTAGCACTGATCAAGCGAGGAGGTTTAATCATATTATTGTGCTCCTGAAGAGAGTATCTTAGATAATTTTTCAGCCCTTAATATCTTCGATAAAGCTCCATTGCTCACTAAAATAATCGACACTGACCTTTATCCCTGCGGTTCTGAATCTCTCCAATCCTGCTCTTACCAATTTGCGTAGATCTTGATTATCAAGCAAGACTCCCTCTAGCGAATTCAAGTCTTGTGGTATCAATATGGTTACCGCAAATGGTTCATGTTCTAACCATCTCAACTCTACTTTTCCTGAAGTAGGAAGTTCATTGATCGCCTGTTCATCATCAGGAAAAGCAAACACGGCTTGATTAAATTCACAAGCATCAAAAATTCCTTCCTGTACAGAGAAACGCCAATCCGATTCACCCAATGGTAATGTAACCGTGGGAAGTTTTGCTAATGGAACAATCCTCTTACGCGGAATATTGAGATCTAGCGCGCCCTCGGGTTGGACAACACAATAAAGATGTTTCGGATCAGTATTATCAAAGAAACTATCATCCATTAATGTGCCTTTGAAATAGTAACAACGCTCGGTAACATCTTCACCATTGAGATAAACTTTACCATCTATATCAAAAACCAATTTCTCGCCTTCTGCTAATGCATCAAGAAATCCAATACCTTCATGGGTAGCCTTATTAATAAGCATAGGTAACA
>JBFLVQ010000857.1:0-3660 GCA_040758525.1 Acidobacteriota bacterium
CGACAACGACCTGGGTGTACATTTCTGGAATCGGCAGATCAGCGGGATTGATGCATTGGAGCGTCATTGAATGGATCTCCTGCTATGGGTGTGGGATCTACGAGCACGTAGGACATGCCTGCTAGCTCAGAGGATTTTATACGAAATCTCGTGAGCAAAAAAGGTGGATGCAACAATTACGCTGGTTCTCGCGAGATTTCGTATAAAATCTGTTGAACTAAACCGCGGTGGGAAACCTTATGGGTATTGGATGCTGATTTTAGTATCGATAGAAACCGGGATTGGCAAAATTGAAGCTAGCGAGATGCCAATATCAGCAAGGACTCTGACGCATTTACGACCTCTCCAATAAGAGAAGCACAGCGATTTTGGAGAAAAGCTGGGCATAGAAGCCCCCCAGTAAAGGCCGACCAAGAGATTGAATATAGGTTTAAAGACACCCATACTGTTCACCCAGTTGGATGCTGTTAGGAGTAAGGTTCGAGGAAGCGATGACACGTCTTTCATGAAGAATCCACCCCCGGTTTAGGTCGATGCCAGCCGAATGCAGGCAGAACTAGAACTTCGATAACCTGCATTCGCCCTTGCTGACAAACAGGGCAGGCATCAATTTCTCGACCAGTCAACGATTCATATCTTGCTTTCCAATCTTGAGTCTTATTTGAATCGGAGTTTAAGAGTGTCTCAACACCGAGAAGCTGGCGGCACAGTGCCAGCTTTGCTTCGCTATGTCGATTAGCGAGGAATCCGAAGTGCCTGATGCGCTGCAAGCCCGACGGTAAGACGTGAAGAAGAAAACGACGAATGAACTCCTCAACATCGAGAGTCATTGCTTTTTGAGCATTGCCATCCCTATAGTCCTTCCAACTAAAGGTGACCTTACCATCTTCAAAGCTCAACAGGCGATGATTAGAAATGGCAACGCGGTGAGTATAGTGACCCAGGTAGTTTAAGACTTGAGCTGGACCACCGAAAGGCTGCTTCGCATAAACTACCCACTCTATCTGATTGGCGGTTTTGAGAAGACCAGAGAAAGTCTCTACTGAAGCGAGATGTTGCAGGCTGCCGTGAAACTCCAATGAACCTTCTTCAAAGGCTCGCTTGAGGTATTTGATAAAGAGACGACGAAACAAGCGGGAGAGAACCCTTACAGGAAGGAAGAATCCGTCGCGGCAGGCTATCCACCCTTTGCCATCAATTGAAAGACCACCGCCTGCAACTATGCAGTGAAGGTGTGGATGATGTAGAAGGTTCTGTCCCCAAGTATGGAGAACAGCAGTAAAGCCGATCTCGACTCCTAAGTGCTTTGGGTCAGCAGCTATCTTTAACAAAGTTTTCGAGACAGAGCGAAACAGAATATTGTAGATTACTCTTTTGTTCTGTAGCGCTAGGGGAGCAATGACCTCAGGTAGAGTAAAAACGACGTGAAAGTAGGTCACTGGCAAGAGTTCGGCCATACGCTTGTCTAACCATTCTGCTCGTTGAAGAGACTGGCACTTGGGACAGTGGCGATCACGGCAGGAGTTATAGGTAATTCTGATATGACCGCAACTTTCACACTTCTCCACATGACCACCCAATACGGCAGTCCGACAACTCTCTATAGCTTGCATGACTCTGAGCTGGTCGCGAGAGAGCGAGTGAGCTTGTCGGTAAGCCTCTCCGTGCTGGCGAAAAATATCAGCTACTTCTAGCTGAGGTCTCGACATTTACTCTTTTGAGCCTTTTTAGGACTGACCAGCAAGTCTAATGGAGAAGAAGCAGCGCGAATGGTTTTAGCTGATATATGCGTGTAACGAGCCGTAGTTTGCAAACTGCTATGTCCTAAAAGGATTTGAATGGTACGCACATCAGTACCCGATTCCAGCAAGTGAGTGGCAAAACTATGCCGCAATGCTCGTACTGTTACTTTCTTTTTAAGGCCAGCCACCAAGCCTGCCTTGCTACAGGCTCGTTGCACAGCATTGATACTAATGGGTTGATTGGGAAAAATTCCAGGCAATAGCCAATCTCTTGGCTGCACAGCCCGCCAGTAAGCTCGCAATATTTCTAAGAGGCGATCAGAAAGCATTACATAGCGATCCTTGTGCCCTTTTCCTTGTTGAATGCGTATGAGCATGCGCTTGCTATCAATATCGCTAACATGAAGGTGTGTCACTTCAGAGGTGCGTAAGCCTGCTGAATAGGCTGTCATCAAGATGGCCCGATGTTTAATATCAGTGATGGCTTGGAGAAACCGAACAACTTCTTCCTGACTCAATACAACAGGAAGTTTTTTCTCTTTCTTCGGATGAGGTATGCAGTCAATGGTCCAGTTTTTTCCAAGAGTGATTCTATAGAGAAAGCGCAGGGCACAGACAACCTGATTAAGCCTGCTCAAACTTACATGCTTTTGGTTGACGAGATATACTTGGTAGCTGCGAATATCTTCCCGTCCAAGTAACTCTGGGGATTTATTGAAATACTTCGCAAACTTGGCGACTTCATCAACATAAATCTTCTGAGTACGCGCAGATAAGTTGCGTACACGCATATCTTCTATCATTCTTTGACGAAGTGGTGTCATATGGACTCCTACTAGAAAAAATGTTGGATCTTGCTACCAACATTTTGTTCCAGTAAGGAGTCACACTACGTTTGTTTTTGAAAGTGCACTTGTAGATTATAACGGCTGGTTGTGAAAGGTTATCAACGAGTATCAATCCGCTACCGAGAAAACCTCTGGAGCTACCGCGAAGCGGTTTAGTTCAACTATGATTATACAGTCTGTATAAAACGGCAAAGACATACTGTTTCTTTCTGTATAAGAGGCTTCCACCTCTTTTTGTATTTTTTGCATGATATCACTCAAAGCAACTCTTTACTATCTTCTTCCCTATCCATCCTTCCCGGCTTATACAGACTGTATAAACTTATTTACAACCTATCAATCAGCAGGAATGCGCGCACCATAACCTTTCTTGTTGACCAGATGAGTATACCCATAATAGCCATGCTAGTACTGACATCTTTGCCGCCTAGCACCCACTATATTATTGGGATGTCGTAGCCCACCATTCCATTTTCCACCCTCCCACTTTCTACCACCCTTCTGGCACGGTCAACGATTCATTCAATATTTTCTCTTTAATGGGTTTGGTGACGTAGCATTCGGTTTGGGTTAGGCATTCGACAAGGCGTAAGCTAACCCTTAGATAAGATTTGATGGCGTAAAAAAGGTTGAAGGTGAAGCAATAACGCAACTTCAAATATGAAGAGATTGTTGGCGCGAGTTCGCTGTAGCAGTAGGTTTAGCGTACAAACGACGATGGTAAGGCGTCCTCAGTTCTGGAACGGACAAAGTGAAGGAGTTCGTCACTGCAAGGCGGACAGCTTCCGCGACGATTGGATTCTATCTGCCCGAACATACTTCCCTAATGAATGCAGTAACCACGCTTGGAGTCATAATGTCGTTCTCGTATCGGTCTTCACTGGCCATTGGGCCACTACAACCGAAGAGTATAGTATATGCTGGTCTTCGACTTCAAGGATGTAGCCCTCATAATGGAGGCCGGTCTTCAAATCAAATGCACACCCCATGCCCAGCTCAGCGAATTCTTCGAGAATGGTTTCAGTATCTTTCATTTCAATCGAACTCCTCACTAATAAGTGGTTACTACT
>JBFLVQ010000858.1:0-3659 GCA_040758525.1 Acidobacteriota bacterium
CAGAGAGGATAGAGACAATGGTAAGCAGTTGGTAGCATATCTAGTAGCTAAGCAGGATGAGGTTATTGCAGTTAATGAGTTGCGTGCTTATCTGAAAGCAAAGCTGCCAGAGTATATGTTGCCATCAACATATGTGGTATTGGATCGGTTGCCACTTAATCCCAATGGTAAAATAGATCGTCGCGCATTGCCTGTTCCTGAACAGAACAGAAAAGGACTAGTCACTGCCTATACTGCTCCTAGCAATAATATCGAGCAAACACTAGCCAATATTTGGACTCAAGTGTTGGGTATCAATCAAGTAGGTGTGCACGACAATTTCTTTGAGTTGGGCGGCGATTCCATTCTTAGCATTCAAATTATTTCTAAAGCCAATCAAGCTGGAGTGCATCTTACTGCTAGGCAGATGTTCCAGCATCAAACCATCGCTGAGTTGGCTGCTGTTGCTCAGATCAACCCAGGGATATTAGCTGAACAGGGTCTGGTAAGTGGATCAGTGCCATTAACACCTATTCAGTATTGGTTCTTTGAGCAGAATTTAGCTGATGTTCACCATTGGAACCAGGCAATTCTGTTAACAGTAAAAAGTAAGATAGATGGTAATAGATTGGGGCAAGCAGTCGAGCGATTGTTATTACATCATGATGCATTAAGGTTACGTTTTGTATATGAGCAGTCAAGTTGGCAGCAGCTTCAGGTAGAAGCAGATGTAGAAACACCTGTTACAGTTATTGATTTATCAATGGCAGCAGAGCCATCTCTGCTTATTGAGCAAGTTGCTAAGCAAGTGCAAGCAAGTCTTAATCTATCTCAAGGGCCATTGATGCGAGTGGTATTGTTCGACCTTGGTACAAATAGACCAAGCCGCTTACTCGTTGTTATTCATCATTTGGCTGTTGATGTGGTATCTTGGCGCATTCTATTCGAAGACCTACAGAGTTTATATGAACAACTTGCTACCGTAGAGGTTGTCAAACTTCCAGCCAAGACTACATCATTCCAACAATGGTCATTACAACTGAATAAATATGCACAATCTCAAGAACTGGAGCAGGAGCTTGACTACTGGCTCAAATTGCCCTGGCATAAGACTCATACCTTGCCGGTTGATTTTGCAGATATAAATAATATCGAAGATTCAGCACAGACTCTCACTCTATCCTTGAGTGTTGAGGAGACTCGTCTACTCTTGCAGGAGATGCCATCTGTTTACCATACTCAGATCAATGACCTATTGCTGGCTGCCCTGGCACAAACTTTCTATCATTTTAGTGGTAAGAGAAACTTATTGCTAGCACTGGAAAGCCATGGACGAGAAGGCCTATTTGCTGAAGTAGACCTCACACGCACAGTGGGATGGTTTACTAGTTCCTTTCCAGTGTTGTTAGTATGGGAAAAGAGCGATAATCCTGGTGAACTATTGAGATCTATCAAAGAGCAGCTTCGTGCTATTCCAAATCGAGGCCTAGGTTATGGCTTATTGCGTTATCTCAATGGCTCACCAGCAGCTAAAAAGTTGAGTCAGTTACCAGAGCCTGAAATAAGCTTCAACTATCTAGGACAGCTAGGTCAGACACAATCAGTGGATTCTTTGTTTGAACCTGCCAAAGAATCAGCCGAACCGTCTCGCAGTCTACAAAACAGTCGTAGGTATCTGCTTAGCATCAATAGCATGATTGCTAATGGTGAGCTTCAAATAAGCTGGATCTACAGTGAGAATATACATAAACGCGCGACCGTGACAGAACTTGCCGAAAGATACTTGCTAGAATTGCGCTTGCTCATTGCTCATTGTCAAACATTGTCAGCCGGAGGATATACACCTTCTGATTTTCCATTAGCAAAATTGAATCAGCAACAATTAGATCAATTGGTAGGTAATGATCCATATATAGAAGATATTTATCCCCTTACACCTATGCAGCAGGGACTGCTCTTCCATACCCTCTATGCACCACAAGCAGGATTCTATTTTGAACAAATTAGTTGTGAGATTGAAGGAGTATTGAATAGTGCATTGTTTCAGCAAGCCTGGCAAGAAGTACTGAAGCGACATGAAGCATTACGAGCTAGTTTCTTTTGGGAAGGATTGTCTGCACCTGTGCAGATAGTGCGAAAGCAGGTAATAATGGCTTGTCAGGAACAGGATTGGCGAAGCCTAAGCTATGCTGAGCAACAGGAACGCTTGGAAACCTATCTTAAGCAAGATCGAGAGCTTGGGTTCGAGCTAAGCCAAGCGCCGCTAATGCGAATGTCAATAATACAGATGGATGGAAATAGTTATCAATTAATCTGGAGTCATCATCATTTAATAATGGATGGATGGTGTTCGTCAATACTGTTCAAAGAGGTATTGAGCTATTACCGTGGATATTGTGAAGGGCAAATGGTAGAGCTAGGCTACAGTCGTCGATATCGAGACTATATTGAGTGGTTGTACAGACAAGATCTAGAAAAAGCAGAGAGGTATTGGCGAGAGAGATTACAAGGCTTTAGCGCGCCAACAGCACTAATGGTGGATAGAAAGCAAGCAATAGCGGAGCAGGATTATCGTGAAGAGTATTTACGACTATCAGTAACTGCAACGTCAACACTACAGACAATAGCAATGGAATATCAGCTAACGATAAATAATTTGGTACAAGGGGTATGGGCAATATTGTTAAGTCGGTATAGCGGAGAAATGGAGGTAGTCTATGGTGTAACAGTATCAGGACGACCAGCAGAGCTAGTAGGAGCAGAGAGGATGGTGGGAATGTTTATTAATACCCTACCATTGAGAGTGCCAATAAGACCAGAGAAGCGAGTAAGCGAGTGGTTGGTAGAGGTACAACAACGTATGGCGGAGATGATGGAGTATGAGTACAGTCCACTGTTTCAAGTACAGCAATGGAGTGAAGTACCAACTGGCAAGCCATTGTTCGAAAGTATCTTGGTATTTGAGAACTATCCAGTAGAAAGTGGATTAGCAGAAGCAAGCTCTATGGTACAAGTGAAGAAAGTACATACTATAGAGAAGACAAACTATCCTCTAACAGTAGCCGCAGTGCCTGGAGAACAATTATTGATAAGGATCACCTATGATTGTGGACGGTTTGTAGAAGAGACGATAAAGCGAATGGTAGGTCATGTAGAGAACCTACTAGCCAGGATAATAAGTAATCCACAAGAGCGAGTATCATCGTTGTCGTTATTGAGCGAGGTAGAACGCAATCAACTACTAATGGAATGGAACAGCACTACTGTCGAGTATCCATATGACAAGTGTGTACATCAATTGTTTGAGGAACAGGTAACACGAACACCATCAGCGATTGCAGTAGTGTATGAACAGGAACAACTCAGCTATCAAGAGCTAAACTGTAGAGCCAATCAACTAGCACACTACTTGATAAGCTTAGGAGTAGGACCAGAAGTATTGGTAGGGATCTGTCTGGAGCGTTCCATAGAGATGATAATAGCAATAATGGGTGTACTCAAAGCTGGAGGAGCTTACTTACCGATTGATCCTGGTTATCCATTGGAGCGTATTGCTTTCATGCTAGAGAATGCTTGTGTGCCCTTGATATTGACTGAGAAGCAACGAGTCGATGAGCTATCAAAAAATTTAGTACAGATAGTATGTTTAGATAGTGAATGGGTTACCATTAGCAGCCACA
>JBFLVQ010000859.1:0-3659 GCA_040758525.1 Acidobacteriota bacterium
TCACTCAATGAATGGCTTATTTCCTGTAAGGGAGCGCTACGTAGATAATCTAGTACGGCACTGATCGCAACAACATATAGATAGAGTCGTAAAGAGTCCTTTTTATGGAATTTTAAGCCGCGTAGAAGACGGTAGTCATGTTCAGTAATTTTGACAAATACCTGCTGAACCAGATCGCAAACATCTTCTGGAGTAGGACTGTGTTGCGCCATATAACGGCGATAGGTGCTGTAAATAGTCTTGATTAGCAGTTTCTCGAATCGCCTGACAAACTCACACCAGGCAGCTTCGACATTGGCTGCATCAGGCTGCGAAGTAGGCAACATTAATCGGATAAGTTCTTCATCACTACAATTGTTAAACACCAAAATCCCTTTGTTTGTGTTATCCTATCTTTTGTGGCGGGCGGTTACCAACACCCCCTATCTATTACTACAGTAGTTTTCTCATTGTATGGTTATAATGGAAAAGACCTTAATAATTCAATCTAAAAGTATAATTATCAGGAAATTTTTTTCTCATGTAACAATCATTATCGAAAGCAATTGTCTTTATCATAGATTTATCAGTGAAATAAAGGAATAGCTCAATGAAATGTCTATATTGGGATGAATTAACATTTATCAAGTATTGCCATAATGAGCTTTTGGCAGCAGAGAAGGTTCAGTTCCAGACCCATCTAACGAAGTGTTGGGAATGTCAAGAGCGCTTTGAGCTGGCTTGGGAAGTCATTATTGATGATTCTGAATCTGCTTCAAACCTAGCAGAAGATGAGGATATCGATAGATTATTGGAAAGTCCCTTTTGGAAGCAAGCAAAAGAGGAACTGATACAGCAGCAGGTCAATAACATAGTACAACAGTATAATCAGCAACCTATCAAAGCCTATATCGCAACCCCCAGCAAAAGTAAGCAGAAGCAGCACCAGCCCAGTTATCGCATAATGGTGATGAAAATTGCGGCAATGGTGATATTAGTGCTTGCGCCAGCGCTTCTCTCTTATTGGTTGCTCTTTAGACCAGTAATAGCAAGGCATCAGTCTATCATCAGCTCAACTACACCCATTACTGAGCTGACACGATATGAGCGTTTGGATCAACAGCTCGATCTTTATCTAGCCAGTTTGCAAACCGGCAATAAGAGAGAAGCTGACCAAGCGCTAGCATCAGTAACAGCAATTGCCGAAGAGATGGCAGTAAAAACTGGTGATCTGCTAGGTAGAGATCTGCTCGCTAATTATCAGCTAATATCAGATAACAATGTTAGATCATTACAAGAGGCACGCCGATTACAAAAAGAAGTAGAGACTACTATAGTAGGTGATCAATATTCTCTGGCTCTACAAAAAGCCGATCAGGCACTGAATTTATTTAATCAGCTTAATATCAATTGCGAGACAGAACGCACTCATATTCAAATTGCCAAATATCTGATTAAGAGCGGAAAATACGACCAGGCAAATGAGATAATTAGAGTTACGCTAGCACAAGCAGTGAAATATCGCCACATCTACTATCAAGCCCAGCTATTGAACTGGCGTGGTGAGAGCTTCAGTGCAACCTCAGATTTCCGCGCTGCTAGTGAATCATTTGAGACAGCAATAGAATTAGCAGAATCTCTTGAATTAAAACTATTCTTTATTGGTCCATCTATGGCACTGGCAGGAATCTACCATCTTACCAATAACAATGAAGCTGCCTTGGCCTGCGCAGAAAAGACGCTGGCAATAGCCAGACCTATTAATCATAAATATACTGCACAGCTATTACAAATAGCTGGCATTAGCGCCTTTAACCTAAATCGTAGGCTAGTTGCACAACAGTATCTAAACGATGCGATAATGGTGTCAAGAGATCAAGCCAACCCTGCCTATTTAGCGATGAGCTATACGCTGTTTGGTATTATCCAAGCTGAGCAAGGAAAAGCCTATGAAGCTGATATTAACTTGAAAGCTGCTCGGCAAGCTCTTGCTCAAATTAAAGATCCTATTTCACACATCAGTATGAATGCAATGGTTACGGGTTACTATGCCAGAGTACAAATGCTGGCTGGCAATAGTGAAGCAGCAATTGAACTTTATCAAAATGCCTTGTTGCTTGCTCAACAGATCAATATTCAACAAAAGCTTATGCTTAGCCAACTGCATCAAGGTCTTGGCGAATGCTTAATGGCAAAGAGTAATTACCGAGAATCGGCTCAGCAGTTAGCTCTCGCGGTTGCTCTAGACCAAGAAGCACGCGCCAATTCAGAAATAAGTAATCCCCTACTCACCTTTGCTGTAACGAGAAGAAGCAGCAAAGAACAATTACGCGATCTAGACTATTAATGAATCTGAGATTTACCAAAAACCACTGATTGACATACCAATGGTCGAGGGTTTAACGCAGCTTTTTCGAGCAATGTAATGTTATATGGCGTTACCTCCACACCAATAAAATCGTAATAGTAAGTGAAGTGATCGATACTGGCCATTTCTGCTGGTGGTTCATTGGTAATCGATATTTCATATTGCACAGCAGGTTCAGCAACCAACCGTAGGTCACCATTACGACTACGAATAATCAGTGCTTGACCAGTCAGCAAATTTAACTTAGCTGCGGGCGTGGCGACCTGGCGATTGAAGGGTAGCATTTTTCCTGAACCATCGGTGGCAAGGAATCGCACTCTTTCTTTACTCAGATCGACTGCATAAAACAGTCCTGTGCTAATATGAATCTTGCCAAATAATTTCTCTTCTTTCAGTTGTAATTCACGTTGATATAGATCCATCTCCATATCAATATTCCAGCGAAAATCATTGGGATCATTGTGCATGGATGCTGCCATATACTTACTTACACCTGTGTGCCGATTTTCCACATCTATGTATAGTGTACCTTGTAATTGTCTGCCATTAAGCACAGTCACTAGTGAACGATGTCCATTTACAATCTTTGAAACTGTCATTGTTGGTAGATGATGATGTACATCTAATATTGCTACACTAACGCGATCCGGATTACCAAAACAGAGCGCCATAAGACCATCAAAAGAGATTGTCACATTAGCCTCTGCGCTAGGATTGCGTGGTAACACTGAGGTAGTGTTATCACCATTGCTAGACACACTATTAGCAGTTCCTAAAAACAGACACACTACTACACTCATTAATAAAAAACCCTTCACTCTCATTGTTTTTCTCCTTTATTTTGCGATATTGTGTGGCTACTTGCGGTAGCAAGATGATCTAAGTGATCATTCTTAAACTAAGATAAGATTCTTGTGTAGAAAGGTCAAAATAGATCTGTTAAAAATCCGTACGTATTAATCACATATTGGTTATAGAGAAAGCAACCTTTTTCAGGCAATAGTGTGGGGGGCTGTTACTTGCAGTGTCCAGTTTTGTCGTGAGGACTTATTGTTTCTCAATATATCTTTTATGGTTCTGTTTATCTTAATACTCTATCCATCAAAATAGCGCTCTTGTGTCCTTTGATAGCAGAAAACGGGCAGTTTCCTTGCTTATTGTAGTCCTGATAATGAGCCTGCTGACAGTGAACCTCACCGGCCTAAAGGCCGGATGCTTCCTGGGTTCGAGATTCTGTCTCACGACAGTATCCTACAGAAGTACTACCAGGTTCGCGCTTCCTTCCTAGCGAAGTAGGTATTGCGGGCTGCAC
>JBFLVQ010000860.1:0-3641 GCA_040758525.1 Acidobacteriota bacterium
TGTTGAACTTAGTTTTCTTACCGGCCGTAAAATAATAATAGCAAAAAGCGTATAAACAGATAAGATAGTTCGGTATAATAGTTCAGTATGAGCAAGGGTTACAGGCCTCATTAGTTATGCTAGTTTATTATGGATAGCTAATATTTTGCTAATGTGAGGCTATGTTGGTTGGTAGAAAAAGGGGTTTAGTGAACAGTGTGAAAAATTTCGCTGTTCTAGTCAAAAATCATCTATGAAATCATCCTCGGTAAGAAAATCAGAACATAAAAGTATTGCTTGGACACCGTATCTGGTGCTGTTATTTTCACTGCTAATGACGGTTATATCAGCCTATTATGTGCATTCTACTTCACAGGCAAAAGACTTGGTGCGGTTCGAAAATGCCGTAGAGTCAACACAAGATAATATTCAAGATCGACTGGAAACCTATATTAATGTATTACGGGGTGCGAATGGACTCTTCACTGCACACCCATCAGTTGGCTACGAAGAGTTTCACGATTATGTAGCTGGACTGGAACTACAACAACGCTATCCTGGTATTCAAGGGATCGGTTTCTCGTGCCGATTTTCGCCAAAGGAAAAGGATCAATTTCTTGCTGCCAAGCGTACCTCAGGTGATCATACGTTTAAGATATGGCCAGCAACTGAACGTGATGAGTACCATTCGATCCTATATTTAGAGCCACTCGATCGCCGTAATCAAGCTGCCATTGGCTTTGATATGTTTACTGAGCCGGTACGTCGTGCAGCAATGGCACGTGCACGTGATACTGGGCTACCGGCTGCTTCTGGCAGGGTAACACTGGTACAGGAGATCGATTTGCAGAAGCAGGCAGGCTTTCTGATCTATCTACCTGTTTATCGTAAAGGAGCGCCAACCAATACCATAAGCGAACGTCAGGCAGCATTACTCGGTTTTGTTTACAGTCCATTCCGTATGGAAGATCTGCTTATAGGTATCTTTGGTAGAGAGCGTCAACCACGTGTTGATTTTGAGGTTTATGATGGCGAGCAATTGTCGCCTGAGAATCTTTTACACAGCTCACTGAGTTTTCAAAATGCCCACAACCGTAGTGATAAACCGCAATTTACTGCTACTTCTCAGATCAAGATTGCTGGTCGTAGTTGGACACTCGCTTTTAGTTCACGACCAGAGTTCGAGGCAGTATCTAGTCGTTCATTGATACCATACACACTTTTGGGTGGAATATTGATCAGCATTGTACTTTTTGTTGCTACCAGATCTCAAGCAGAAGCGCGTATTGTTGCAGAACGTATTGCTGATAATCTCAGTGAATCTGAAGAGGCCATGCGTCTATCGGAAATTCGTTTCCGTACTTTAGTCGAACAGTCACCTTTAAGCACACAGATACTTGCTCCAGATGGTCGCTTGTTACGTGTCAATAAAGCTTGGGAACGTCTATGGGGAGTAACACTAGATCAAGTTGGAGAATACAATGTACGCAAAGATCCACAACTGATTGCTAAAGGTATTATGCCCTATATTGAAAAGGTATTTGCTGGCGAGGTTGCTACCATACCACCAATCCTCTACGACCCTAACGAGACTATACCTGGTATTACTGGCGGTGAAAAAGTTCAACGATGGGTACGCGCTTTTGCCTATCCAGTGAAGGACGAGAATGGCGCTGTACGCGAAGTAGTCTTTATCGATGAGGATGTATCTGAGTTAAAAAAAGTAGAGGAGGAGCGTGCGAACTTGCTTGCACGCGAGCGAGCCGCGCGTGCTGAGGCAGAAGCAGCCAATCGCTTGAAAGATGATTTTCTTGCTACCGTTTCCCATGAGTTGCGTACCCCACTTACTGCTATTCTTGGCTGGGCAAGACTATTACGTACAGGTAAGTTCAATGACATAGATGTCCAGCGTGCACTTGAGACGATCGAACGTAATACCAAATTGCAGGCCCAATTGATTGAGGATCTGCTCGATATTTCGCGAATTATTTCCAATAAGCTGCCACTTGATGTGAGACTGATCGAGATTCGACCTATCGTTGAGGCAGTAGTCGATTCTTCACGTCCGCTGGCAGATAATAAAAAGATTAAGTTAAGAATGGTAATAGACACCAGCAGCGGGCAGATTCTTGGTGATGCTACCAGATTACAACAGGTATTGTGGAACCTTATCTCCAATGCGATCAAATTTACTCCTGCCGGTGGTAATATCGAAGTTCGACTAGAACGGGTAGATTCACATGTAGAGATCATAGTCAAGGATAGTGGTAAAGGTATAAGCGCTGATTTTCTTCCCTATGTATTTGATCGCTTCCGTCAGGCCGATAGCTCAATTACTAGGGCGCATGGTGGATTGGGGCTAGGCCTTGCCATTGCGCGTCATTTAATAGAACTTCATGGTGGTACGATCGAGGCAGAAAGTGAAGGAGAAGAAAAAGGCGCGACTTTTATTGTGAAACTGCCGCTTACGATCTTTTCTGCTAACACAGATTCTCCTGAAGATAAAAGATCGCTTGGTGAATCTAACAGATCGTTTGAAGAGATGGTACGGCTTAATAATATAAAAGTTCTTGTTGTCGAAGATGAGCTTGATACTCGCGAGATTATTACATTAATGCTTACTAGTGTTGGCGCAGAGGTAAGGGCGGTCGCTTCTGCTAAGCAGGCACTGGAAGAACTTTTGCGCTGGTCAGCAGAAGTGCTTATCGCCGATATCGGCCTACTCGGTGAAGATGGTTATGAATTGATCCGCAAAGTAAGATCAGGGATAGTAGAACGACATAGAAATATTCCAGCAATTGCATTAACTGCCTATGCCAAGGCTGAAGATAGGATGCGAGCCTTCTCAGCAGGATTCAATATGCATTTGGCCAAGCCGGTCGAGCCGCCCGAACTAGTGATGGTAGTAGCAAGCCTGGTTGGACGTGTAAAGAAGAACTAGCCACGCGATTATTTAGTAATTGTGGTTTTATGTAGAGGAAAAGGCTTTAGCTTAAGGGCTTGTTTAAGACGGCGCAGATAATAGTTACGAGAGATTAGAATACCTCCTAATGATTGAGTATGAGATGTCAGAATTTGAATATCTAGAAGGGCAAACCCAACCTGTTTGAGCAACTCTACCAGATAGAAAAGAGCAATCTTTGAGGCATCAGTAGCTTTATGAAACATAGACTCGGCTGAGAAGAAACCTCCAATCGCAACACCAAAAACGCCGCCCACGAGAAGATTGTCTTTCCAACACTCTATACTATGAGCATAACCGGCTTGGAACAGCTCATTAAAACAGTAGAAAAACTCTTCTGTAATCCAAGATTCCTCACCTTCTTCACGTGGTGCCGCACAGCCCTGCAAGACCCCTGGAAAGTCTTGATCAACAGTAATACGGAAAGGCGCTTGACGAATCTTTCTTGCTAATCTTTTCGAAACATATAATTCATCTAGTTCGATAATGGCGCGAGGATCCGGAGACCACCAGGTCACTGGCTCAGCAGACCAAGCAAAGATACCTTTCTGGTAGGCTTTTAACATCAATGTAGCGGTGAGAACTTGTCCTACTGCTACAGGGCAATCTGGCAGAGCATATCTAGGATCAGGGAAGTCGTCGTATTCGTCAATAATCGCAATACCATCGATAAACTCCATCTTCGTCAACCAATCAATTA
>JBFLVQ010000861.1:0-3640 GCA_040758525.1 Acidobacteriota bacterium
TCTCAATGCTGCCAACTACCAGTGAAAAAGCCGATATTGAGCGCAAGTTGATCTATGTCGGATTAACTCGCGCTCGTCATACTCTGCTTATCACTCACTGCAAAGACTCTCAGTTTATACTTGAGTTGAAGAGATGTTTAGAGAGCACAAAGAGTGGCACTAATACATCTGATCATCAGAAATAGTCTCAGTATCACTAGCATTGCGATATTTCCCGCTAGTAAAAGGAAAAGCTTTCTCAAAGAATGGAGAGACTAACTGCTCGCCTTGCTTGTTAATATAGCCCCATTTTCCATTAATCTTGATGCTGGCACGATCATAAGTGAAATTAAAAGCTTCATCAAACTGTGGTGTGATAACAAAGTTTCCTGAACGATCAATAAATCCCCATTTGCCAGCTACTTTCACTTTTGCCAAGCCACGCTTGAAAGGTATTGCACGATCAAATTGTGGCGCAATTATCATACTACCGTGGGGGTCTATATAACCCCATTTTCCATCTATAGAAACACTGGCGAGACCCTCTCTAAAATAGCTAGCATTATCAAATTGTGGCGCAATTACTAAGTTGCCAATCCTATTGATAAAGCCAATTTTGCCATTGATTGATACACTGGCTAAACCTTCTGTGAAAGGCAATACATTATCAAATTGACGATCAATAACTATTGCCCCAGTTCGATCTAAGAATCCCCATTTGCCATCAATAGAAAAACCTGCCATTCCTTCAGAGAAGTGTAGACACTCTGTGAATTGTGGTCTAATTACCATTTCACCAGCCTTGTTAATATAGCCCCAACGACCTTGAATCATTACTAAAGCAAAGCCTTCATTGAAACTATAGGCATTATCAAATCTTATTGGCACAACCAGATTACCCAATCTATCAATGAAGCCCCACTTACCGTCTATTTCTACACTTGCCAGTTCTTCTCGAAAGGGATTGACAGAGCTAAATTGCGGTTGGATCACAAGCTTGGCAGTATTATCGATAAATCCCCATTTACCGTTGATAAACACCCCGGCCAGTCCTTGAGAGAAAGGATCAGCCTTTTTAAAGCGTGAAGTGATGACCATCTTCCCATTCATACCTAAATAACACCAACGGCCGCCAATCTTTACCAAACCAAGACCATCCATATCAGTTGTTGTTCCTTGTAGAGTGCTTAGATGAGCCGTTGGTGATATCGTAAGGCTGACAAAGACGCAGATCATTAGTAGAGTCTTAGCACTAATTAACCTATACATTTAATTCCTCTCCTATAAACATTAATGATAAAAAGGCGTGCTCATATATTAGTGGCCAAAATAGGAAAGTGTTTCCCAATCGTAGGAAGAAAATAGTTAAAGAAAAAATTTCTTTCCCCCCAAGGAGGGTATATTTTCGCGTTAGTAATATGCAAGAAGAGCAATTTTTTAGGGAGGGTTGATTGTGAAAAGGATCAATAGACAGAAGATCGTCAAATGGACTTTAGTTATCGTATTTGCCGTCGTGTCTTTAGCTACTTTTGCCGTGCCTTGGCCAGAGTTGGCGAAAGCTGCTAAACCAGGTAAAACTATGCCAGGACTACTTGTGCTTGATGATGAAGAGAAGAAAGTATCTGAGTTTGCTGGTTCCAAAGGCAAGACCCCGTTTGATCATGATCAACATATTGCTTATAACTCATATTCACCACAAGATGGTTGTGTTGTCTGTCATCACACCAACTCCAAGAATTTAACTAAAGCAGTAGAAGAAGAAGTACAAAAATGCACGGTTTGTCATAAAGGTGCAGAGACGGATTGCGAAATTGAAGGTACTAACGAAGATAAGAAATTCAAAGGTAAAAAATCACCTAGCGCCGAAGATGCTTATCATGGCAAAAACAGCGCAGGCGAAAACAGCGTAATTGGATGTATTGGCTGCCATAAGGAACGCAATATTGAACCATCAGGTTGTTCAACCTGTCATAATGGTGAGGATACTATTAAAAATTACAAATATAAGAAGGATAAAGCAGCAATCAAGGAAGAGAGTCCTCGTAGTCAACCTCTCAGTGCAGGAATATTGCGTTTAACTATGAAGAGTGGGGAAATAAAGGAATTTAAACTCAACGAGGTTAAAGAGGTTCATCTAATGCCATAAAATAGATTGAGACAGTTTTATTCTGAGGAGGTAGGGAGGATCCAAGGATCGTTGTCCATCTCTGCTACTCCCAACAGGTAGACTCTATTATCTGCCCATACTGGAGTGATATCTCGAATAAAGGTTTCAAATCTTTCATAGAGCAGGTTTCCCTTGGCATCATAGAGTCGTATATACCCATTAATAGAGTCTGAGCCTTGGCCTGGCATCATGGGGAGAAAATTCGATAGTGTTAGGTTTGAGTACTTCTGCAGATAATATCGGTGATTAGGGCTCCAGTATGGCTCTTGATATGGTTCTCCCTGTTTCCAAAAAAGAAAAGCTAACCATCCAAATAGAAACACCAAAACCAGAATAGTAAGAAGTATCTTTCTATATTTCATTCCTCAAACCTCTGTTTGGTTAACAAGAGAATTAAACCGCCAGTAATAGTTGCACTTTTGTTACAGTTAACATAACTTAAAAAAAATAACTATGCCAACTTTGATTCTGCCTGATTGTGCTTAAAATCAAGATTTGAAACTGCCGCGACTAATCAAAAACAATGTCCATATATAACCCTGATGTTAAACCGTCACTCTTGGTAGCCCTGTCGATCTTATTGATATTATTAGGATTATCGGCGTGTTCTATTATTCAACTACAACCTCCTAGGGCGCTTCCAGTTGATACCGCAGCAGAGCAGTTTTCTGCTCTACGGGCCAGTAGCCATATCGAAGTGATTGCCTCTCAGCCACGCCCATCAGGCTCTCTAGGGCATAGGCAGACACGAGATTATATACTAAAGACTCTCTCAGATCTGGGTATTAGCGCAGTGGTGCAGAACCATATAACAACCAGTACCCGTTGGGGAATGCCTTTTGATTCTGCAATCGCTGAGAATATTGTTGGTGAGCTTCCTGGACGAGCCAATTCGAAATCGATCTTACTTGTCTGTCACTATGACTCTACACCAAATAGTCTGGGGGCCAGTGATGATGGTAGCGGAGTAGCCGTGCTTTTAGAGACGGCGCGCGCTTTAGTATCAAGTGGCCCATTAGAAAATAATATCATTCTGCTCTTCACTGATGCGGAAGAGGGCGGCGCGCTAGGAGCAAAGGCGTTTGTAGAACAGTACGAAAAACTTGACAATGTTGGTTTAGTACTCAACTTTGATGCACGTGGCAATCGTGGACCGGCGCTGCTGTTTGATACAAGTCCAGAGAATGGCTATTTAATGGAGGAGTTTACTAAGGCGGTGCCTCACCCACTGGCCTCATCAGCATTCTACGAGGTTGCCAGACTACTGGGACACATAACCGATTTCAGACCATTTAAGGATGCTGCGATAGCTGGATTCAACTTCGCTTTTTGTGAGGGGATAACCCATTACCATACTCCCATTGATAATACTGCTAATCTGGATAAACGCAGTTTGCAACATCAAGGGGAATATGCACTCTCGCTTTCTCGCCATTTCGGTAATCTGAAATTGACCTAGGTCAAGCGGGAAAATGTCATATACTTTAATTTTAT
>JBFLVQ010000862.1:0-3623 GCA_040758525.1 Acidobacteriota bacterium
GAACGCTTACCTTATATTCCGCGAACGTTTACGCTATATTTAATAAAATAAATGACTTAAAGTGCGAATGCTAACACTATATTTAACCCTCTACGCGAACGTTCACACGATATTTGCGCGAACGTTCACACTAGTTTGTGGCCTAGATCCGCGAATGTTTGCACTATATTTAAGGGCTAGATCCGCGAACGTCTGCACCATATTGGGGCTGAAAAATTGTCAGAGAAAATAGCCAGTTATTTAGAGAAGAGGGGTTGATAGTTTTTCAGCTTTCGGTGTCGTTCATTAGCTTTAATCATATCGCTAGTAAAGCGAGAATGTGGAGTAATGATAAACTTTGCTTCAATCATCTTATTCTTTCTATTTGGATCAAATGATTTTTCAACTTTGTACTCGGCAATTACCTCTTTTTCTTTCATCTCATCAAGAGCCTGTTCGACTTGATAGAGGTTATCCCGCAATTGTGAGTAGGCTTTTATACCAAAGTCCCGAATAATAGTAGAAAGAAGAATACTATAAGTATTGGTTAGACTTGATTGAGTAAATAAGTGTGACATTCTCTTATGTAATTGGCGGGCAATAACGCTTTTGTATGACATACACTTTTCATAGTTGAGCTGACGGAAAGTCAAAGCTTTAATGCTATTGGTAACCAGGACATTAAATCGTACATATGCCTTTGACTTATTTCCATGTCCTTTCCAATCTTCTCTGGTCTGTAGTCCTAAGGTCTCAAATAGGTGTGAAACCAAGGTGGCTTTTCCATACTCAGCAATTGGCAAGCCATCTTCAGTTTCAAGAATCATATTGGTTTGTGCACAGATTAATAGGGCATCTTTTATGTCTACAATGGAGTAGCCATGACCCATACGCTTAAGCTCTTGTTGCAATTCGTATAGACTGAACATAACACCGGCTTGATCGTCTAAGAAAAGCCCCTTACCATCACAGGCCAATTTTCGTAGTGCATCTTCAACCAACTCTTCTCGTTGTGAAGGGTAGTACTCTCTTGTCACACCACGACGGTCTTCAATTCTTGCGGGCCGAATTGTTACGCGGTATTTCTTTCCTCGAAACTCAAAGGTTCGCTTGAGATCACTTAAGTAACGACCATTTTCTCGTTCCACATTTCCCCAATAATATTTAGGGATGGCATCATATAGTTCTATCGTATTGGAATACTTTTTCTCATCTAAAGTAGTAAACTCAAATAATAGTAATTGTTCTGGCTTAGTCTGTTTGTACTGAGCCAGCTTTTTGGTCTCCTTTTCTTCCCCTTTATTCATTTTGTCCAAATCTTCCTTAAATAGGTTTTTCAAGGTAGTTAATCTCACAATTTTTAAGATTTTCCTTAGAAAAGATAGGCTGAAATCTCTAAAAATTCAAGTCTGCTTCTCAGTAGTGGAGAAAACCCTAAAGAATAGGTTGCCAAACCATTATGGGGCAGCCTTTGCTCTCTAGAGATGAAAGAATAATTGCTCTACTCGTATTGTATTTATCGAGTTCAATAATCTTTGCTAGTTTTGGTGAGGTACTTGGCTCAATTTTATACATAGTGGTGAGTGTGAAAACTTTGCTGCCTGTGCGGATGCATATCTTCAGCCGCGCAGCGGCGCTAGATCTTTAGCGCAGGGGGTAAGCCCTGGAAATAGCATGGTAGAGCAATAAAGCCGAGATAGAGCGACCGATTGTTTAAAGATTATCTATGGCAATACAATCTATCGCTCCTACGGAGCTCTATGCTATTTATCGATCCGTACCAGCGCACACGCGCTGGCCTAAAGGTATAACGCCGCTGCGCGGCTTAAGATCTCATCCGCAACTGGGAGTATAGTTATGAGTAGGTGTAAGCTTAAGCTAAGTAAGTCGATAGTATCTATAACTGAGATCAGATGATTATCCTGAAAATGCCACTAAATCCTATCAAAAGTATATGAGAAAGCTTAATAAAATCTATTGGAAACAATATTTTTAAGTCTATTCTATCAACAAAAACAAGCACCATTGGTATAACAGAAATTTTCTATAGATCTGAAGCTATAGAGTGTTAGTAACAGATATTGTACTGATATTAAGTACTACACGATAAGATCACAAAGATAAAGCTTGGTGTACTTTGTTCTACTAGGTAAACATCTGTTATTTTGCAAGCAGAAACATTCACAGAGCGAGCTAGACGTATTCAAGAACAACTCTAGCCAGCGAGGTTAATAGCTTAGCAGTACGATTGCAGTGTGCAGGAGTACAACCCAATGAGCTAGTAGCAGTAGTAATGGAGCGAGGATGGCAGCAGGTAGTAGCAGTGCTGGGAATACTGACCTCTCAGTGTATGACATCTTTGGGACATTGGCAACCGGTGCAACCATTGTGATGCTGGATGAGAGTGATGCTAAAGACCCCCGCTATTTAAGTTAGCAGATACCCATCAGCTTATGCATAGTCTATTAGGTGGACCTATAGATAGTAGACAAAATAGTGGATGGTCTTTCTTATCGCGAGACACCTCTAATGGTAAGGAGCAGATTACTAATAAAGATATTGGCAAACAGTTGCGTAGTTTTCTACAAGCAAGATTACCAGAGTATATGTTGCCATATGAGATTGTAATAATGTCAGAGTTGCCATTGAGTGCAAATGGCAAGGTAGATCGTAATGCGCTGCCTAGTCCAAATAGTTTAGAATCAATATGTGAAGAGAGTTTTATCGAACCAAGCAATGAGTTAGAAGAGAGTATTGCCAAGGTATGGCAAGAAATAATGGCAATAGAAAAGATAAGTGTAAATAGCAATTTCTTTGAGCTAGGAGCAAACTCACTAATAATTGTGAAGGCTTATAACAAGCTACGTGAAAAGTTACAAAGAAGCTTTCCTCTTGTAGCGATGTTTAAGTACTCAACAATAAACGCACTGGCGAGATATTTAAGTGCAGATAGTGTAGCAGCAGATAGTGAGCAGAATATTCAGCAACATCAGGATAGAGCTGTAAAGCAGCGAGAAGCCATTGGCAAACAGCAACAACTATTCAAAAAATTTAGACAACCAGAGTAGTTTTATTAATTTAATTAAGGAGTGTATTGTATGAGTGTTTTGATTCGACCAGCGACCAGTGAAGATGCGTTATTTGTTGCTCAAGTAATGCTATTAGCTGCTCGCTCACAATTAACGCGTGGAATTTGGGATATTACTCTTGCTCGACCTGAACAAGAGTGTCTTATGTTTCTCAAAGAGCTTGCGCATACTGAAACACGGTCTTGGGGACATCACTCTGGGTTTATTATAGCTGAAGTTAACGGACAATCAGCAGCAGGTCTTTGTGGTTATAATCCAGTTGAAGCTGGGATACCAGCGCTAGCAAAGGCAATTGAAGAGGCTGCTACAAAGGTTGGTTGGGGGAGCAATGATGTGGCAGCAATATGGGAGCGGTATAAGCCGGTAGCCACCTGTATTTCTGATGATGCAGAAGGTGCCTGGATAGTCGAGAATGTTGCTACACTACCACCTTTTCGGCGACGAGGATTGGTAAATCAGTTGCTTGAAACGATGCTAGAGAGAGGACGAGAGAGAGGTCACCGAATAGCGCAGATATCTATCCTTATTGGTAATACACCAGCTCAGAAGGCTTAT
>JBFLVQ010000863.1:0-3623 GCA_040758525.1 Acidobacteriota bacterium
ACGCATCATTATCTTAAGCCGGCAGTCCTTGAAGATAAATAGCAATGGCTCACTGGCCTCATAACTTTGCTGTTCTGCTGACGCGGTGGCAAATACGACATTACCCTTCGGATCATGCAAGGTGACAATGACATCTTTGTAATCGCTGGGAAAGAATTTTTTCAATGACTGCTGCACGGCATTGGGTAGTACCTGTTCTTTGAAATATTTTTCATCGATAATTAAACCAGCAACAGCGATAACCTTATTTTCTGAATTAAGGATCGGCTTAGTTATAATACGGTTCTCCAGATCATAATCATCAGCTAGCAAGGAAGCTGATGAGACCGTTGAATTAAAAAGGCTGTGATAAAGCCAATGCCCACTGGCGGCATGGGCCGCGCGCCAAGCTTGCGAGCCCGGCTCACGGGTAAATTTCCTGTTTAATTGAGGGGTATAAAAGAGCACAATCGAAAATTGCTGCCCCTCTTTTTCACCAGTAAAAGCTATAAACAGACGTTTTACTCCAGTAGCAGGATTGCACTCGAAATGGTTAGCAATATCAGCAAAATGCTCATACATATGCTCACGAATAAATGCCTCAGGAGCAATAGAGAGAACACGCTCAGCCTGTGTGCGATAGAACTCCTCTACATTGGCACCTACAGTGATGAGATATTTCTTCATCCAGGTCCGGTTGGCAATTGGCAGTGTACGTTCCAACTCTACCAGGGAACGGTACTGCACAAAGAGAATTATTAGTAAAGGAATATTTACCACCAGCAGGAATACCCAACTAATATGACGCGCAAGAAATTCCCTGCCCTTTAACACAGACTTTACCCCCAACAATATCCCTCTACTATACAACAAAAGATTGTAGGCGTTGCAGTTACTATTAAGTTTTTACAATTTTTAACAAGTATTACGTTTTTTTACATCAGCTTAAAGAATATTAACGTTAATTTAATCATAATAACGATAAGTGATGGGCGTACAAAATAGTACGTATGGTGCAAGGATGGTAGAAAGAGGCTATTGCCTGGGAGCGTGGGCAATATCTCTCAATTCGGTATTGCACTTGAGTAGACCCAGGAATTCGTATTATTAGTTGCCCATCACTCATTTCCTACCAATTAACCAGACAATCAACAGTAATATTAAGGGGTAATAATGCGCATATCAGTATCTACATTAATTATTGTATTAGTGCTAGCTATTGCGACAAGAACTTTTGCTCAATCAACCTGTCCTCCAAATAAAACATTATTAGATTCAATTAAGCCGAGTCTGGTGGCGATCTCTGTAGCAGATCTTGATCAGACAGTAAAATGGTATCAAGATAATTTGGAGTTTGTAGTAAAAGAGCAGAAAGACTTTCCTCAATACAACCTGCGTATTGCTTTCCTGGAATTGAATGGTTTTGAGCTAGAATTAGTTGAAGATAAGAACTCAGTCGCATTAACCGCCATACAGAAATATATACCTGAGGCAGATGATCAGACAAAAATACAGGGATTGGTAAAATTGGCATTTACCGTAGCAGATATAGAAACACTAGCAGCCAGACTGAAAAGCAAGGGGGTAAGGTTTCAGATAGAGTTGACTAAAAGCAATAGAAAAGAGACGGATAAGTTTTTTATTATTAGAGACAATTGTGGCAATTGGATACAGTTCTTGGGAAAGTCGAAATAATCGGAGGCAAGCTAAAATTATGCTTAAGATAGATTCTATGGTAAGGCCGCTTGTGTTGGTAGCCATCGGTATTATGATAGTGCTGATAATTTCACCAGCAAGAGGTATGAGTATGTCCTGGCAACAGACTCACAGTACCAATACCACACAGGGTGGGGAAAAATCGCCATTGCCCGCTGCTAACCCGACCGATGTTGCTTCAATGGATGCTGTTATCGCGGCGCTTTATGATGTTATCTCTGGACCTGCGGGCAAGAAGCGTGATTGGGGGCGTATGCGATCGCTATTCATTCCTGGGGCGCAGCTCATTGCTTGTGGCAAAAGGCCGAATGGCGAATTCGTCTATCGTGTAATGGATGTTGAAGGATACATTTCTAGTTCTGGTAACTATCTAGAGACGAATGGATTCTTCGAGCGTGAGGTTGCCCGCCGAGGAGAAACCTTTGGCAACATTGCCCATGTCTTTAGTACTTACGAGGCACGCCAGCGCACTGAGGATGCCAAGCCCTTTATGCGTGGTATTAACAATATTCAATTAATGAATGATGGTAAGCGTTGGTGGATAGTATCAGTCTACTGGCAGGCAGAGAGCGCCGACAATCCTTTGCCAGAAAAGTATCTGAAATAGTTCACCACTAATGTCGTATGCATAAGAGACATTCATAAATAATAGCGCGCCTGTTTATTTGTGCTCTGTCCGTAGGGAACTTCCTCACTTGCGGGACGTTTAAATTGATCAAAATGGACATCAGCACCCGTTATCGTCCGCGTTTTCCTTGACGGGCCTGTGTTATAGAGCATTAGCAATTGTTGAAGGGCGTAAAAAATTATGGAAACAGGCGCTGATATGTTTGTAAATACCCTCGAAACTGTCCCCGATTTCTTTAATAGACGGGCTGAACCCCGCGTAAAATTGCCCATACTGCTATATTTGAGACCCTATATAAACAGACCATCACCATGGCGTGAAGCCTACACAGAAAATGTCTCACGCCAGGGTGCGCGTGTCTGGTGTGAATTTCCACTAGAGATAGGCACACTGATAGAGATATTTGGCTTTGATGGCCGTTTCCGAGCCATTGCCTGCGTCTGCGATAGCCGACGCAATCGTGAAGGTGGCTGGTTATTGGGGGTAAAATTCCTTAAAAAGACTGGTGAATGGGTTATCCATTAATATACATATTCAAGCTGCAGAAAACTATCAATCAGCTTTCTGCAGCCTGGTCAATTCTTGAGGATAGAGTAGTACTTGACCGGGAATAAAGTCAGATGTAGGAATAAACGAGGTTAACTTCTTCTCCTCATATACTGCATCGTTCAGTTCCTTATCTTGACGGATTGAAGAAGCAGCCACAGAGACTCCTTCGACCTGCTCTCCAGTCAGTACATAGGCAAGGAAGCCAACATTAATGGCAGGTACTTCTGTGCCTGGTCGGGCAACACTACCAAATGATCCAGGTAGTACCAACACATCTGCACCCAATTCCAATTCATCGGCAAGAAAGAGTTCGGTAGTACGCCGGTTCATACCAAGTAGAAAGAGCACACAGTCTTTGGTCTTAAAATAGTCCTCTATGCGGGCATCTTCGAGTAGTTGCTCGATATGGCCACCCTTGAGAAGCAGGAAGATCGGCGCACTCCATTTTCCTGTCTGGGGATCACGTGCACTTACCACACCGGCGCCATGCTCATTGTTGGGAAATTCGCCGAAGTCTTTGTATGAGGAGATTACAGCGATAGAATGTGCGCCATTAAGAATATATTGTGGTATCGGCGTGGATGATCTCATAATGTAACGCAATGCCCCTGCCGCTGCCGATGCACGTACAGAAGCGGTAGCAATTTTTTTCGATTGTGCTGGCTGACCCTTCGGTTTCTCTTGTTGCGCAATCACAGAAGGTAGTAAGCCTAGCGAGAGAATGGATACAAATATAAAAGATATTCTAATT
>JBFLVQ010000864.1:0-3619 GCA_040758525.1 Acidobacteriota bacterium
AGTTGTACATATTGAATGAAGCGTTAGAGCCACAACCAATAGGCATAGCAGGAGAGATCTGTGTAGGAGGAGCAGGGCTAGCGAGAGGTTATCTAAACCGTGCTGAACTGACAGCAGAGAGATTTATTGCTAATCCATTTGCTAGTGAGAGTGGCAAGTTACTATATCGATCAGGAGACCTAGGGCGTTATTTACCTAATGGTGATATAGAGTATCTAGGGCGAATAGATCAGCAGGTCAAACTGCGTGGATTTCGCATAGAGCTTGGAGAGATAGAAGCTTTACTGAACGAGTATAGATCTGTACGCTCAGCTCATTTATTGCTGAGAGAAGATCGTCTAGGAGATAAAAGATTGGTTGCCTATGTTGTACCTGAAGCTCCCGATCTGTTCTCAACTAGCGAATTGCGAAGCTATCTGAAGGAGAAGTTGCCAGAATATATGGTTCCTTCTGCCTTTATAACGCTAAACGAATTGCCATTAACCCCTAATGGCAAAATTGATAAGGATGCACTTCCCTCTCCTGATACCAGTCGCCCTGATCTGAACGAAGTATTTGCTCCTCCAACTACAGAAACAGAAAAGATCCTTGCTGAGATATGGAAAGAGGTTCTTGGGCTAGAAAATATAGGAATAAATGACAATTTCTTTGCCCTTGGTGGAGACTCTATTCGAAGTATACAGATTCGCTCTCGCACCTTAGAATCTGGTTTTGACTTCTCCATTCAACAACTTTTCCAATACCAGACAATTTATGCACTGGCGAAAGTGCTTATAAATGCCGACTCAGATCTAAAGCAAAAGTCATCAGGATCATTTTCGCTAATCTCTGCAGAAGAGAGAGCAAAACTGCCTGAGAATATCGAAGATGCCTATCCTCTTACAGCACTTCAAGCAGGCATGCTATTCCATAGCGAATATTATCACGAAAGTGGGATCTACCACGATATCTTTAACCTCCATCTACGAATACCCTTTGATCATCAGTCCTTCTGTACTGCAATTGAACAGATTCTATCCTGCCATCCTATTCTGCGAACCTCATTTGATTTAAATACATTCAGTGAACCATTACAACTGGTTCATAGATCTGTTTCTCTTCCATTAGAAGTTGAAGACCTACGCCATCTATCCTTCGATCAACAAGAAGCTATTATCAATGCCTGGGTTGAGACCAAGAAAGCGAGTAAAATCGATTGGAAACAGCCCCCTCTGATTCGATTTCATATCTATAGACGAACAGATGAAACATTGCAGTTCATTCTAAGCTTTCATCACGCAATTCTTGATGGCTGGAGTGTAGCTGTTCTATTAACAGACTTCTTTAATCTCTATTTGAATCTACGCAAAGGTGAGTCTATCAACCTATCACTACCTTCGAGTAGTTATCGTGATTTTGTCTATCTGGAGCGTCAGACCACAGAATCGAGAGAGTGTAAAGAATATTGGAGTGAGAAGTTGAGTGAAAGCACAGTAACAATGCTTCCTCGCTTTACCTCACATCAACAACTCAACTCCGAACAAAAGGTAGAATCTTATCAACTCTCACTCCCTTCAGCAGTATATGAGGGTATAAAAAAGATCTCCTTCGAAACTCAAGTTCCTATTAAGACTGTCTTGTTGGCAGCCCATATCAGATTATTAAGCCAGCTCTGCGGTCAATCGAATATACGAACTGGCCTGGTCTCTAATGGTAGATTAGAAGAGACAGATGGAGAGCGAGTTCTTGGACTCTTCCTTAATACTGTGCCTTTCTGTTTCTCTTTTGAAAATGGCACCTGGGCAGATCTTATTAGAAGAACTTTTCAGGCAGAGCAGGAGATGTTGCCTTATCGACGATATCCATTAGTAGAGATGCAGAAGAGTTATGGTAGAGAAAAACTATTTGACACCGCCTTTAACTTTACCCATTTCCATGCTTATCAAGGGTTGGTTGAAAATAGTGAAATTGAGTTGTTAGATTGGCGATTCTTTGAGGCGACAAACTTCACTCTGGTTGCCAGCTTTGGTATAGATCCATTCTCATCAGGAATTGTATTAACGCTGGAGTACGATACCACTGTGCTATCAGAATACTATATCAAAATGATTGGAGATTATTATCTCAGAACAATCTCAGCGCTGGCTTTTTCTCCACATACACCATATCAACTCAGTTCGCTATTATCTGAAGAAGAGCAACAAAGAATATTAGTAGAATGGAACAACACCAGTAGAAACTATCCAAAGGATAGATGTATACACGAACTGTTTGAAGAACAAGTAGAGCGTAGTCCTAATGCAGTAGCAGTTACTTTTCAGCAAGAGTCTCTCTCCTATGCAGAACTGAATCAAAGAGCCAATCAATTGGCCCACTATCTAAGAAAACTTGGCATAGGTCCTGAATCTATCGTTGCTGTCTGTATGCAGCGTTCTGTAGAGTTGATTGTTGCTCTGTTCGCCATTCTCAAATCTGGCGC
This sequence comes from Acidobacteriota bacterium, assembly GCA_040758525.1. Taxonomy (GTDB): domain Bacteria; phylum Acidobacteriota; class Blastocatellia; order Chloracidobacteriales; family JADJPF01; genus JBFLVQ01. Next base: position 2,459 of record JBFLVQ010000864.1, read on the forward strand.
TGCTTATCTACCACTTGACCCTACTTATCCTCAAGAGCGCCTCTCTTTTATGTTAGCAGATTCACAAGCTGATCTGCTGCTATCTTACTCTGGATTGTCAATTAAGCCGATGCAAACTCTCTTGCTAAAGACTATATATCTGGACAGAGACTGGAGCTTGATTAGTGATTACAGTGTAGAAAATCAAGTCAATATATCAGAACCAGAGAATCTTGCTTACTGTATCTATACATCTGGCTCTACTGGTAGACCAAAAGCTGTCTCAGTATCCCACCATTCACTCAACAACCTTGTGCAATGGCACAGACATTGTTATCAGATTAGAGAAACAGACCGTGCCACACAGCTAGCAGGAACAGGATTTGATGCTTCTGTGTGGGAGATATGGCCATATCTGAGCGCAGGAGCAAGTCTACATATTGTCAGTGATGAGATAAGAACAGAGCCTAGTAAGTTGAAGCAATGGCTGATAGAGAAAGCAATAACAATAAGTTTTCTACCAACCCCAATCGCAGAGATAATGGTGAAGGAACAATGGCCAGCACAAAGCAAGCTGAGAGCAATATTAACAGGTGGAGATAAGTTGCATAGCTATCCTAGCAACAGATTGCCAATGCAGTTGATAAACCACTATGGACCAACCGAGAGCACCGTAGTAGCAACATCAGGAGAAGTGTCAGAGCAAGTAGAATGCATATGGCCACCAATAGGACGACCGATAGCGAATACACAGGTATACATATTAGATAGATGTTTAGAGCCTACTCCAATGGGGATCGCCGGAGAGTTATATATAGGTGGAGATGGACTAGCAAGAGGTTATCTCAATCATGCTGAACTAACAGCAGATAGATTTATACCCAATCCATATAGCAGCGAGGCTGGCCAGCGACTCTATCGAACCGGAGATCTGGTCAGGTATCTACCCAATGGAGAGATAGAGTATCTAGGTCGGATAGATCAGCAGGTAAAGGTTCGTGGTTTTAGAATAGAGCTAGGTGAGATAGAAACAGTATTGATGGAGCAATCAGCAATAGAACAGGCTGTTGTGATTGCCAGAGAAGATCAGCCAAGTAGGAAGCGACTTATAGCTTACATTGTCACAAAACAACAACTAGATAGTAGTGAACTGAGGCAATATCTCAAAGATAGATTGCCTGA
>JBFLVQ010000865.1:0-3612 GCA_040758525.1 Acidobacteriota bacterium
AACGAATAGATAGATCGTCTTGTAGCATAATCATACGAGCGGGGAAGGGATAGCCTTATCCTTCATCAGATTTGAGACAATATTGAGGAGATAAATAAGTCATGCCAATAGCTGGTAAGTTAGAGATCACGATCAAGATTAATGAATTTCCTGCTGATGCTAAAACTGTAGCGAACGGCTGGAAAGAATTTACGTAACCGTTCAGGGGGGTATTAGGCGGCAACAGGCAAAATAGAAGGAGCCGCTTTACCCTCACGAGCAGCCTGACAAGCTTGAACAAAGTAATCAAGAACATTCCTATTCTGAGCACGCAGCGTCATCACGACAGTCAAGATTCTGGCAACGAACAACGAGCCTTCAGCGCTCTGTGCGCCAAAACTGTTTTTGCGCCAGAGTACAAAATGACGAATCGCACGTTCAGCAGCATTATTGGTAGGCTCTACACCAGGCACACGCACAAACAACCACATCGCCGCTTCAAGCTTAAGCAATTCCTCACACGTCCTGGCGGTGCGGGCACGGGCAGTTTGCTCACCCTTTGCTGGCTCGTAATCAGCACCCTCTTGCAGTAATGCTTTCACTCGTTGCCTGATAACAGAAGCATAAATTGTAAAACTAGATCGTTTTAATGTGCCATCTCTTACTCTATGCCAGTAAGTAAAGAGTAATTTTTCTTGTTCCAATAATTGTTTACCGATCTGCCCTGAGATTCGTCTTCTCTCTGAGATTTTCGTGAAATCTCGTTTCAAATGAGCCCAACATAGCTGGCGTTGCCTAATTGCTAACCAGTTATAAGCTGTCCATCTATCGGTGATAAGAATTGCACTGATAGCAATGCCCAATAATTGTTGTGCTGACTGCTGAGAGCGTGAAAGCGTGACACGAAATACCGTTACTAATTCTGTTACTGCTACCCACCGCCAAGCTTTGCGTTGCTCAGGATTTTTACCATCAGCATTACCTTGCATAAACCCGGTCTCATCACTGTTGATGATTGGTTGCTGCTTTACATACTCTGCTGCTTGTTCAACGGGTGCGGCTATGGCAGAAGATGTCTCTTGGCGCAATGCATTGACTGTGCCTAGTGCCATTGTTACGCCAAACAGATCCTTCATTGCTGTTTGTAACATTCTTTCACTAAGCCGATACAGTCCGCTTAATATCGCTGCTATTGCTATTACTCGCACTCCATATCCACTCTCAGGTACTAAGGCCGGAAGCTTGGCTCGGGTTAGCGTGCCACAATGCTCACATTCTAATTGATGGAGTCGATATTCTTCCACCTGCCGCTTTATTTCTGGTATCTCTACTACTTGATGCCGATATGGTGCAGGGTCTTTGCCACTTAATCCTTTACCGCATTTGCGGCATTGCTGCGGATAGCAATCCTCTACCTTCTGACATTCTTCTGACGGAAGCAATTCTCGCCAATGGCCTCGATGTCCCTTTTGTCCCCCTCGCTTCTTGCCACTTGATGGCTTCTTTTTCTCTACCTTTTTATCTGGTGCATCTGTTGATGGAGGCTGGGAACTATTGCTGGAGTTTCTTCCTAACTGCTCCCGTAAATACCGATTCTCTTCTTCTAATGCTGTTATACGTGGCTCTAATTCTACTCTTACGCGCTCTTCTAATTGTTTTACTTTCTCGCCCAAATAATAGAATAATTGCTTCACACTCTCGGCAGTATTTGCCCAATCTTCCTCACTCACTGTTGCTGGTAGCATTTCTTCTCTCATCTCTGTTGAGATATCATAGTATCTCTTTATTTCATAGTTAGGTTACCCCTGAACGGTTACGAATTTACTATTGATGCTAGTGGACGTGAGATTATTGTTACAGTGAGACCGAAGATGTTCAACAAGCTGGAACAGGCTCACCAGCAATATCCCTCATGGGTTGCGGCTATTGCTGGCAAAATGGGGAAGGCAACTGAGAAAGGGTTTGTGCTGGATGAGCCTGCCATACAGGTGTTTGAGCGCAAGCCTAAGACTGCTGAGACAGAAGCAACCAGCGAATCTGCTAGCGCTTGATGCTATATTACTAGGTCGTTTCTTGATTAAGATAGTGGCTGCAGCCAAATACCAGGCTTTAACACATTAAAACCGCTTCTATCGCTGTAGCCTCCACCTACAACCACAATGCTCAACCAGAAGCATTAAGGCCGACCATCCCCAACCACAGAGACACTACGACCCTAATAGCCATTGATAAAAAGGTGACTCATCCGCTCATTCTAAATCGATGGACATTTCCAATTATTTGTTAATGTGATCTGAATAGTGGCTGCATCAAAAGCGGGTTCTTTTTCAAAATTAAGTTTATTCTTAGTCACTTTTATTATGCAATAAAAGTTTTCTATTTTTACTACTCTCTCTGTTAGTATAGGTAAATAATTTCCATCTGTGGGATCAGCGGCAATGATCCAGAGAGTCTCGCTAATGGGATCACAACCAAGACAATCTTCAAAAGGATCTTTCATTCTTGCTCTCAATAAATTTTTTTCTTCAGGAGGAGATCCGCTCTCGGACAAATAAATATTAATATTGACGATTCGTGATTTATTATCTATTTTTTTTATTCCAGACGAGGCGGTTAATATGTACTTTTCTTTTCTTGAAGAATCCTTAATAGGAGTTTGGAAATTAGGAGTGTTTGTATTGATATCAACAAATAGTTCTCTTTCCTGGATCTTTCCAGATCCTTTTCTCCAACTCTCAATATAGAATAATCCTTGTGCAGATAATTGCGTTGATAAAAAAAGAAATAACAAAGGAGAAAGTATAATTTTCGTCAGTTTTATTGTAACCATAAATCCCTTAATTTACTGTGGTGGATAAAATCCAGGGAAGGTTTTGCCTGGAAAACATTTTGAACCAATGGCAAACGTTAACTGCATACTTCCTTTAAAGAAATCATCATTCTTGTGCGTTCGTTGATGAACAGACTCGTGCAGAATAATAAGAGTTCTGGTTTCTGCTGTATTTCCTCTATTACCAGTAGAAGGATTGTTAATTGATTCTAAAAATCCTTTGCCTAGCAAGATGGGCCAATCTCCATTGCGACTAATAGGTCTGGGCCAAGTTACGGCAGGGGGAGTAAACGCGCTTAGAATATCTCCCACGGATCTATTGTCTGGTTTGCTAAACAGGTCACTTTTTCTTCCATCAAAAACATTTATATTAATATCTAATCCTAAACTCGTTTCCCGTAAACTTGGTACATTAAAATCGATCAACGCTTTATCGCATTTTTGATCTTGCGTTATTACTTGGGCAGAAAAAATTGCTAAACTTGTCTGTGCATAATCATCCCCAAATAGAAAATCATATGGACGATTTGAGCCTGCAAAAGTTCTTCCTGCGGTATTGCGATTACCAAAAACTGCCGCAGTTGCAAATGCTGTGTTAAAAATATTTCCTATGGCCGCATCTACCGCGAATCTGCCTGTAGGATCTTTCTTATTAACCGGATCATTATGGGCATACGTATATTTGTGGAGAGACAGTGGTTGTGTGTTAAAACCTTCAAAACTATCTTGCGTCATAAACCTGCCAGTTACTGGATTGTAGTAACGATTGCGCAGGTAATAGAGACCTAAATCTGGATCATATT
>JBFLVQ010000866.1:0-3609 GCA_040758525.1 Acidobacteriota bacterium
GAAAGCAAAACAATGGCGAGTGCTGATTCAACAAGGAGAAACTAAAGTTTGGGAAAACTTTGATGGAGTCGCACTATGTCAAGGGCTTTATTGGAAGCCATTTATTCCTTCCATTAAGGGATTAGATCTTTTTCAAGGGAAAATCATTCACGCTGGCCAGTATTATGACAATCAAGTCTTGCAAGATAAACGTGTTTTGGTGATTGGCAATGGTGTTAGTGGAATGGATATAGCAGAAGAGGCGAGTCAAACGGCAAAAGATGTATTTTGGAGCATGCGCTCATTGAAGCTTATTATGCCGAGAATGACAGGGTTTCTTCCTAATGATTTTCAATCGCCAGCAAGTTTATTGATCCAGGATAATGCCAATACAATTATAGAGCGATTGAGACATTCTATGCCTCAGTATTACGCTTTATATGAACAGAGTGGGCTTCTACCGAAACGAGAAGATTTTAAGAAAAACCCGGTTGTCCATATTAATGATAATATTGTGAAACTAGTGGCAGAAGGAAAAGTTCAATCTATCTTGGGCGAAGTTGAAGAGTTTGTCAGTGATGGATGTATCTTTGCTGGCTCAAAGAAAGTAGTTAAGAATTTGGATGTAGTAGTATTTTGCACAGGCTATCAAACTTCTACACCTTGGGATTATCTAAAGGATATTTCCATTAATGAGTTTTCCATGGGAATTTTTTATCATAAAAATCCTAGTTTAGTTAATACTTCTTGTCTGTTACCAGTAGCTTTTTCGGGTACCTTCTATTTTCCTGAAATGGTCTCTCGCTGGTATGCACAAATCATGTCAGGAAACTATCAACTAAGTCAGCAAGAGTTAGATCATAGAATTGGTCAGGAGCATGCTGCAATAAACGGACCCATTTCTAGTGTACTGTTTGGGTTAAAGTTGGGACTACTTCCAAAACCTGAGAAAGAGTTCAAAGAGTTCTGGCAGTTATTGAACTATCCATCTTTTCCTATGATTTATCGTCTGCGTGGACCTCATCAAGATTCACAAGCGCAAGAACTCCTTACAAAATCCATAAGACATTCTCTGCTTAAAAATGATCAACAGGATCAAAAATTACAGGAGGTTAAATATCGGTTATTAGCCGGATTGGGTAGAGAGACACTGCAAGACTTACTAAAACGTAGAGAGATTACGGAAACCGACTATCAAGAAGCCCTCAATAAATTACATGCTCCTCTTTCTTTAGATTGGGAATCACAATACATAAAATCTGGTCATTACTGCGAGGAAGAGATTTATTATAAGAGGCTTGTTTCAAAGTTGAAGAATAATGAATTGGATGCTGAGACTTTAATAAAGGAGTTATGGGTTTCTGCATGAAAATTAATCTGCAAGAAGTGATTGAAAAGATACAAAAAGGCAACTTGTCGGAAAAACAGGAAATTTCTATTCTGGCAGAGTTGCATAGAACCATCAGGACAAATAAAAACAGACAAAACAATTTAGTTTTATACAGTACACCTTATTGGAAGAGAGAAGAACTTTCTCCTTTGCACTCCTCTGTGACGTCACAAACATTGATTGTGCTTAATTTTTCCTCTCTTTCTTTAGATCAATCGCCTCTTATTGCAGAGCTAGAAAAGGGTCTACAGATAAAACGGCGCATTGAGATCCAAAAGACCGAAGAGTTCTTTATAAAGTTTGCTTCCCAATTAGAATCAGAAAAGACATTAGGTATAGAATCCTCGGCTGCAGTACTGAAGGATCTTGCTGTTCAGAAAGCTTGCTTTCTAATTATAGAAAACAAGCCTTCTTCAAAAGAAAATGTAGCTGATCAGAAGCATCACGACAACAGAGAACTAGCTTTTATTGGTAAGTTACTCTTTACCTTTTCTGTTGTTAAGCAACTATTCAATGTTAATCCCAAAGCCAACATTCAATATCTTAATCTTTCTGATAATAGCAGAGATATACTTTCACTATCAGGGACACTGACAGGGTTATTGAAAACACTTGTTTTAGAAAATGCAAACCATGCGGCAAAATCGATATGGGTAGAGAATCTTATGGAACCATTCCCATACTTGGGAGAGAGCATCTGTGCTGAAATTCATAATATGAAAGCTGGTTCATATGAGGAGGTACTTTTAGAACCAGGCATACGTCAGGTTAAAAGATTTCAAGAGTGGCAGAATTCTGAAAATAAAATAGAACCAGTTCCTAATGTTTTTCAGGAAGATGATGTGATCCTGATTACTGGAGGTTTAGGAGGATTAGGGCGAATCATCACGACAAAACTAGTGGATAGTTATAAAACAAAATTAATTCTTTCTGGCCGCTCCTTAAAAAGTGAGTTGAACTCAGAAATACAGGCATTCCTGAAACTATATACTGAGAATATTATTTATCTGCAAGCCGATATTAGCAAGCGCAATCAAGTGCAAATTTTATTAAAGGAAGCTAAACAGTATTATGGAAAAATAGATGGTATTATTCATGCTGCAGGTATTATTGAGGATCAATGGCTTGTGCACAAACCATTAGAGTCGATTCGCAGAGTACTTGAAGCAAAAATATTAGGAGCTTATTACTTAGACTATTATACAAGCAAAGAAGCGCTACACTATTTTATCCATTTTTCTTCCATTGCTTCTTATAGAGGAAGTGTAGGGCAAAGTGATTATTCTTGTGCAAACTCCTTTCTAGATCATTTTTCACAAGCACGACAGTTCTTACGCTCTAAAGGCATAAGGCAGGGAAAAACAGTCTCCATTGACTGGCCTCTATGGAATGATGGTGGTATGCGCCAATCTGCCAATATGATTCAACATATGGAACGCCACACTGGTATTACACCATTAAAGAGAGAAGAAGGGATCTATGCACTAGAAACGATCCTGGCTCATCAAGAGGGACAAGTCATGGTGACTTCAGGGGATCATGAAAAGATCAGAGAATGGTTTTTAGGATCTCGTCAAAAGTCTTCTCAAAAGAATGTGCAAACCTTGCATAACTCAACCCTAAATAAGTTACAACAACACTTCAAAGAGATGATGGCTCAAATTCTAAAGTTAGATCCAGAGGAGATTCAGGCTGAAAATAGTTTAAGCGAATATGGTTTTGACTCCATAAGCTTAACAGAATTCTCCCATAAGATTACGGACGCTTATGAATTTATGAGGTTAGAGCCATCAGTTTTTTTGGATCATCCGACACTCGAAGACCTATGTGATTTTTTGTTTGCTAAATATGCCGCGGCTTTTTCTAACCCTGGACAAGAATATGATATAGAAAAAGTGCTCAAAAAGGAAAATGAGTTTGACCTAGAACCTTTAGAAAATAGTATCAAAATAAAGGAGGAGCAGCCTCAACAGAATACTGAAATTGATTCAGAAAATATTGCCATTATAGGGATAGGGGGACGGTTTCCTGAAGCAAAAAACATTACTGAATTCTGGTGCAATTTGCTTCAAGATAAATCTTGTATTAGAGAGATCCCTAAACAACGGTGGGATTGGCGACAATATTATGGAGATCCTAAAGCAGAAAATAATAAGACAGATTGTTATCACGGCTCTTTTATAGAAGATATAGATTGTTTTGATTCCTTACATTTTGATATTTCTCCTAGAGAAGCAGAG
>JBFLVQ010000867.1:0-3608 GCA_040758525.1 Acidobacteriota bacterium
CAAAAGGACCATTATTTTAGACTTTTGGCGAGATGATTTTCTCTCAACTAGCATAGATCTTAATAAAATCTAAGGAGAAAGTATGCGGCAAGATGTTACAAAATTACTAAAGATTGCATTAATTCTTGGGCTTGCCTTTATAACTACATTCACAGTCAGCGCATTCTCCGGTAGAGGCGAGGAAGAGGAAGAAGAGGGCCGCTTAGAACGGCCCTTTGCACGTTACGGTCCATATGTCCGTCAACTGGATGCAGGCGGAGCAGAGGAGTTGGCTACTCGTGCTTTCGAACTCCAACATAAGTGGATGTTAGAGCCACGTGTCTTTGATCAGCTATCAGTAGCTGGCAAGCGTATGGTGCTACAGAGTAATGGTATGCTGCCCCGTCCCCAAGTGATTCAAACTCTGCGGGATGCCAATGCCGGCCATATTGTGACACTTGCCCTGCCCGGCGATAATGTACAGGTTAATGATCCTAGAGTTGATGAAATTGGCCATACACAGAGTGAAAGCAGTATTGCTGTGAATGGTAACAATATAATTGTCGGCTTCAATGATGCCAGCGATAACACTTCGGGCTATTCAGTTTCTACTGATGGCGGCATTACCTTTTCGCATAAGCGTATACCTACGCTGCCCAATGGTCTTAACTTTGGTGATCCAGTGCTTGCCTTTGGACCGAATGGTGAACTCTATTATGCTACGCTGGCCGTGACTAGTAACAACAAAAGTATTATAGGGGTATCGAAATCGACTAATAATGGTATTACTTTCACCACTCCTGTTGATGCCAGCACAACAGCCGGTAATACTGCAGATTTCCAAGATAAAGAATGGCTAGTTGTTGATACTGGCGCTAGCTCTCCTTTCAAAGGCAATGTATATGTGAGTTGGAGTGATTTTACACGCTTCAACGGCAATTTTATCAACTTTTCCCGATCCACCAATGGTGGTACAAGTTTCGAAGCCCCTGTAACCGTTTCACCAAAAGATCGCACTCAATTTGTACAGGGCTCTATGCCGGCAGTAGCTCCTAATGGAGACATCTATATAGCCTATTTTGATCTACATATTAACCCGGCTGGCATTAGTGTAGTTAAATCGACTGATGGTGGCAAAACCTTTAGCGCCCCTAAGACGGTAGCCTCTTTCTTCAACATACAGTTTATTACTGCTGGCACTAGCATTAGAACCAATAGCTTTCCTGGTATTACGGTAGATAAAAACGGCACTGTGCATATTGTTTATGCTGCTATCCCGCCCACTTTTGGAGCGGATCGTTCAGATATTCTCTATGTACGCTCGACGGATGGGGGCGCATCCTTCAGCGCGCCCCGCAAAGTTAATGATGATAATACCAATACCACACAATTCCTGCCCTCAATCGCAGCCGCTGCAGATGGCACAATAGGAGTAAAATGGTGGGATCGTCGCAATGATCCAATCAATGATGGTTTAACTGATGTCTATATGGCTATCTCGACTGATGGAGGTGCCAGCTTCAATAGAAACTTCCGTATTACAGATACCAACTGGGCTTTTGGTCCTACTGAATTAGGACTAGTCAACTACCACGGTGACTATGATGATATCAAAGCTTTTGGTGACAACTTCTATCTATGCTGGAGCGATGAACGAAACATCGATCCAGATGTTTTCTTCACCATGGTGCCGGTAAAACGCGATCCTAACAGTCCAGATTTCAATATCTCTACGGCCCGGCTCTTTGATAGCGTAGTGGCAGGCAATAGCGTTGACTTTGCCCTTAATACCAGTGCTTTGAATAGCTTTTCTGGGAATTTGACTATCAGTGTAACACCGAACATTGGCGGTGTTAGCTTTAACTTTGCTAGCCCTACAGTGGCTGCTGGCCAGCCTACTCGATTAACAATATCTACTGCCCCCAATGTTGAACCAGGTACTTACCTTATCACAGTAGCTGCCACAGGAGGGAATTTAACAAGAAAGACTACCTTCCGTCTTAGTGTACTCGATCCTAATCGCATGGCTGATGCACCTGTGAATATTACCAATACTCCTGGCATTACTTTCTCAAGTGCAGGCTTTAAGATGGATGATGCAGGCACAATCCACCTATGCTATGAAGATGATTCGCTGGTTGGATTGGCTGGTAACGAGATCTTCTATATGCAATCTGTCGATGCTGGCAAAACCTATTCGAAACCGGTCAAAATCTCTACCAATGGACCAGTCTCATTTAACTCTGCGCTTGCCATTGATGGTAGCGGCAATATCTATATCACTTGGTCTTCGCTTACTGCCGATCAGACAGGTGCAGATATATTCTTGGCACGATCTATAGATCGTGGCAGAACCTTTTCTGCTCCTATTAAGCTATCGTCATCTACACAGATTTCCGATATGCCAGCTATTGCTGCCGATAAGAACGGTAATGTGATAGTGACTTATGTGGATTTCGCTACCCGTAATTTTGGGTTCTTTGCTGTGCTCTCAAATAATAGTGGGGTAAGCTTTGCTGCCCCAATGAGGGTCTCTCGTGATGCTGAGAGTGCACAAAGCGGCTATGTAGCCTTCGATTCTAAAGGTGCCGCCTATGTAGTCTATCTAGATGGTGCAGCTTCAGCCTCTAGTGTGAATTTTGCTATTGCTGCGGATGGCAAACGCTTTGGAACTCCTAAGATCATCTCTGATTCCCGTGTTCCTGCCTTCTTCCCGCATCTGGCAATAGACAATAGTGATGGTATTTATGTCACCTTCTACAATCGTACCGGCACCAATGCGGCAAATCAGAACCGCGATATTCTGGTTGTTAAATCGACGGATGGTGGTCGTAATTTTGGCCGACAAGTGAATGTTTCAAATGATACCGGCCAATCTGTCTTCCCCTTCCTAATTCTAGATAATAAGGGAACCGTGAATGTTGTTTGGCAAGACTCGGTGCCAGAAGGTGGTCGTTTACGCCCAACCGATATTATGTTTGCACGTTCCAATGATGGCGGGACAAGTTTCAGCCGGCCCGTCAACCTTTCTGGTAATAGTGGTCAGTCTAATGCTGCTAGTGGCTTTGCTGATAGTACCGGTAAGGTCTTTGTTGCTTTTGTTGATGATTCTTCAGCCAATACTGAGATCTATACCACCACGGTGGCGGCACCGGCCGCTAACCCAGTCGATTTCTCCCTTGTCTTTAACCCTGCCCAAATTACTGGACAGCGCGGTCAGAAAGGGCAGATTACAGCCAATATTAGCCGTACGGGTGGATTTAGTGGGAATGTTACAGTCACTGCACCTGATACTAAAGCTATCAAGGTCAAGTTGACCCCACCAAGTGCCTCTACTACTGGGGCAAGTGTTAACTTCAGCTTCAAAATTAAGAAGAAAGCACCTACTGGCCCACAACAACTTACCTTTACAGGTCGGGATGATAGCGGCCGTGCGCGTACAGCCACTTTGACACTGGTAATCCAGTAACCGCCTTCCCAGTCAGTTTCCAGTCCAGCCGGATATTAAGTTTCCGGCTGGGCATTTTTACCTGCTAGTGTGGGTTTCTCCTCTATAAGCAGCCACGACTTTTTCATTGACTTAGATATCTTTTCTTGTAAAGTATAACTATCCTGATTATAGAAATAGT
>JBFLVQ010000868.1:0-3606 GCA_040758525.1 Acidobacteriota bacterium
TTACTCCCTGGACGTTGAGGAAGAGCCTGCCCAAAACGACAACGTGATAGAAACTAACGGTCTCAAAGTTTTTGTGGATCCATTTAGTTTGCAATTTCTTGAAGGCGTTGAGATCGATTATGTAAGCACTGTGATGGGTTCGGGATTCACTTTTAAGAATCCGAATGCCACTGGTGGTTGCGGGTGCGGCAGCTCTTTCTCGGTATAAATCTCTTTAACCTGATAGAACAAAGACACAGAGGCATTCTTAATAGCTTAATAGGTGCGGTACTCTGTGTCTTTCTCTTCTGGTAGCTATTTACTAGGGCAGTGATATGCTTCTCCAGTGAAGTGAGAAACTTTTAGTTCTTGCCCATTTGTAGAGACTGTTATCATACCAGTAAAACCAGTCTGGTAAATCTCTGTTCCTTGTTGACAATAACGTGCTAATACCTCTTTATGTGGATGTTTAAAACGTGATTGTAGCGGTGCCGAAATTATTACATATTGTGGAGCAACCTGGGCAATAAAATCGGCTGAGCTCGATGTCTTGCTACCATGATGAGGTGCTTTTAATACATCGCTACGCAACTCACTCGATAAGAAGATCAACTCCTTTTCTGCTGCTTGCTCAATATCACCAGTCAACAATATACTATGCTGACCGTAACGTAAGCGTAATACTAACGAGTAGTTGTTATTAAGCTGCCGAGGCATTGCTGCGCCAACTGGCCACAGCACCTCTACTTCAACTCCATCAATATTGAAATGTTGACCACGAGACCATACTAACAGTGGCACCTTAGCAGCTTCTGCTTGCTTAGCAAAACGTTGGTATTCTGCATCTGCTTGTGGAACTCCAGATACTACTGCACACCCAACAGGAAAATTCTTTAGCAGTTCGCTTAAACCTTCAATATGATCTAGATCAGTATGTGTTGCCACTAAGTAATCCAGGCGCTCTACACCACGCCACCATAAATATCTAGAGACCACCTGTTCGCCAATAGAAACCTGACTCCCCGGTCTTAATTTATCTGACTCAAAAGCTCTTAAGCCCCATCCTAAATTACCACCTGCATCTACCATCATCGTTGTACCATGAGGAAAAGAAATAAACACAGCATCACCTTGACCAACATCAAGAAAGGCGATCTCTAGTTGTGGCGCTCTATCATTCGATGCCTTACTTAATGACTTAAAAGGCAGCGGTATAATCACTGCTACCAACAAAACCAGATATAACAGGCTCAAAGCTAGCCAACCTAAGTGGCAAAACCAACCTGGTCGCGTAGCAGCAGGTTTACCCAGTGGTTGCCATCGATTTAACCACCCTATAAAAACAGTAATAGGTAGATAGTAGAACCAGTAAATAAGCATCAACCCGCCAGTATAATGGGCGACTCGGAAGCTGCCTGCGCTAAACAATTGTGCAGGCGCTGCACAAGCAACAAAGAGATTGCAGGTTGCTTCTATTAGCAAGCCTATATAATGGCCAGCAGTACTGGAACAGGCATCCACAGCAATGAAAATTAATGTTTCGACAAACAATCCAGAAACTAAAAGCTCAGCGCCAATATTGAGTAGTACACCAATAAAAGTGATGCGATTGAAATAATAAGTAGAAAGGGGCAGTAGCCCTAAGTGTACAATTATAGAGATCAGTAACAGAGCCATAATCATCCGTAAGGGTAATTGTAGGTAATAGCGCTCTAGCCACTGTGCCCAAGCTGTCTTCTCAAGAGAGTACTTTACTGGCGACTCTGCCTGTTCACGCACAAATTCACGGGAACGCCAAAAAAGCAGCTCTGACCATATTTTTACTAATAATGGGCATTGTGGGGGATAGGGAGTTGCTACGGTCGGTCGCCAACTACCTATAGCAGATAACTTACTGATAAGTGGCAATGCAGCTAATAGTATTAAACAGACCGCTAGAAAGGAGAGTTGAAATCCAGCCTCAAACAATGCCATTGGATTATTGGCAAGCAGTACCAGACCTGCTAATCCTAATGTATTGGCAGGTCGTATCTGACGCTCTAGCAACAGCGCCATCATTCCTATCGTAGCCATTACTACGGCGCGCATAACTGGCGTATCGGCTCCTACCAACATACCATAAAACCAAAGAGTTAATGCGATTAAGAGAAAACGCGTGCGTTGCGATGAAATAATCTGGGATAGCGCAGTATTAGCAATAAGCACGATTAAAGCAATATGGGAGCCGCTGATTACCAAAACATGGAAGATCCCACCAGCACGAAAGCTCTCTGAGATATCCTTTTCTAGAAAGTAACCATTGCCAAGCAAAGCAGCCTTGACCAGTCCACCGGCACGAGAATTTAATTGCATATCGATGCGAGTAAACAGATACTGCCTTACCTGATTAATCAATTTCTCGATCTTACTGCCTTCTTTACGAAACAAGACCTCTATAAGCAATGGATCTGATACGGAGACAGCCATATCATAGCCTTGTCGTTGTAACCATTCTCGTTCATCAAACATGCCAGGGTTCTTAAATCTAGGTAGGCTATAAGGTCGAACCTTAACACGTATGACAGTTCCAGGCACAAGTTGTAATTGTTGATAATCGGCCTTAGCAGTCTTATTGTAGAACCAGATGGTGAGACGCAAGCGGCTCCTTACCGCAATAGTGCGGCCCTGTATAGAGATCATATCTGTACACAGATCCATATAAGCGCGCCCTGGCGCTATTCTGGTAGCCGTACATATCTCTCCATAAACTTCTGGTAAGCTATCCGTTAGGAGAGCTTGACGTTCAATGTCATGAACCATTTTTGTTGAATTGCGCTCCCTCAGTTCAATTTTAAGCAAGAGCGCACCGACAATAACAAAGCCGGCCATAATGGCTATAGTAGATAGCCATGTCCATTCCCTATAGTATCCCCAAGAGGCTGCCACAATAACTATCCCTAAACTAATGACCAGAACCAGACCAGGAAAATAGAGTATATGTGCCAACAGTATGCCTATAATAAATGCCAGACAGAAGTAGCATACTGGCTGAACAATGCTACGATAAAATGGCTCTTCTTTGCGCATAACCAGACACCGGTAGTGATCTGCTGTTAACACAGCTCGATTTAGTTAAAATAGTGCGGCACATTACTAATCGAAAGGTAATTATGAGTAACATACAATTTTTCTGGAAATCGACCTGATCCACTTGTCGTAAAGCAAGAAGTTTTCTTGCTAACGCAGGTGTTACTGTAAATGAACGGAATTTTGGCAAAAAACCATTCACCAAGTCGGAAATTACTGCGCTACTCACAGGTCGCGATGAGAAAGATTTCATCAATCCCAAGAGTACGCCTTATAAAGCACTCGATTTAGGTGAAAAATCACTTAGCCGTAATGAGGTAATTGATCTGTTGGCTGAAGAAGTTAATCTTTGGAGACGCCCTTTTATAATTAAGGACGATCAGGTCATCTTTGGTTTCTCAGAAACTGAATACAACAAGCTACTTAGTTGAATGCTTATTCAAATTGATAATAGTCTATTCTGCTAAATTGTCGTTAGAGGCTTCCTTTGGTAGATAAGACTCCTTCAATACGTGCATTCAAACGGGTCGCAGCCGCAAGTGCGCGCGCTGCTGATTTGAA
>JBFLVQ010000869.1:0-3577 GCA_040758525.1 Acidobacteriota bacterium
CCTAGCTTGTAGTCCTGCCCCTCCAGGGCATGCTCGTTGGAGTTTGCGCATGCTGGCTGATAAAGTAGTGGAATTAGAATATTGTGAAGAGATTTCTCATATGCACGTCAGCCGCATTCTAAAAAAATGAACTCCAACCCCACCTTAAAAAGACCTGGTGCATAGGCTGTATCAATGCTCAGTTTATTGCTCAGATGGAGCCAATACTATGGCTGTATGCTTTACCATATGATCGACGATATCCAGTTATTTGCTTTGATGAACGGCCTTGTTTTCTCATTGGCGAGTATGTAGAACCAATCGCTATGCAAAGTGGCCAGGTGCGTAAAGAGCATTATGCTTATGAGAAGAACGCTTCAGCAGCGCTCCTGGCAGCTATTGAACCATTGACTGGACAACGACTAACTCAAGTACACTCACAACGCACAAAAAAGGAGTACACCATTTTTATGCAAGCTCTGGCCGCCGCTTATCCTGATGCAATAAAAATTAGAATTGTGCAGGATAATCTCAATACTCATAATGCCAGTGCCTTTTATGAAAACTTACCGGCTGATGAAGCTTTTGCTTTGGCACAACGCTTTGAGTTTAACTACACGCCCAAGTCGGCTAGTTGGCTCAATATGATTGAGATTGAATTTTCTGCCCTCGCTCGCCTCTGTTTAGATCGCCGCATTCCTAACATTGAACAATTGGAAAAGGAAGTCTTAGCGATTATCAAAGAGCGTAACGATAAGAAAATTAAAATCCATTGGCAGTTCTCGCTCGAATCTGCCAGAAACAAACTTAATTCTCGTTACAAGCAGGTTTTGCCTGATAATTCTAAGTATGCTTTAGCTAAAGCTGCTTGTCAAAAAATTTAAGTTACAGAGTACTAAACCTACTTGCCTAATTACTTACTTCTATTTGAGCCGGATAGTGCAGTAGTAATTCCCAATCCTATGTAAACACTGCCGGCAAAATATCTTTGAGCCCGCAAGAATCTTAGATTACCTCTTAACCAATTTCCTATTGTTCCAGATAGCACTGCATATAACCCATCACTGATTACTCCCATAAAGACAAAGATAAGACCTAGTAAAAGAATCTGGATAGTTACTGAACCTTTGGAGGTATTTACAAATTGTGGTAGAAAAGCAAAAAAGAATAGTGCTGTCTTAGGATTAAGAATGTTTACAACAATTGCTTGATAAAATATTCGCCCTAAGCTCTGACCAGTAGTTACTTCTTTTTTGTTCAATTCTTCTTTAACAAGGAATTTCTTAATACCAAGATAGATTAGGTATGCAGCTCCCAGATATTTGATTGCACTAAATGCTAATGCTGATGATAACAGTAATGCGGAGACCCCTAAGGCTGCTGCTGTGATATGAAATAGCGTACCAATCGCTAGACCTAAAACGGAAACAAAACCTGCCATACGACCTTGGTCAATGCTTCTTGCCACGATATACAAGACGGCTGGACCTGGTGTGAGTAGTAGGACTAAACAAGCAATAATAAACAATGATAGTGTTGATGATTCTAACATTTCCCTCTCCTTATCTGTTTTACAACCAGGGTAAAGTTAACGCTTAATTATACACTAATGGTGATATCCTCAACATTGGCAGGTCCGCTCCTGCCGTTTGCCATGCTTATCACAATAAGCCACAATTCCCTCGGCAGATCAACCCTAAAACTTTTAGGAGACTAAATGAGCGAGAAAAATATTGATCAAACTAGCTATACTAGCTAGGTCTTGCAATAGTTGGGCAGCCGGTGCCACATCCTTACTTTCATCGCCCGCTAGAAGAGTTGCTAGCGGCTGGATTCACGGCTGGATTTATTCTAGATGCATTAGAAGAGCGCGCATTTCCACCAGAGCACCATTCAGAAAGCAACGCATTATCCTGGAGCGGACACTTTAGCGAGATTCCTCCCGTATTGGTCGCCAGGATGCGTATAGCTAGAACCTGTTTATAACCTCGTGTTATAGCTTATAGTGACTTAGCAGATCATTTTAGCTAGACTGCATTAACATCTCTTGGTAATGAAGGGAGGATTTATGAGTAACTACGACACTACATCACCCTTCGAGGGTCTATGGGATGTATCTAATGCCATTCTTCCCAATGGAGCAGTTGGTTATACTGGCCATATTACTATAAAGCGTAATGTAACAACCTTTAATCTTGATTGGGATATCAGTGATGGCCGATATTTTGGCATTGGGATCTTATTTGACGATCACCTCTTTGTTAGTTGTGGTGAACAATATGCTGGCTTAGGGGTTGCTTTATATACAGCCCGTCCTGATGCTACTGTGGCTATTGAGTGGAGTACGCCCGAGCTGTCTGGCGTGGTGGGAACAGGTAGATTTATAACCTCCTTGTCAAGCACTTTTGAAGGTGATCATCAGATTGTACAATATCTGCCCAATGGACATATCTATGGAGAATGGACAGTCTCCATTGAGAGAGTTGAGGCAATCTACCAGCTCACCTGGCGAAAAGGCGATAAGGTCCATTTCAAAGGATTCGGTCTAGATACCAGCCAGGGCCTAGCGGCGGGTTGGTATCCCGATCTTGCTCAATTAGCATTTCTGGATTACCAGATAGATCCACATGATCCTCAACATCTACAGGCAATCTGGGCACTAGGAGGCTACACAACACTGGGGAGAGAATTACTGACACGATTATAAAGTCTAATATCTCAATTCTGTCATTGTGTTGGAGCATTGTAATTTTAATTGCCATTAATTCAGTAGGTTTTTATACTGGTAATAGTACTAGCTTGACTATTAGTACCCAACTGAAATAGATTCGCGTTGGTTTCATCTACTATTTGCCCTGGAGGTAAGTTAGCATGACCGATCCTGAGCTCGATCCTACCAACAAAACGCAATACTTACCGGCTACTTTTCAACTTAACAGTAAAGATTTCGTTATCGATCAAGAAGGCGAAATTTACTGGGATATTAGCAAGATCCAAACCCCCATAGAAGTAGTCACAACTAATTCAACTTTCATATTCCAACCCACTGATGAACCCTACTGCTTTCGAGTCACCTCGGGAGAATTGGCTGGTGAGCGAGTTGGTATTTTGGGCAGTTGTCTGAAGAAAGATACCGGCTTTGTTCTTAGGCCAGATCAGATTGTCATTGGTCAGAATCTGGTAGTTATGCTAGAGAATGGTTCTCGTTTAATGACGTCAACCATTGTAAACTGCCATAAATATAAGTAGTACCAAAGGCTGCGCGATTGCCGTCGATAGAAAATGCTAAATAGCTTTAATCTGGCTAAAATTGCTCGCAGTTGGGGAGACTGCTAATTATCCTGGGGTTGAACAGGGCCAAAGCGCAGTTCCCCTTTTAAGCAATTTCCTAGACTATCACATAACACTTAAGTTATGGGTTGATCATGACAGAGAATGCATCTTGACTGCCACCGCCATAAGACTGTGATGAGTTTCGTACAGGAAAATCGGTCGATCCAGTCTTCCCAGAAAGATAAACAGTACCGGAATTGGTCACTATTAGACCAGTCGGATCTTCTGAATTACTACCACCCAGATAAGTTGAATAGAGTACTTG
>JBFLVQ010000870.1:0-3577 GCA_040758525.1 Acidobacteriota bacterium
ATTATAAGATAATACATTCCACGTGGCGGTGGATCTTTTCCCCTGCGCAGGCTAAAATATCTCTTCCTAACCAAGAGATTCAAGGAGGATTTCGCATGGACGCCGCTATGCGCAGAGAACTAATGGAGAAATATCGTACTGGGCCAGGGAAATTAGAACGTAGCATTGATGGTTTGAGTGAATCTGAACTTGAATTCAAGCCTGATCCTAATAAATGGTCGATCCGCGAGATTGTTATTCACCTCTGCGATAGTGAAATTGTTGGTGCTTATCGTATACGTAGCGTGTTAGCAGAAGAGGGTGCCTTTTTTACCAGTTATAATCAAGATAAATGGGCAGCCAATCTCAATTATAACAAGCGTAATCTTAACAATGCACTAGAACTTTTTCGACTAATGCGAAAATCGACCGGAGAACTTTTTGAAGATCTCTGCGAAGAAGATTGGCAACGTACTGGTGTTCATGAAGAACGTGGTAGGATGACCTTACTTGATTTACTAGAGCTTTATGCCGAGCATAGTGAAAATCATGTTGCCCAGATCCGTAAAATCCGCCTACAACTCAACAATGAATGATTCATAAGGAGTGACTTAAGACAGCCAGTACAGCTTCTACCATACCATCCTCTCCTCCAAACCCATTAAGCCAGTGCACTCCTGTAGTGTGTCGCCACCAGGTAAGTTGTCGCTTGGCATAATGTCGTGTATCTATTTTGGTCTGCTCTATACAGCTTTCCAATCCACGCTGACCTTTTAGATACTCTATAACACGGCGGTAGCCATGAGCACCAAATGCCTTTGCATCCCAGGGCACACCCGCATCTAACAAGTTACTCACCTCTGCTACTAGACCATTAGCAAACATCTCCTCAACACGCTGATTTATCCGCTGGTAGAGTGCCTCACGGGGTGGTGCAAGCGCAAACACACATATACGTGCGGCAAACGTTGGTGGTGGTGGCAGCCTTTGCTGCCACTCTGTAATGGATCGACCGGTCTGAAAATAGACCTCTAGCGCGCGAATTGTACGTGCCCAATCGTTAGGCTGTATCTGTCTGGCTGCTGAGATATCTAGGCGGGTCAGCATACGATGTAGATGTTGGCTGCCAAGACGTTCTCTCAGTGCCTTTAATCGTGTACGCAGAGAAAGATCGGTAGGCTGTGATTCGCTATAAAGCTGTCCTTGTAAGGCGCGCAAATAGAACCCTGTTCCTCCAACTAAGAGAGCGTAGCGATTACCAGCTTCAATCTCAGCTATCTTTGCGGTGGCGGCGCGAGCATAGTCACCCGCCGTGAAATTCTCTGTAGGTTCGACAATATCGATCAAATGATGCGGGATACCACGCATCTCTGCTGTAGAGATCTTTGCTGTAGCAATATAAAGGCCTCGATAAACTTGCACAGAATCAAGATTGATGATCTCTGCACCTAAACGTAGCGCTAGCGCTACTCCCAATGCACTCTTGCCAGAAGCAGTAGGACCAACAATAACTATGATTGGCGGCCCTTGCGCCGCCGGTTGTAAACTGCTCATTGTTTGCACTGCATACGCGCACCCATTAATTGATAGTCAACCAGTGATAAAGCGCCCAAGCCGCCAATATCAGTAAAAGGATTACTGCTCCCAGTTGTTGAGCGCGCGCTAGCTTCATTGCAGCCCTCCTATTAAGATTTTAACATGCTATAGTAGATGTACTCCCGCTCCTCTTTACTTTGTCGTAAGGTTATGGTTATGATGTTTAGTTAGTAGTTTATAAGGAAGACTAAGATGGAACAGTTTGTTTCATATATTTTTATCTTCATTATTATAGTGCTTGGCTTTAGTCTTGCGTCGAAGTTCTTTACTCGTCACCGCCGTTCCTGGCAAAACTGTGCACAAAAATATCGTCTTACCTTTTCGCAGGGCCAAGAACAGCAAGGCGAGCAGAGTCAACGTATGTACCGCCTCAAAGGCTATTATCGTACTTGCTTGATCACAATAGCATCAAGCCAATCCATTACTCGTCCAGAAACTATTATTACAGTCAGCTATCCCAAAAACCTGGTAGACAATCTCACTGCTTACCCGGAAGGCATACTTGGCCGCATTAGCAGGACACTGGCTCGTCAAGTTGCCCTACCTAGAACCGCTACTCGCACTCCACTAATGATTTCGGTACCTGCTAAGGGTGTCACAACAGAGGTGCAGAAAGAGCTTAGCCCGGTAATAAGAGAGGAAGTAACCCAACTTATGATGATCTGTTCGGGAAAAGGTATGCGATTGGAGATGACAGACGCTTACTTTATGTACAAACAGCCCGGTTTTACATCCAATCCAGAACCCCTCTTCCCTATGGTTGATGAGATGGTTCGTGTCATCAATGTAGTAGAAGATAATATTGGACAATTACTAGTGTAAAAGCTATTTTACTTTGCTGACTCAGTCTTAAGTTGCACACGATAGACACGACCACCATTATCAAATTTATAGACTCCTGATAAGTCTCCATAAAATGATGAGTGTCCGGTTTTGTTATAAGTGATTGGTTCAGCATGCACCCAGAAAGTTTTACGATTATTCTCTAATTCAATGGTAAATTTATAACCATTGATCTCTCCACTCTTAAGATTCTCTGGCCAATAGCCTGCGCCGATAAGATCGTCAATATTGCCATATACACCTTTATTGTTATCGAAAAAGAGTTTCTCAGCACCAATATAACGATCCATAAATTTATGTGCAGTCTCTTCATTGACATCCATACGAACTTTGAAGAAGAACTTTCGACCTAGATCATTGACCAATTTGAGCGTATCTGCATCGCCTACAACCCATTGCTTATCAACACGTATCAGCGCCACTTCTTCAGCGGTATAATCTTTGGGATCCTCACTAGCTTTGATAAAGACGGTAGCTTTGTCACCACTCACTTGTGAGCCAAAAACTTTTACCATCTCAGGAATATTGGCGAAAGTAGTTTCAAAATCTGGTTCTAGTTCCTTTAACTCTTCCTGGTTGAGTGACTCAATAGCACTACGATAGACAGAGAGGCGAAAACCTTCTAGATATCGTTTCTCACGTAATAATCGATAGAAAGTCTTGACCGTATCTATTGGATTGAGCAAAGTGGAATCAGTAGGAACATTCCTGATATCTTGAGTATAGACATTGGTCACCAATATTTGACTGATCAACAGTACTAATATCAATATAAGTGTTCTCATAGAATAGTTGCTACTTTCAGGTTTTCTCTGTAGATATTGTTTAAGGATAGAGAAATTTTAACAGAAGCTTTGCTAAGCTGCCAAGATCAGGTTGTGTTGCTATCAATAATAGTATGAAAAATTGCTGGTCAGAGTTGTTTGTTTAAAGTAGGAAAGCCCGGCACAACAATTGTGCGCCAGGCTTTCGGCGAGCTGTTGGGATTGACCTAAACAGCCACCGCACTCCTAAAATTGCTGGAGGCCGCTCAGGCCGCAGTCACCTCACAATTAAAACCCATAGTCTTAGACCACCTCCTTTCCTGTGATAAACTCATCCTAAGCCCCAACAGATTGTATTGTCAAGAAAAATATCACACAAGAAATTAGTTGAGGTG
>JBFLVQ010000871.1:0-3574 GCA_040758525.1 Acidobacteriota bacterium
TTTTATTTTTTCACAAGAATCTATCTTCTGATAGTTTTCTGAGGGTGACTCTAATAGAGTTCGCCAGCAGTAACATAAATTAAGAGGGATTATTTTCCCCCTCGCGCTCCCCCCAAGATTCTCTAAACTTGATCTGGCAGCTTAATCTCTTTCAGGTTTTATCTAACCTACTTAGCACTAGACAGAGTAGCGCTGACAGCGACGGCAAAAGCCGGTTTTCGCAACAAACAGATCGTCTTTATGACAGGTATCACAACGTACTGCGGCAGAACGTTGCTTTATATTAAAGGAAGCTCCCTTATCTGTAGCAGTAGCAGTAGTAGGAATTGGCGAAGTGGGGGCATTAAAGATCCTCCCGATCAAGAAAAGCTCGCAACGCCAACAGATGGCAGCTAATGGTAACAATAGCAGCGCTACCCAATAGAGTTCCCAGTAGAATACGCGCATTGCCCATAATGGTATCCAGAATAAGCTGGTAAATTCGATATAATTGGCGGTATCCATAAAAAAGATCACATTTAGACATGCGCCAATAGCAAATCCAAATGGGATATTGAGCAACAGCACAAAGAGGTTATGCCAGGCTAGTGGTATCTGCATTGCACGACCATTCTTAAAGTAGTGCCAGAGCACTAGGCTAGCAGCCAGTCCTAATTGTGCCCCACCAATCGCATGACCAGCAATCAATGTCCAGATCGCCTGTTCCGACACAAAAAGGCTACCAGTAGTAAGGATAATAACGAGCATTGAGCTTATCCCTAGACAGGCAGCCAGGCCACTAATAAGCATAGTAAAGCGGATTTGTGCACCTTGGCGATAGGAGAGTTTGGGGTTAGCGGCAAGCGCACCACTATAGACCTGTTTGATCTCATTAGCAGAATTAGGGGGGGAATCGTATGCAGAATTTTCCTGTGATTGGGCTGTCGTGGTTGTTGCCGTTTCCGTCATACTGTCACCTCAATAATCTTTGTGGGATTTGAGGATATAGACGCCCTGAAAAGAAAAGGGTTCCAGAAAAAAACTGTTACCAACTCCTCCCCTAGAGAGTTTATGGTTTGGCAGCAGGCTTGCCACGCTCGGCGCGTGCCTTGATAACAATATCTTTCACTTCTGCAAACATTGTTGGCGCGTGGTAAGGAATACCATCTTTTATTGTCCATTCCACACCTCCAGTATGAACCTGCTTACCATCTATGATCTCATCAACCCCAATTGGATAGAGCACCTTAAAGTTCTCTAGTGGATTGCCGTTAACGACAATAAGATCGGCGAGAAAACCTTCTCTTATACGTCCCAAACGCTGCTCTTCACCCAAGATCTTAGCATTGTTACCAGTAGCATGCTGTATCACTTTAAGAGGATGGAAACCGGCTTCCTGATGTAGTTCAAGTTCACGAATCAAACCGAATCCGTACATTTGATAGATAAAACCGGCATCCTCACCGACTCCGATCGTACCACCACGCTGCTCAAATTCTCGTAAGGCAGCCATCCAAATACGATAGTTCTCTCGCCAGTAAGCCTCATCAGTAGAAGTCCAACCGATAAAATATGACCCATGACTAGCAGGATTGGGTCGGAAGTACTCTTGCAGCGCCGGATGCAGATAATCAGCAAACCAGGGCTGGTGCTGTGCACGCATTAAGTCACGGCTGGCTTCATAAATATCTAGTGTAGGCACCCAGGCAACATTGGCGCCCACCATACCATCAAGAACTTTCATCAATCGTTCCCAATTCGCCTCGCGCCAGAGCCGACCAGCATAACGAAAACGATCTACCTCATTATTATAATTGTAACTGGCAGGAAAGTTCTGTCGTCCACCATCAATTGCTGCATCAGGAATACCATACCAGTGCTCTATGGTAGTAACACCCAATTTTATATCGTCCCAAGCATTGGTCTCTTCAACGCCAACATGGTGCGCAATACGCAATCCTAGTTTGCGCGCCTCATCAATCAGTGCTGCCATAATATCGCGATCGATACCAATTATCTTGATACCATCAACACCCAATTGTTTGAGCTTGCGTACCTGTATACGCGCCTCTTCAGAATTGCGATGTGCAGTCGAATGGGGAAAACCGAAAAAACCATAAACGTAAATACGTGGTGCAGCCACTTCCCCATTGAGGCTACTTTGACGTAATTGGACCAACTTCGCATCATCACCACCAACATTTCGTACGGTAGTAATCCCACAAGCAAGCCATAATTTTAGACAATAGTCGATCGACTGTGGGATACCACCACGTTCCTCATGTACATGTCCATGTGCATTAATCAATCCTGGTAGAACATATTTTCCGGTTGCATCGATCTCTGCCTCGGCGGCAGGACGACGAGCACGCCCTTCTTTCAGGGCAACAGGATCAAGGGCTATCATCTCAACAATTTTGTTGCCTTCGATGATAATATCCTTAGGGCCTGAGGCGGGTGTACCATTACCATCTATCACCATTGCGTTACGTATTGCAAGTCGTGTATAACGCTTGCCACTACGAAGTTGCTGTGTTGGTCTGGCACCCGTAACAGGCATACTACTGACAGAGAAAAAAAACATTACGATTACTAGCGCGCCCAGCGTTAGTCGTGTTGATATTGGTCTAAATTTTGAAACTGACATATTATCGACACCAACTCCTCATCAACTTTTTAGTCGAACCAACTGCTTTAGTAAGTTTAAAAGAGCATAAAAGAAAATCCTGCAATCCTCAATTACTAATGATCCTGGGTTAGATAGTAATGCTTTATTAATGTTAATAATAAGCTGGGAAAGTGCATTTGAAAAAAGATCAATGAATGCTAGTATTGGATTGTTAGCGCATTTTGTCCGAGCGGACAGACCGAACTCTTGACCTCTTGATTCAAGACTTCGCTCCAAGGCGCAATGATTATAACCTGGAACTGCTTGCGCCTGAGTGGAGGAAGCCCGGATTCCTCGTCGAAACCAGCCGAAATCTGCCGACGTCGCTGTTCCAATACCCTAAAGGATAAAACTTAATGTCAATTATGAAGCTCTATGTAGGAAACCTTTCCTATGCAACTACGGAAGGCGATCTCAACAATCTATTTTCTCAGGCTGGTACAGTAGAGTCTGCCCGCGTAGTAACAGATAAAGATACTGGCCAATCGCGTGGTTTCGGCTTTGTCGAGATGGCTAGCCGCTCTGAAGGCGAAGCTGCTATCTCATTGCTGAATGGCCGCGAAATTAATGGCCGAGCCCTGAAAGTCAACGAAGCCAAGCCACCCGAGTCTCGTTCTAACGACCGTCGCAAGTTTGGCAACTCAGGTGGTGGTCGTTTTGGCAATCGCCACAATAACCGCTATTAATGAGCTTGTTAGGGGAGTTTCGACTCCCCTTAATTTCACTTTCTACTATCTCTAAATACTACTGCTTATTTTTTGCCATATCCGGTAGACCAGCAAAGCCGATCTTCTTTTTGTCTGTTTTGCGCCACTCATTAATACCAGCTTTTGCTAGTTTGAAGATCGATTTTCTATTCTCAAGAATTACTCTTCCCCACTCGCGCCAACCCATCTGCGAAAAGTATATACCCCGGAAGAAGATTCG
>JBFLVQ010000872.1:0-3569 GCA_040758525.1 Acidobacteriota bacterium
TGGATAGCACTATATGCAATGCCAGCGGCACTGAGTATATCTTCGACATCAGCTTGTAGCAATCCTCGACGAAGAAGCCAGGAGTCTAACTCTATTGACGTGCCACCATGGAGCGATTTGAAGGTGTCGGTATAGATCGACTCAAGTGTATAACTGTTATCTGAATCGAAATAGAACTCAATCTCACCTTATACGAGCATCGTTGGCAGCTTCGCCTTGGGGCGTGTGTGGCTGTAATCAGGCTCACCCAATAGATCTAGGATCCTAGCCAAACTGTCACCGAGACGAAGGGGCCCGAACTCACCTGTTTTCAAGAAGTGTTCGATCTTTACTGAAATCATAGCAGTAACTCTCTGTTAGGGATTGGTGTCGAATGGTTAAGACATACCGTGACCTTATTTCTAATAATTTTTCTTTCCCTTGCTAGATCATATCTCTACTGAGTAATGAGATATTAGCATTTGTTTCAATTATCCCAGATCGAACAGTTTGTCATGACCAGACACACATTACCCTTTTACTCGATATCGTGCAAAGCTTAAACTATACAGACTAGCCGCATCCTCATAATCTATGGACGAAATCCGATAAACATTGGTCTAACAGTAGCTTATCAAAATGGCACAGCACTTGTAACTACTCTCTGCAGAACAAACGGATTCAACAAGATATAGCTACTCTAATAGAGCTAGTCAAATAGGAGGCTTTATGAATATCAGAAAAAATATTACCGCATTGATGCTTGCCATTACTTTACTATTATCCCTCTCATCTATTAGCAAGGCTCATGAACCCTGGTATCAAGAAAAAGAATCTAAGACTCGTACTGGCATTAAGATTGGTGCTGGCACCGCTGTTGGTACTGGATTAGGAGCACTGATCGGTGGCAAACGCGGCGCTGCTGCAGGAGCATTGCTGGGTGGAGGAGTAATGGTAGGAGACTCTATCGCTAAGCGAGATTCTGGTCATAGCAGCAACACTCGTGCAATCGGCACCGTTGTCACAGGCACTGCAGTTGGTGCGGGGTTAGGTGCAGCGATAGGAGGAGGAAAGGGTGCTGGTATAGGAGCTTTGATTGGAGTAGGCAGTTCTGCCATTTACAGTCTCACACGTAAAGATCATCAAGAGAAAGAGTGTCGCAGAGGTCGCTAACCATCAATAGTTGATAAGCGGTTAGTACAATGGTTAGAACAGAAGAGTTTGTTGTGTTCCTTCTCATTCTATAGTTAGGTAACAAGGTAACGACATAACAGTGTCATAGATAATCTATCTCCTAATGCTCATGTCCGCAGTGCAACTTCTACTTTCAGGTATCACATATAGATAGTCACCTATCAGCACTGCGGATATCCTCACCCTCTCACGGTTACAATCAGTGTCGCCAGGCTGACTCATCGGATTTAATACCGAGCACAATAACTACCATTCCTACTGCTATCCCCAAACCTACATCAATTATCACGATCACAATAGCTCTTATACGCTTACAATAGCCTTACCTCATTATGATAAAATTCTTGTTTATACAATGCCTGACGCTTAGCAAAGTGTTAGACAGGTACTGAGACTTTGGAGGTAGCTTAATATGGCAGTGGTGTATGATGGCATACCTTGCGCCATATGCAAGAACCCTATTGATACAAAAAAACCATATTTTGCATCATTTGCATTTGATAACCATGAAGGCGAATCTTATCAGTATGCAGATGCAGCTATACATTGGCCATGCCTTTTTTCATGGAAAGAGAGCAATTTTTTTCTTAACAGAAAGTACCAAGTAATGATAGAAACCACAGAGAGAAATCCTTATTGGGCTTTTATGCTCAAGACAGACCATTATTGTGTGTCAACCAATGGGTTAACAGTAAGGCTAACAATAAAAGGTTGTGGAATGAGTTGGGACTTTCAGGGTGATAAGTGGCTGAAGCAATTGGAGGATAGGTTTGCTGAAGAGGATCTTAGTTATCTGCCAAAGGAAGACCAAACAGACATCTTGAGATGTATTAACGAAGTGAAAAACTACCTTAGTGCTGGTCAGTGAAAAGGCATGGGAACTTCTTATACGGAAAACACTTGTCTGTCTTTCCCGTTTTATACAGGGTTGTATAATCATAGTTAGGCTTCTACCCTTATGTGGTGATACGATAGAAAGAATTGATGAAGAATCTAATAACCACACCTGAACAAGTAACACCAGAATGGCTAACAGGTGTACTTCGTGAAAACGGGTTCCTCAAATATGGCAAGGTAAGTAACGTACAAAATAAATTGACGAAGACACTCCTTCTGTCGGTTGTATCTCGCCTTAAAGTTGGTTATTCGCCGGATGCCCCTGCATCTGCACCTTCTCAGTTGTTCCTAAAAATCTCCAGACCCGATTTGCCACAGGCTTTTTCTTCCGAACTTAACGGCAAAGAAATCGAGTTTTACTGCACCATTGCCAGTGTAATGAGCGACCTACACCTTATTCGTTGCTACGACGCTGCTTACTCATCCGAATCTGGCAGGTCTCATCTATTGCTCGATGATTTATCCGAAACACATTTTCAATCGGAGTCGCCACTACCGCCCCCAAAGTTATATTGTGAATTAGCGATGGAGTGCATGGCACACTTACATGCCTTCTGGTGGGAGCACCCTCAACTCGGAAAGACGATCGGAAAACTGTTTGATAAAAAGCAATTAAGTGATTTCGTTGGCGAAGTGGAGAAAAATGTCGTCAGTTTTGTTGCTTTTCTGGGGGATAGGCTTTCAGTCGAGCAACGTAAAATCTATGACCGACTGCTCGCATCGAAGTACAAGGTTTGGGGGCGTCTGACGGGGGTAGCTGGGTTGACGGTCACGCACGGGGATGCTCACTGGTGGAATCTTCTTTATCCGTGTGATCCGGATAGACATCAGGTCTGCCTCTTTGATTGGCAACTTTGGCACGTTGATGTCGGAGTTCGGGACATAGCGTTCATGGTTGCTCTGGGTGGATACTCGGAGCGCATGGCAGCAATGGAGCAAAATCTCATACGGCACTACTATGACAGCTTAATAGCGCATGGCGTTGGGAACTATACCTGGGACGATTGTTGGAATGATTATAGATGGTCAGCACTAAGAAATCTGAACATCCCAGTAATCCAATGGTCACAAGGAAGAAGCACGGAACTATGGTGGAGTAATTTAGAGAGAGCTATGCTCGCGTATGAGGAGCTAAGATGCTACGAACTATTAGGCGATTAACACCTCCTCAACCGGCCTATGTATTTTCATGACCGAAGCCGAACGACGGTATGCACCCGACTGCGAATCAGTTTGGATTTTATTGAGAACTTGGCCATATCGGCGCTGTATGCGCGGCGGGTGATGCTGGTCGTTAGGCGCTAAGAAGTAAGTAATGGAGAAATTGTAAAAAAGTTAGTGTTACATTTTATAGTGATCTTTTCCAATGGAGAAGATCACTATATTGAAAAATAGAAAAGGTAAAAATAAATGGTAAATGTAGAGAGTAAACCATCCATACAATATTTAAGTGTAAGAATAAGTGAAGATAAAATTAAACACATGAATGGCTCAACGAC
>JBFLVQ010000873.1:0-3565 GCA_040758525.1 Acidobacteriota bacterium
ATCCAAATCCGTTATTAGTAAATAGAAAGGGAATATTACGGCAGGAAAAAGACGATAGAGCCAGTAAAGCTACCCTAAGGATAAAGGTGTCTGTCTAAAGATAAGTTGAGGAGGATAAGGCAATGCAGAAGGGTTTAAGTAAGGGTATTGGGGCTAGTAACCTAACAGAGCGTGAAAACCAGGTGTTGAAGTTACTAGCAGATGGTTATAACAATGAGGAAATCGGAAACACCCTAGAGATATCAAGGCGTACAGTGGAAGCGTATCGAGCACGTATTATGATGAAATTGCAGATCAGTGATTTGCCAGGATTAGTCAAATATGCCATTCGTAGCGGACTGACCAGTGTTCAACTTCATCGCACTTATCAGATAAAGCGGACAGTTGCTGAAGAAACATTGGAGCAGCAAAGTTCACTCTAAGAATAGGTACACTTTGTAATTATCCGTAATGACAATTACTACGCAGTCTCTCATCAACAAGCTTTCAGTTTATTTCAGGAATTGATTATAGAGCGGATGCGGAGCGTGATTGGGTAGTATCGGGCGAAGCAGTGATAGTTACTGATCAATTATCCACCTAGGTGGGCTGTGGGAAAGTGAGTAATAGTAATGGAGCAAGAGAAGAGAGAAAATTATGAAATAGAATGTAAGCAAGTAGAGAGTGAAGGAATAGTGCAGAATAGAGCTAAGTACTTGGCAGAGAGACCAAAGGCAGAACAATTAGGCGATACAAAATCTACAGTCTTCTGCGCTTCGGAGTACTCTGTTGCTGTCGCCCAACTCGCCCGTTATGGAGATGCGATCAGCAAAGAATTTACTTTGGTAAATGACCGAATGACATGGTTGGTTGTTGCAGAATCTTTCATCTTTTCTGCATTTGCGACTTCTGCTGCTTATTACGCTACTTCTGGCAGTATGAAGTATTTGGTGGGATGCCTACTCATTTTTATGCCGCTACTCGGAATCTTTCTTGCGAAAACTGTTATTCCAGCGATCAAAGCAGCACACGAAGCTACAGATTCTCTCAAGGAAAGGAGAGACTCCTTCGAGAGCCGGTTGCCAGAACATCTTCAAGTTCGGATGATTACTTGCAAAGATCCACAGCACGAGAAAGGTAATATACCTGCAAAACGTGTCCCTAAAGCAATCATCTTTTTTTGGTTGGCACTGTTAGCTATGACACTTTTTTGTTTGTGTAAAAACTGCTTTGGGTAGCTGCAATGGCGGCGGTATCGAATCAATCGAAGCGCTAAGGTATTGCATAGTACGCAATATTAGAAGTCGATAAAAATTCGTCAGGTTTTTGCCTGCAGTATACTCTCGCTGCTATGAAAGTCAATCTACAGTGATATTAAATTCTGCCAAGGCACTCCATCATTTTCCATCTATAGATAGTAAAAACTAACTTAAAAGGAGAATGTTATGGAAGGTTATCTATGTGAGTGTGGTAGACCAGCAATTAGGACTATCGATGTCCACGTCTATCTATGCAATAAAATGCTACCTATACCGATAGAAGCTGAAGTTTGTGATAGCTGTTACTTTGACGCTGTTAATGCTACAACAGCGGAACTGGCAAAGCACGGCCTGTCTCGGCTGAGTTCTTTGGACATGAAACTGCACGGAAAGTCACATTGACTATTTAGCTATTGGTTTTTGCCGTATTTTTGCTTATAATTCGCCTTATGATATACTAACTCTATCAATTAGGTTAATAAGATATGCATCTCCGAGTAATAGAGGTGCGACTAGCTGAGCATGAAGAACTGCGCAAGATCATACATGATCTGCCGTTCTACGAACACTTTGTCTTTGCGGGCTTCCCATCAGCGGCAAGTGATTATTTCAAACAAAAACTTGATCTTAATCAACATCTGATCAAACACCCGGAATCAACTTACTTTGTCAGGGTACATGGAGATTCGATGGAGGGTGCAGGCATACACTCAGGGGATATACTCATTGTTGATAGAGCGTTAGAACCTGCTGACAACAATGTAATCGTTGCTTGTATTGGGGGCGATCTAATAGTTAAACGATTACGAATCATAGAGGGCAGATATTTTTTATTCTCTGAAAATGAGAACTATTTGCCCATTGAGATAACACCTGATATTGACTTCGATATATTTGGTGTAGTACTGCATGCAATCCACAAAGTCTGAGAGCAACCAGTATTGTGCATTAATCGATTGCGACAACTACTATATCGCTTGTGAGAGAATATTTGACAAAAAACTCACTCGAAAACCAGTGGTGGTACTTTCCAACAATGATGGTTGTATTGTGGCGAGGTCGAAAGAATCGCGCGTGATTGGACTGCCCATGGGTGGTCCTCGCTTTCAATGGGAGGAGATCTTTTGCAAGTATGGTGTAAAAGTTCTATCGCCAAATTATGAATTCTATGGGGACGTGTCAAGCAGGGTTATGGAGTTGCTGAAGCACTTCTCACCAGAGATTGAAATCTACAGCATTGACGAAGCATTTTTGACACTACAAAAAAGCAGTATAGAAGATTTAACTTCACTTGGGCAAAGCATCCGACAAAAGGTTAGGCAGTGTATAGGAGTCCAATGCTCTGTCGGGATCGCGAAGACGAAAACACTCACCAAAGCTGCCATAGAGTTTGCGAAGAAGAGACGTGAATATAATGGAGTGCTTGATCTCACTAACGACCAAAATGTTGATGATCATCTAGCACAACTTCCCGTAATAGATGTATGGGGAATAGGGAAAAGATATACTGAATTGCTGTTAAAGAATAGAATCACGACTGCACAACAGCTCCGAGACGCGCCTGACAAATGGATACGCAAACACTTAACAATAGTCGGCCTGCGTACCGTATGGGAATTGAGAGGAATCCCTTGTATACCCCTGGAATTAGCACCGCCACCTAAACAGACTATTATCTGTTCACGCTCATTTGGACGACCAGTTGAAGAGTTGAGAGAGCTTAAAGAAGCGGTCGCTACTTACACCACAGAGGCAGCAACTCGGCTGCGAAGGCAAGGATCTGTGGCGTCAGCAATGGAAGTGTTTATAGAGACCAATAGATTTGTTGATGAACCTCAGTACGGCAATAGTGTAACATTTCAATTAGAATCCTCAACGGCATATACTCCAGATCTCATCAAGCAGGCAATAATAGCAGTTGAGCAGATCTACAAGGCAGGGTATCGTTACAAACGAGCGGGTATAATCTTGCTTGGCATAGTTGATGAGGACCAAGCGCAAGGATCGTTCTGGGGACGGCAATACGAAGAGAAGCAGAAACGAGCTATGCAAGCGATGGATCGGCTTAATGAAAAGTTTGGCAAAGGCACCGTCAAGTTAGCTGCTGAAGGATTAAAACAGACATGGCAGATGCGGGCCTCTAATCGTTCACCGCGTTATACTACGCGCTGGGACGAGTTTCCCACAGTGATTGCAAGGTGAGCCATGAGGATCGATTTTTCACGATATCTTAAACGTTTGTTCTGCGGCTTTCAGTGTTATGATGATGGTCGAAAGAGAAAGGCCGTTTTTCGCTGTAGGGTATTGTTGAGAGGTGGTAGACCATA
>JBFLVQ010000874.1:0-3551 GCA_040758525.1 Acidobacteriota bacterium
TGGGTCGTCATATGGTCTACAAATCGGTATCCCATACCATCCCTATTGCTAATGCTGTTTCCTGCTCGGTTGGGGCTGCTTAAGTGCTGCACCAGGGATGCCCTTCTATTTATTGAAGGGAGGAAGTCACTTAAACTCTCTTAACTATATCGCCAACTCGAATCTTGCCAGGTTGAACGACCTTAGCATTGATGCCACGTAGATGAAGCTGTTTTCCTACCGGTGAATTGACAAACTTCATCGCGTCTAAGCCAAAACGGGCAACAAATTTTTTACAACCGGTATGAGGTTGATCAGTTACTTCAATCACGGCTGAACCAAGGGCTAGTTGACTGCCTGGTGGTAAATTTTCAGCACTTAGATCTAAGTCGATAAAAAGCTGATCCCCTGCCAATTGCCATCGATCTTTATCCTGCGCTACCAGGGCAATTACACGAGAATTCATGATATTAAGTTGCATATCTGGATGCGATGATCCATCTGAGGTACGAGAACTGCCACGCGTTCTCCAACTATCGCCTACCAGACCTTCCATTAGATCAAGTTCACCCTCTTCCAAAATCTCTCGTTGATCGATTTTTGGTCGTCGCACAATCAACTTTAACATGCCTTGATCTTTAGGAGATTGACGGATCTCCGTTAATCCGGCCTCAAGTTCTTCCATTGTTAAATGTTTCACTTCTACCATCATCAACCTCATTCTTCAAACTATGATTGAAAAACTTAACTTTGAATTAGATCTACTAAAAAAGCAAAACAATGTAGAATATCGTACGCATAACTTTATATTTTAGTTTCTCACTGTTATCTAACAGCGATATGATGGATCTATCCGGATATTTCTAGTAATTCTTTTTGCATCTGACGCTTGACTTAGAGCGCTCTAGCTTTTGTACACTCGTCTTGATGCAGATATTGAAGTCGGGAAAAGTCGGGAGGTTCTCTTGATGAAAAAGGGTTTGGGAGAAGCAATCAGCGCGTCGGATGAGCAATTCACCGTCCAACAGGCGACTGAACTGACTGGATTGAGCGAACACACTCTACGCTACTATGAGCGGGTTGGCCTACTACAGTCTGTGCGTCGTCATGGATCGAGTGGCCACCGCCGCTATTCGGCAATGGATATCGCCAAGCTTGAGACGCTTGCCTGCCTGCGCGCTGCAGGCATGTCGCTTGATCATATGCGCCGATATTTTGAGCTTTTGCCTCAAGGTGTAGATGCTGCTCCTCAAATAAAAGAACTCTTAGAGGCGCAGCAGCAGGTGCTGGAAGAGAGGCTAAAACAGATGCAGGGCTATCTAAACTATATCAATCAGAAGATCGCCTATTGGCATGCGATAGAGGCCCATGACAATCAGGCAGCGGCAGACATTGCCAGGAAGCTCTCTGAACGAATTCCTACTTGCACACATAGTTCTTGTGATCCCATACCTGACTCCGAACTAACTCAACTTCGACCTGCCATACGCAAAGTAAAACAGGCTGCTTCAAGCAACTTAAAGAAAAGATAATTGAGAATCGCGCCGGTGAATTAGCAGGTGTGATTTATAAATGAAGGGAGATTATTTGTGACTAAGAGTTTTGGATATGCTGCCCAGAGCGCAACTACCCCACTTGTGCCATTTACCTTCGAGCGTCGCGAGCCTGGTCCAGAGGATGTGCAGATAGAAATCCTATTCTGTGGAGTCTGCCATTCAGACCTACACCAGGCCCGTAATGAGTGGAAGAATACTGTTTATCCTATGGTGCCAGGGCATGAGATCGTTGGTCGTGTAACCAAGGTCGGCAACCAGGTAAAATCCTTTAAGATTGGTGACCTAGCTGCGGTCGGCTGTATGGTCGATTCCTGTCGAAAATGTGCAAGCTGCGCCGAAGGTTTAGAGCAATACTGCGAGAACGAACTTATTCTGACATACAACAGCCCAGATAAACATACCAGCAATATGACCTATGGTGGATACTCCAACCAGATTGTCGTAGATACACACTTTGTACTACATGTGTCGGAGCAGCTAAACCTTGCAGCAGTTGCCCCACTGCTGTGTGCGGGTATCACCACCTATTCACCATTACGCCATTGGAAAGTAGGCAAAGGTAGCAAAGTCGGTATTGTAGGATTAGGCGGTTTAGGCCATATGGGGGTAAAGTTGGCGCATGCGCTGGGTGCACATGTAGTTCTATTTACCACCTCACCAAGTAAGGTTGAAGATGCTAAGCGGTTAGGCGCCGATGAAGTAGTTATCTCTAAAAATCCCGCTGAGATGCAAAAACACTTAAATAGCTTTAACTTTATTTTGGATACCGTGTCAATGCCACATAATCTAGATGCCTACACAGAGCTGCTTAAACGCGAGGGCACGCTCTGCTTAGTTGGTGCACCAGAAGATCCACACCCATCCCCTAGCATTATCAATCTTATCTTCAAGCGCCGGCAAATTGCTGGCTCAATCATTGGTGGAATAAAGGAGACACAAGAGATGCTCGATTTCTGCGCTCAACATAACATTGTCTCAGACATTGAAGTGATCCCTATACAGAAGATCAATGAAGCCTATGAACGTATGCTTAAGAGTGATGTAAAGTACCGTTTTGTTATTGATATGGCATCATTGAGCTAAGAACTAGCCCTAAAGACTGGAGATTATCGTTATTCTGCAATGGGCCATAGATCTCGACGTTACACGCTTCGATACCAATATCGTCTATGGCTCTTTTAAGAATAGCGGTACAGCAATGTGCAATTACAACCATAGGTAGAGGGGTCTTTCTTTGGTTGTAATTGCACATACGCGTTAAACACGGTTTATACAACTTAACATGGTTATGGTAGGATAGCTTACTGAATGCGCTATTCTCTGTTAACTAGATAAAATAGGCACTAGGACTCGATACTGCTAAGTTAGCAGCTTTACCATAGCCATTACATCGTTGCCAAGCACAAGCAGCAGCATTAGCAAGTGCTATTATGTCAGCAAAGGCAGGGTTATCAAAAGCATTACTATCTATTTGTGCTGCTTCAGCAATCTCCCACCATTCACGTCTTGTTCTTAGTGCTTGGGCAGTACAAGACTCAGAAGGAATGCTGGCACGTAGCAGATTAAAGGCAATCTCAATTCTAGTGAACAAAGGTTGGGTAAAACAGGTGGTCTCTTGTAGTTCTTTAATAAGCCTCATACCAACTCCTTCATATTGGGTGTTGTTAGGTTTTCGCAGTGATGATCAATAGCCTAATGCTCATCACTAGTTACGTATTAATTCTGCTCTAATGCAACAACCATTCCCATTATCATAATACTATCATTAAAATTAGTAATTGCTTTTTTTAGCAATAAATAGGCCTTTAGAAAAGCCTAACAAATAAGATCTATGATTAGGAAAAATCAGAATATCTGGGACGAAATACCTCAAGTAATTTCCCAACCTGGTAAAATATGGGCTATTATCTCTGTTGATGTAATATTCTTTCCTTAATACCTTTTGATAGAAATAGAAAGAAGCAAAGAGAGTAGCTATTTAGGTCATCATCATATGTTATGAATCCTATTACGATG
>JBFLVQ010000875.1:0-3550 GCA_040758525.1 Acidobacteriota bacterium
CGTTCAATGACAAAGGCGAATCGCGCAAAAGTGATGGAAAATTTGTTGTAGTTGCTAAACGGGAACAGAATGACATCTGGTATTTTCAAGTAGATGGTTATAACGACTTATTGAAATAATTGAAGCAATAACTCTTAAATCTCTTGGTTGTTGAGATTGCTAGTATGAATTAATCAGCAATTCTACTTTAGCATGTGTCCAGGTTTACGCTTAGGCTTATCCTCGATTGGCTTATTAGGCCGCCCTTGTCTACACAATGCTCCGGTACTAACAGCCAGTTGTAATGCCTTTTTTGTTCGTTACTATCTAACTCACTGCTGTCTCCCCCGCCAGCTTTACCTTTGCGTTCTTTTCCTTTCAATGTCTTGTTTGCGGGGTTCTTTCGCTCATATACTCGAATCAATGCTGATAGTAACTTTTCAAACTCTTCTATTGTTAGTCATGTCAGTGCTAAAAACTGCTTCTTGTTCTTCTTAACCTCTTCATAGTTAAGCATCTTACTATCCTACCATTATTTCAATTAATGTCTAATTAAAGGAAGGCGCTAGAATTTATAAGAAACGCTTGAGGAGGTATAGTAGCACCGAGAGAAGCACTGATACGATTAACATAGATGTGATCGGCACATAAACTCGTATTGAATCTCGTTCAATGCGAATATCACCTGGTAGATGACCAAACCAAGCTAGACTCCCAGACCACACAAGAAAGCCGATGAGCGCAATAGCTGTGCCCGCAATCATAATCAACAGACCTGTTCTCTGGAAGTACATATCAATTTCATTTTACCATTCTGATCTTTAATCACATATTATTGAAGTTCAACAGTGTGCTTGAGAGGTTAAAACATTTTTGTTAAATCTTCTTACGCTTCTGCATTGCATACATTTTTCTAATTTCATCAGTGGTAGTGGCATCTTCCGGCGATTTATCCTCACGAATAAAACCGATCGCGCGAGGGAAGCGTAACGATAGACCACTCTTTTGATCATCACTTGAGCAGGTATGCATTGGCGAGCGAGTAATCTCATCGGCAAGCACCGTAATAACATATTTTGGTTCTATCCAAACATCCGGTGTGAGGCAAGCATCAACACGCGCTGATCTTCTAGCTGTCTTTACTTGATCTAATAATTTTCTTAGCTTAATCCAATTCTCTTCACTAAAACCGCTGCCAATTTTAGCAATAGATTTGAAACTATCCGTCTGACTTTCATAAACGGCAGCCAACAGAGCACCAATACCTAGCCGCGAACGCATCCCACGACCTCTTAAGAAGCATAAACCTGAGAAACTGTAAGCTTACTGCTATGTTTGGCCGGCAACAATTTTTCTACAACCAATCCAATGTCGCCGAGCCGTTGATTCGCTTTATTTACTTGTTGCAGAGTTTTATCGGTAGCCTGCGCAATCGCTCGAACTACCATTCTTTCCCCCATACCGATCTGAACACCGGAAAAGGGCGGCAGTAAGCGGGCTTCGCACAAATAGGCGATCTCAGCAACTTCACTTTTACTATAGCTTTAAAGATAAATAATTTGGTTGCAATAGCAACTAAGCAGCAAGCAACTTTTCATTAAGGTCATCATAGAAACCGCAAAGATCAAAAACTTCTTTAGGAGCATTGGTGACTTGCCAAAGAGCCTCTTCAACCTTATCGATAAGAGAAACAAAAGTTGGGAAGTAGCACAAATGAGTATGGTCCTTTTTAATGTTCTTCCAAAGCTTCTCAATAGGATTGTAGTCTGGTGAATAAGCCGGTAAGTCAAAAACAGTAATGCGCTCTTTATGGTTAGTGAAAAATTCCCTGGTAGCTTTACTGGTATGATAACGAGCACGATCTTGAATGAGAATAATATGCTTGCGTGTCTTGGTCATAACCTCCTGCAAGAATTCTGTATAGGAAGTTGAGTTGAGTTGCGCTTGTGTGCATTTATAGAAGAATCGACCGGTAAAATAATCAATGAGCCCAAATACCTTGTAAGATTTCCTCTTGCCAGATGTTTTCACACTCCATTGCTTACCACGTCTAGTCCAGGTATAAGAGAGCGTTCCCCATTGGGGAAAGCTGGCTTCATCGCCAAACAAGATATAAGCCTGCTTTTCTGCTGAAAGGCTCATTATTTCAGGCCAAGTCTGCAAGAGCCATTTTTCTCTTTCTTGCTTATCAAGATGATCAGATTTAAATCTAGTCTTAGTGTAAGTAAATCCCATACTTCTCAATAACTGACTGAGGTATTGAATAGAGTAGTAGACTCCATATTTTTCATAGATCAGATTCTGTATCATTGGACAACGCCAACACATTCCGCTAAAGCCGGCTTTCTGTGGTCTCTTATCTATTATCTGGGCTAATTCTTTCTTCTGCAATTTAGTTAATTTTGCTGGCCTGCCGGGAGATTTTCCTGCTGCTAACCCACTTATCCCTGCCAACAAATATTTCTCTGTCCACAGTCGGATACTCTCTGCTGACACTTTCAAGATTAATGCTATCTCTTTTCTTACTACCCCATCTGCTATTGATAAGATTGCCAATATTCTCTTTACTTGTGCAATATTACCTGCTTGCTGGGCGGTTTTTAATTTTTTGTTGAGGCCTTCTCGCTCTTTTTTTGTTATCGTTAATCGAAATTCGAGCATATCGTTATCCCCTTCTTTTTGGTTTTATAGTTAAAGAAAGAGTAACCGTTCACGGGGGTAGAGGGACTTATATAGTAGTCCTCAAAATGGCAAGTACAACATTTTTCATATGAGTGATAAAAACTTTGTTCAATTCTGAGAAAGTGGTTTTTGCTCTATGGAAAAGTTCAAGGGTTTTAGCCCTTTTTACCCCCTGAACGCTTACAAGAAAGATAACCTATGCTCGTTTCATTTTCCCCAATTCTTTTTCTTAAACTCTATAGCACCAAAATATCAGACCAGCGCTCACACGGCGATGATCCTACACAAAAGTACTTCGACCGCATAGCTAACAAGCAATCTCATCTTGTCTGGCTTAATCTGTTGAAGCAGGTAGAGGAGGGCCTCTTTGATGCCGCTGCGAGCCTTGACCCTGATTTACCTGATGTCGTAGATGGAAATGATGTCCAGCAAAGATCTATCCCTGCCATTAGCGCCACGTCACCAGCGCTACCTACTTTTGCCCATTACTTCAATAAACCTATCGTCGAGGATTCTCCTATGCATTCTGATGCTGATTCTGACTCATCTGATACTCCGGCTGCCACAATGGATGCTGACTCAAACGCTACTGATGAGCAACAACAAGCAATTGTTGAACACGTCCTGCCTGCTGCCCCTATCGATGCGCAGCTCTGGGCTGATGTACCTGTTGAGCATTTCAGCGATTCAAATATGTGTGATGAGTGAAAATTATCCTTCCCGATGTAATGACTTATTTAAAACCCTCACTTTAGGCTCGCTGCTTGACTTTGCTCATACTATTGCAATAGCATCGCCCAGTTATTTCACTTGTAGTTAAGGAGGACCTGCTTATGTCCAGAGGCGTTAAACGATTCTTATTGTTGTTTGCTTTATTACTACCGTTTTT
>JBFLVQ010000876.1:0-3550 GCA_040758525.1 Acidobacteriota bacterium
CTAGAGCAACGTGACTACAAGCGTGCAACCACTTCACAGAAATGCATTAGAGCTGGCGGCAAGCATAATGACCTTGAAGAAGTTGGTAAGACCGCTCGTCACCATACTTTCTTCGAGATGCTCGGCAATTTCTCCTTTGGCGACTATTTCAAAGAAGAGGCAATTGTTTTTGCCTGGGAACTGCTGCTCAAAGAGTTTCAACTACCGCTCAATCGACTCTGGTTTACTGTCTATAAAGATGATGACGAGGCACTAGAACTTTGGAAGAAGGTAGGCGCCCCCGCTAATCGTATACTTAAATTTGATGAGAAAGATAATTTCTGGCAGATGGGAGATACCGGTCCTTGTGGCCCTTGTACAGAGATTCATTACTATATAGGTGATGATCTCTCTCAGCAGCATGGCGGTATGGTTAATGGTCCTGGTGATGATTGTATAGAGATTTGGAATCTAGTCTTTATGCAATTTAACCGAGATGAAACGAAAACGCTTACTCCACTACCCAAGCCTTCGGTTGATACTGGCGCTGGTCTGGAACGTCTCACAGCGGTTCTACAAGGAGTCAAAACCAATTTTGATACTGACCTGATCAAACCGATTATTAACTTTATCGCTGAACTTTGTGGTAAAGAGTACGACTATAACACTCCAGAAGGCATGTCTATGCGTGTAGTTGCTGATCATGCCCGTGCTACTGCCTTTGCAATTGCAGATGGCATAATACCTGGTAATGATGGGCGTGGCTATGTACTGCGCAAGATTATGCGACGTGCAATCTATCATGGCAGTCGAAGGTTGGGGCTATCGGATCTCTTTTTTGATAAAGTGACCGATTTTGTTACCCATATGATGAGCGGTCCTTATCCAGAACTGCTTACTGCACGTAACTTTCTTGGTCAAATTGTACAGGGTGAAGAGAGGCGTTTCCGTCATACACTCAACACCTGCTTGCCGAAGTTCTCTGATCTGGTCGAGCGTCATGGTGGACAGATGCCACCTTACCTGGAGCTAGCAAGGCTCTATGATACTTATGGAATGCCACCTGATTTAATGAAAGTAATGCTTGAACAGCAAGGTCATAGCTGGGATCAGGAGAGCTTTGATAAGACTATCAATACTATACAGCAGCCAGAGACTTCTGGTACAACAATTACGCCACAAAAAGTAAAAGCTATCTATCAACAAGTTGCCGAACGTACCAAGAGTAACTTTACTGGATATCAGGGTACAGAACTGCTTGGCGTTAAAGTCATGGCGCTAATTGCCGAAGATACCGAGGTGGAGAGACTCACGGCAGGCCAATCTGGTGAAGTGG
Source organism: Acidobacteriota bacterium (assembly GCA_040758525.1). Taxonomy (GTDB): domain Bacteria; phylum Acidobacteriota; class Blastocatellia; order Chloracidobacteriales; family JADJPF01; genus JBFLVQ01. Next base: position 1,316 of record JBFLVQ010000876.1, read on the forward strand.
TGCTCGATCGTACCCCTTTCTATGCTGAATCTGGCGGACAGATTGGCGATACTGGTGTATTAGAGAAAGAGGGGACTTTAGTTAAGGTACTCGACACCTTCTCTCCTGTTACTGGTCTTTCGGTTCATAAAGTCGAGGTGGAGAAGGGTGAATTAAAGAAAGGTGATGCAGTGGCTGCGCTTGTAGATGCCGAGCGCCGCCGCCGTATAATGCTCAATCATACTGCCACACACCTACTACATGCTGCACTCAAAGAGGTGCTAGGCCCTCATGTCAAACAAGCTGGTAGTTTGGTTGCGCCAGATCGGCTACGTTTTGACTTCACACATTATGCCTCTCTTAGTGAAGAAGAGATCAGCGAAATCGAGCGACTGGTCAATGAACAGATACAGCACAATGCTCAGGTTTCCAAAGAAGAGATGGAATTAGAAAAGGCAATGTCTACTGGCGCAGTAGCACTCTTCGGCGAGAAATACGCAAGCCGTGTACGTGTTGTTACGGTGCCAGGCTTTAGCAAGGAACTGTGTGGTGGTACACACGTCTCGGCTACTGGTGATATTGGTCTCTTTAAGATTACTAGTGACAGTTCTATCGCTGCCGGCATACGTCGTCTAGAAGCAGTGACAGGACCAATTGCGATAGAACGCTATCAACAGGCTTATGAAATTCTTGATACACTTTCTCAGACTTTTAAATCTGGTTGGCAGGATATTCCTGCACAGGTCGAACGGCTACAGTCAGCCCTCAAAGCAGCCAATACTCAGCTTGAATCGCTGAAACTTAAATTGGCAAGTCAGTCGGCCACTTCCGCACTCGATCAAGCACGTACTATCAGCGGAGTAAAAGCACTGGCACAGCGTGTAAACGATCTAGATCGCGCCGGTATGCGCCAGTTGGCTGATACGCTTAGCCAGAAATTGGGTGATAGTGTGGTGGTGCTAGGAATGGTAGAGGATAACAAGGCAGCACTTGTTGTACGTGTCTCCAACTCGCTCACCAAACGGCTTAATGCTGGCAAAATTATTAAAGAGGTCGCGGCTATTGTTGGTGGCGGTGGTGGCGGTCGGCCAGATCTAGCTGAAGCAGGTGGCCGTGATGCTAGTAAACTTGATGATGCACTCAATGCCAGTTATCAAGTCGTTGAACATATGTTAACAAGTTAACCCCCTATACCGCCTGGAAGCAGTCACTGTCCGGGCGGTATCTTACAATCCAACTTAAACTCCTTTCCTTTTCACTTTTCATTGCAAGCGTAACAGGAAATATTTATTCTCCTTAAGAACACAATATTAGAGAAAATTCGTTATTAAGCTGATAACAATGGTTATTTGTAAGGTCCTGGCAAGAAAAACCGTCTTCTGATAGATCGAAGCGATTTGAAAACTCTCAAATTCAATTTCGTAGAGGAGATCAGATGGAAAATACCCTGACCGCTAGTGAGCTAGTTTCTGCCAGTCTACATATTAAAGACGAGAGTAAGGAAGGATGGCAGATGGCGACTCTGGTTTCTGACAACCTTGCCATTGCTATGGCTACTCACCTTCTCGCTATGCCACCAACTGAAGGTAGTACTCAAGAGCTTGAACTTAGCTTTCCACATTGGCCTAGCCCTTGGAAAACTGCGGTTACTCCTATTTACAATAATCGAGAGCTGGGCGTGATTGTGCTTAAACTCTCTCATCCATCACCATTCAAAATACCTTATCTACTCTCCGATCAGCGACCTCAAAATGAAGTAGAATGGGAAAGTTTCTATATCCCAGCTTCTGAGCCGGCAATGTCTCTTCACGGCATTAATATGACTAGAGATAGGCAAAAATTTCTAGAACTTCTAGTAGTTGAGATGCCTTCTTATGCTAGTCCCGGTATGTCAGGTGCGCCAGTAATAATCAATAATAAAATCGTTGGGATTTTATCGACACTCTCCACCGATACGATGAATCTATGGTATGCAATTCCTGGCAATCTGCTAAAGCCCTTTGTCGATAAGTTGATCTTTCCAGAAAGCAGTCTGGTTGCAGAGAAGCCTTATGAAAAGGCTCAAGATGTTCCTTCCAACGATCAAATAAATGAGTCGGTACTGTTCCAACGCCTCTCCACAGCATCTCTACGAACACTCAATTATGCTGATGGAATTCGAGATACGCTTAACAAAAATAGATTACATATGGAATATCTACTTGCTGGTATATTGGAAGAGCAGGGTGGACCAGCACAGCAGTTGATTTTGCAGAA
>JBFLVQ010000877.1:0-3548 GCA_040758525.1 Acidobacteriota bacterium
AAGAATCTATACTTCACATCGCTTAATTCTCTTGTATAAAATAAACCGCTGCTAAAATGAATCTTGCTAAACAATGCATCACTCTTAATAGTTAATGGTTGCTTATATAGTTCGTTGAAATCAATTGCCCATCTTAGATCTTGAGTATCGACCTGTGGAGTATCACTATAATACTTGCCTATTCCCGCTTGTACACCATCAACATCGATATTCCACGTGCCACGTAGTTGCTCTCCTTGCAATGTGGCAATGGTTGATCGCTTACCATTCTGGATCTTGCTAATAGTTAGTACTGGTGTATGGTGCATAGCATCAAGTACGCCAGCGCTGACGCGTTCATGGTTTCCCATTGCAAGCAAGATCATGCCGTCAAAAGCAAATTTCACATTGGCATTATCTAAGCGTACTGGTTTGTGAGTGGTAAAAGCTGATGTCGATTTTGTGATAGTTGAGTTAATAAAGACAAGTCCTAGTTTCTCCACAATAACTGCGGGAAGATAGCCCAGAACTGCGGAAGAACCACTCACAACTGCTGGAATTAATTCGCAAGCCTAGCATAATCAATGGGCCGACCTAGCAATATCAATACAAAAGAATGATAGCAATGCCCTTATTTTTACAGGCATTGTACTGCTACTTTGTTGTTTCAATAACTAGCAATTGAAATTGAATGTTACGTGGCAACTTCTACGATAGATTAATTCCGTAAGAAATATAAATTTAACCAAAAAGGAGATATAGTATGCCATTTACAGACCAGCAACTTGCAGCGGCAATGAGTCAAGAACTGGTCAACGCAGGTGTAATGACCGCACAGGAAAGAGATGCATTACTTGAAGATCCAACTGAAAACAATGTTCGAGATACGCTAACAGCCAATCAGCTTGCAAATTTTCAAGCATACTGGAATGCACTAGGTCAATGGATGGCTGCCAACGGGGGAAATATTGCGACAACTAGTGGTAACAATGTGCCAGGTCGTGTTGGCGGCAATCCTGTAGGACTTGCACTCAAGGCAGTTTACAACGATGCCTTTCGTGATGTTAATGCCCACATTGGAACACCGGGATTTCTACCTGTAAAAGCAGTATCAAATCAATTGCGATTCATTTCTGTAATTAATGATAACTAAATGACTCCAAACGAAGCTAGGGATAACATGGTTAAGTGGAGGGCAAAAGCATGACAAAACATCCATCATATAGATAAAAGTGCCATAGATTTTTATAATAGAAAAACATGAGGCACTTTTTCTGTTACTGATGTTGGCGTTAGGAGACTATGGATAGTGCAGTAAGGGACAGGGAATTGATAGGTTGGTTGAATGGCTAGGGGTGTCGTTGCGTAATATTCACAATATGAAGATGCTGAGCGTCTATATAAGATACTACAATCGGTATCTGTTACATATTGGTGTGAAAAACTATCCTTAATGGAGGGCAGATCATGACAAGCAAAACAAGCAAAGCGACACCCACATTCGAGATTGCGACCTGGTATGACACCTGGAACCAGACTGGGCTGAACAACCTCGTAAACAAGACGGTTCCCCTCAACTATGCAACCCGATACAACCTCGCCTTCGGGCAGCTCTCGGTTGCCACAGCAGGCGGGTACACCATACAAATGACCGGGCAGTTCGCCGACGCGGTGAAGGAGCAGATCCTGGCACAAGCACCGGGCGTGGTGATCTACGCGGGACTCGGTGACACAGGAATCGCCGAGACCGTTCTCGACAATAATCAGAACCAGAACCGCTCGACCAACAACATTGTCGCCTGGCTTCAGGCCAACGGTTACAGTGGGATTTCGATTGACGCCGAGAGCGACGGCATGAGTTTTGTGGCCGAGTTCGTAACCCAGCTTGGTCCAAGCTTCAGAGCGGCGGGGCTAGGGATCGCGGTTTCTGCACCATGGCCCGGAAACGGACCCACGCAGCTATACGGAAACAACGCCGTTCAGGCATTCAACGACAACGTCGATGCTGTAGAGCTTCAGGACTACTCATCCTCGGGCACCCCGAATGATGTCCCAATGTGGACGAAGGCCGGGGTCAAGGCTAGCATCCTGATGGGCGGAGCCTCTACCGAGAATGGGGCAGTGCAAACCTCGCTCGCGGATACGCAGACCTGGACGCAATATGCCTTGCAGAATGGGCTGCTGGGCATGTTTAGCTGGCGACTGGACAACGATCACGGCACGCACGGCACTGAAGAAGACGTTGACCCGACCTTCACCGGAGCGAAGACCATCTACGATACGGTCACAGGCCAATCCTAAGTAGAGGAACATAAAGTGTCAGGTCTACACTCTTGATCTGAACGCAATGATCAACCAAGTAGGGCGGGCAAGGATAAAGCCGTTGCCCGACCTTTCCAATCAAACAATTCAAGTAACAATCCGCTCCAGCGGAGACCACGAAGCGAGTCGCTCATCAACATTGGAATGCCCCTCGCGGCTGCTGAACACGAGCGTTAGGCGCTCCGGAACAAGTTAGTTTCAATCCATGCCTCACATCAATAGTGAGGCAAACTTATCAGAAATGGGAAGCAGATGCTGCACTGCCTAGTGCTGAGGCGGCTTATAAACTAGCTAGGATGGAAATGATCCATTGGCTGACTAAAAGCGATTAAGTTTATACATACTCTCAGTCTTTGCGAGAATTGCTGGCATAAAATTTGTAGTAGTTGTGTGATGCCAAAGTATGCAAACTAGCAGACACTCAAGGTTATTGAAGCATTACCACATGCTCGCGCAATGGCAGAAAAAGCCTGTGAAATTCGCCCGTATCCATTCTAAGAAACCTATTTACATTTCGCTCAGGCTAAATATTTAAGAAGTCGTATTAGTCCTACCGTATTAATTCGTCTATTCCTACAATGGTTACAATGGTACGATTCCAACAAATGTACATCTATTTGCAAAGTTTGTCAAAAACCATCATATAAGTGTTTGGGTAAGTCTAAAGATATATGAGACCCAACCAGAATACATCAACCAGGTTGGGTGAATGGTATCAACTCGTAAAAACGCCGTACTTTTATGAAGAGCCAACGGTATCTGCAGGAAGGCAGGCAGAAGCCTGGCTTCAGTCCTTGATAGAAAAGCACATAAATTATAAAGGAGCACAATTGTTTGCAGGAAAGAGGGTGTCATCTTCAAAAAGAAGAGGTAAACGGGAAATAGACCTTATTATAGTTACTCCAACCAAGCTATACATAATTGAAGTTAAAAATTGGTCTGGTCAACTTTTTGTACACGGAGGTGATTGGGTTCATATAAAGAGAGATGGAAGACAAAAACCTTATCATAACCTTGTAGAGTATAATAATGAGAAGAGGACAATACTTCTTGAGTATCTTTCTGAACAAGGAATCAAATTAGCGAGTGAGCAAATTTCTCAGAAGGTTATCTTTCCAAACAGGAAACTCCAAGTTGATAATTTAATACATGATAACCCGGAAGTTATTACTGCAGATAAATTGATGGTTTTTCTTAATCAACAGAAGCGTAACAATATTTCCACAAAAATGGTATGCTCAATTATA
>JBFLVQ010000878.1:0-3547 GCA_040758525.1 Acidobacteriota bacterium
TCAGTTATGCTAAAAGGGACAGTGACTAGTTCGGCGCCCACTTTGAGCACCTCACCACCATCCTCCTCTTGATCTTTAGTATTTTTTGACTTCTGTCCCTGCCCTTGTACAGTTGAAGACAGTGGTAAGCCAACCACTAGCAGAAGAACTAGTAAGACGAGAACAGAGATTCTTCTCATAGCGCTCCTCATCGAACCGGCATAGTTTGCCCGGAGGTGTCTACGGGCCGTTTGTTTAACACATTATAACCTTTACGGGTACGAAGTTTCAGTCCCTTACGGCCAACCAGCTTGACCTCAATCTTACGATAGCCAGGTCGTTCTGGATCTTGTGGCTCATAAGCAAGCAAGTAATAGCGACGCGACTTTGTATTAATATTAGAAAATGCACGTTCTAAATCTAGGTAGTTGCCGGGAAAAGCAACTTCACCGCCAGTCTCTTCACAAAGACGGCGTAGCTCCTTATCATCCTCATTTGCCACCTGACCACCACCAATACCAAAGAAACCTGCGCCCTTGGTACTGATGCCAAAGACGACCACTTCGTTGCGTTGAGCAAGTTCAATGGCTTCCTCTAAAGTATGGTTGCTTGCTGTATCTGAGCCATCCGTGATTACCACAATAACTTTGCGTGGGGTTGGGACATTGAACATCTTCTCTTCACAAACCCTATGCACAGCATCATAAATAGCGGTATTACCGCTTGCTCGTACATCAGTGATGGCTTTATTGAGCAGATTTAGATCATCAGTAAAATCCTGACGCATCTCCACAGTAGAATCGAAAGTAACTAACATTGCTTGATCCTTACGCCGTTTAAGCACGGTTTGGAGAAAACTAAGAGTAGCGTCCTTCTCAAATTTCAACTTTCCTTTTACGCTTGCGCTAGTATCAAGGAGAATCGCAAGGTAGAGCGGCAGTTCAGTTTGCGCCTGAAAATCGATGATCTCCTGCTTCTTTTTATCCTCATAAACCTCAAAATTCTCTTTTGAAAGATTAGAGATAAAGCGCCCATCATCATCCGTTACAATAACTGGTAACGTAACATTAAATATGGTGGTGTTCTCTGTAAGAGTCTGGTCTTTGTTATCTTTTGATTGCTGATTTGATTGCTGAGCAGACTGAGCAGCATGCGCAGGCGCTAAAAAACGCGGGAGAAAACTACTACCGCTAAGATAGTTAGTAAACCCAAGGCGAGTTTCCTTACTGAGGGTGTTTTTATTAACACAATCACTCAGGGGACGCTCAAGTTGTTCGGTGACTACTAAGGAATCAGGCTTTTTCGTAGCACTATTACATCCAGCAATGTTAGGGCTAAGAACAACAAAGTTTGCTAGTATGAGTATCAGAAGTATCAATTTGGTAATGGTTTTCATAGGACTTCGACCTGATGCTGATTGATATTGCTACCAACATTGACAGCAATAAAATATTTGGAAACGGACTCTAGAGCCAAATAAAAATTATAGTTGAGTGGATAAAACAGTGTCAAATAAAAGCCAAGTCTTTTCTCCTATGTTAGGTTGTTGCTTTGCTTGACTTGCCGGAGAAGGGTCACTTAATATTAAACTTCGAAACTACCAAGATCCTGACGGTCCAACCTGTCGTTGTGGCCGCAAAGATTGGAAAAGAATGTTGCTATGTTAATCGGTAATTTAGGCTGGACAGAGATGTTCTTTATCGTTGCCTTTGCGCTAATTATCTTTGGGCCACGTAAGATTCCCGAAATTGCTAAGGTTATTGGTCGGACCATGGCACAGCTACGCCGTGCCTCTGAGGAGTTTAAGCGAACCTGGGAAGCGGAAGTCGAACGTGATCAACTTAAAGATAATCAGCAACTGGCCGCCACCAACTCGATCAGTACCAGCAATGATGATGACGAAGATGATGAAGATGACGAGATGTCTCAGCAGGCAATTGCCAGTGTCTCCTCAGCAACATCTGTAACCACACACCCAAACTCGGCACTGGTCATAGACAATCAACCGTCGTTGACAACGCATAGTGAGAAAATAGACTCTAAAGATCAAAATCTCACTGAGGATAAAGAACCTGCACCCATAGCATAAAAATAGTAACGAGGAAAGGCTCATTTAATGAGTAGTAATGCAACTTCAGCGGTGGAAACATCCTCAACGGTAGAAACATCAATGTCGTTTCTCGATCATCTGGATGAATTACGCCGCCGACTTACCTACTCCGCCATTGCCATTACCATAGCATTTATCGTCTGTTTCACTTTCTCAGACCGTATCTATGCGTTTCTTGATAAACCTGTGCGCGAGGCGTTACGCCGCCAAAAACAGCTACAGCTTGAGACCAATCAGATTGCTATTCGCCCAATTGAGGAACTAGCCGATAATACCGCCTTCATCTACGCCTTTAATATGGAAGCCTCCTTACAAGGAATAACGATTCCTGCTGGCACGACACTACCAGCAAAACTTGTTAAGAAGGATAGTGGTCGTGTAATTGTTACAGCCAGCACCCTAGTGGTTGGCAAAGCCGTTGTTCCAGAAGGCACAGAATTGCCTATGGGGATAGTAGCTAACTATAGTGATACAAACGAAGCGTTGGTTGTGCATACTCTACAGGGCGGCTTCAACCTATATGTAAAAGTTGCTTTCTATGCTGCCATTGCCTTTAGTGTACCATTTCTTCTTTATCAATTATGGCTTTTTATTTCACCTGGCCTATATCAACACGAGAAGGTTTATGTATTCCCATTTGTGTTAATGGCATCGGTCTTTTTTCTCTTAGGGGCAGCTTTTGCTTATTATGTTGCTTTCCCACGTGCGATCGATTTCCTACTCGAGGTTTCCCAGAACTTCCGTGCTCTTATTGAGGTGAATGAGTATTTTGATCTGATAATTACCATTGTTTTTGGATTAGGACTTGTTTTTGAGATCCCGACAGTAGTACTATTTTTAGCTCGATTCGGTTTGGTTACGCCGCAGTTTTTGTTGGGAATTTGGCGTTATGCGGTAATCGGAATCTTTCTGTTTGCTGCCATCTTATCGCCAACGTCTGATATTGCCAATATGATGGTTTTTTACTTACCGATGCTGGGGCTCTATTTGTTTAGTATCGGTATTGCCTGGCTCTTTGGTAAGCCTAGATCTGAGCCAGCATAGATATTGATGTTTATAGCAGAGAACTATACAGCAAGGTTAGGGGCATCTTCTCAGATAGCCTAGCAAATAGAGAGCTAGGCTGGAGTAAGGTTGAAGGAGGAAAAATGATTAAGAGACAGTACATACTCAAACGGCTCAGCCTCCTTATGCTGGCGCTGTTAGTTATTTTACAAGCGACCCCCGCCTGGGCGGTTATTGAAGATACTAAAGATAAACGTAAGAAGCGAGAACGCAAGCTTGAGGAAGGCGATAAGGTTTACAAGCGTTGGATGGAGAACGATGTCGCCTATATTCTCACTCCAGAAGAGAAGGCGGCTTTCAAGAAGCTTCAAACTGATGAGGAGCGTGAGCAGTTTATTGAACAGTTTTGGCTGCGTCGCGATCCTGATCCTGATACTCCAGAAAATGAGTATC
>JBFLVQ010000879.1:0-3544 GCA_040758525.1 Acidobacteriota bacterium
TATGGTCTACCACCTCTCAACAATACCCTACAGCGAAAAACGGCCTTTCTCTTTCGACCATCATCATAACACTGAAAGCCGCAGAACAAACGTTTAAGATATCGTGAAAAATCGATCCTCATGGCTCTACCTTGCAAGCACTGTGGGAAGATCCTCCCAAGACGTAGTGTATCTGGGTGAACGCATCTCTGACCGCATTTGCCAGCACTGCTTTAGACCACTTGCAGCACCTTTAATAGTGTCTTTACCAAATCGCGAATTGATCTGATCAACAACTACCATTACTCTTTTATCACGCTCACTATACTCTCGCCCCCAAAATCCGCGTTGCATCTTATTATCTGGACAGATCCCGATCAGCATAACACCAGCTCTTTTATAATTAAAATTGCTACGGAATATTCGCTCCATGCTAGCAGTAGCAACACGCACAAGTTCTGGTGTGTAAGCTGTAGGCTGATCAAGCTGGATAGTAATTTCATTTGAAGACCAGGGATCATTATTAAATCTACTAGTCTCAATAAAAGTTTGCATACTCGATGCCACAGATCCCTGACGCCGTAGTCTCTCTGCTGCGCGTGATGCATATGTGGCAACAGCTTCCTTGAGTTCTGCTAGTTTTGTTACAGGCCGAACGAACGTGAACATATTATGCTTATTCTTGGTGGAGGCGCCTGCCCCAAAGCGATACAGGAAATACCTCGCAATTCCCATACGACGTACACCCACGAAAGGAGAATTGGCACAATACATTCATCACACGGCTGGACATCGAACCATTAGTTAGGCCATGATGCGCGTACGTCTGGCAGGTATTTGTCTCATACTTCTAAGTAACTCTCGCATTTTCTATCTGTCTCAAAATCGATGTGTCCCTTGCAGGTGGCGACCCGAAGAACCTAGAGTACTCCCGATTAAACTGCGACGGGCTCTGATAACCCACCTCATAAGCAGCACTGGCCACTGTGTAACCCTCAAATGCAATTAGGTTTCTAGCCTCCAGTAGCCTTAACTGCTTTTGAAATTGAATCGGGCTTAAACCCGTTGCCTTTTTGAAATGACGGTGAAAAGTATTTACAGCCATACCGGATTTTGCTGCTAGTTCACCAATATCAATGGCCTGTGCATAGTTATTACGAAGCCATTTAACAGTTTGTGAAATCTTGGATAGGTTACTTTCCCTCAAGCCCAACTGTCTTAAATACCACCCTTGTGGCCCTACTAGGATGCGATAAAGGATTTCGCGCTCATACGCAGGCGCAAGCCCAGGAATATCTTTTGGAGTCTTTGTTAAACGCAATAACCGCAGCAAGGCGTCCATGAGTGCAAGGCTGACCTCACAGGCCGCGAATTTCTGAAAAGATTTTGGTATCAGATCTTCTGGAAGCTCTCTAAGCAAAGTTTGAAGCATGCTCTGATTGAGCTCAAGCCCAAGGGAAATGTAAGGACGGCCATCGCGGCTTGGATGTACGCTCGCTGTTGCTGGGACATGCATTGGCAACACGAAGTATGACGGCCCTTTCAGTGCAATGGTGCGTCCCCCAATGGAAAGAATTTTTGTTCCCTGAATTGTAAAACCAATCATCGGCTTGTAGAGGGCGGCAAGCTGATGTTTAGGGATATCCCCACTTATCATGCTTAGTCGAGGAACTCCCGTTTCTAATGGCTGGGTACCTGCTCTCTTCGTCAGTTCGATGAGATCATCCAAAATCTTCTTCATAAAGATATATTATTACAGATCAGTCTTTTCCCTACCGAAATTCAACAAAACAGGCATAATTAGGATTTTGCTTGGATGTAAAATCTTGCTTCAGAGCAAGTATTATTGTTCATATTCGGCATTTTTAGGCAATTGATCGGCAACAACAGGTCTAGGCTACATTGGTAAAAACGACGAAAATAGAATTGTGATGAACAAATAAATAAGCAGGAGAATCTAGACATGAAAATTGCAATCGTTACTGGTGGAAGCAATGGCATTGGAAAAGCAACAGCCCTCGAACTTGGCAAACGCGGAATAGGCGTTATTCTTACCTACCATTCCAACAAGAACCAGGCTGACGAGGTTATTAAAGAAATTGAACAAAATAGGGGATCCCAGGCCGTGGCTCTAAAATTGGACCTCAGTCAAAAGTCAACCTTTGAGGACTTTGCCCAAACGGCGAAAACCAAGCTTGAGGATGTTTGGCGCAGAACGACCTTCGACTATCTGGTTAACAACGGTGGCATCGGAGGCGGCATGGCCTTCGTGGAAATGACGGAGGAATATTTCGATCAAATCCTCAACACAAACTTTAAAGGACCCTTTTTTCTAACACAGCATCTCATCAAGTTTATGGAAGACAACGGGCGTATCGTCAACATCTCAAGCTCTGCCAGTAGCGGTTCATATGTAGGGTATTCGGCTTATGGTCCTTCAAAATCTGCACTGTCATCCTGGACTCGCTACTTGGCCAAAGAACTCGCACCGCGAAAAATCCGTGTTAATGCGGTCTCCCCTGGCCCAGTTCACACAAATCTTGGTGGCGGGATATTCGACAAGCATCCTGAGTTCATCAAGCCCTTAGCGGATCAGACAGCCCTTGGCAGAATTGGAATTCCAGAGGATATTGGCAAAGTGATCGTGGGCTTGCTATCGGATGACTTCGGATGGATGACAGCTCAGGATATTGAGGTTTCCGGTGGTTTTTTGCTCTAACGCTACGAGAAGATATAAAATCCTGATCTCAAAAGAGTAAGCGATCAGGGGAATCACCGTCGTTACGATGCATAATAGGCAATTAAACCAGGAATTATCGCGCTCACTGCATTAGAGATTGATCTTGCTTGTGAGAAGTACTAACGCTTACTACGAGCCTTTATTAGCTGTAAAAATAGTTCTTTATCTCTTGGTGTTGCCTTGCGCCAAGCTGACAATAATCGGGCTAGACCAGGTAAGGGCTTATCGTATTGATGGCGAGGTGGAACTGTTTTCTTTAACTGCGATATCTTCCTACGGGTAGCTTGATCGGCTTGGCGATAGCCACCCACTCAACTCCTAATCATGCGTTGCGATACTTCAAGCTTGGTGGCTAACTGATCCATTGTCCAGACATTCGCTAGCAACTCTTCCAGATCTGAACATCGCATTGGTTGCTTACGTACGCTAAGATCGCCCTTCCTAGCCAACATTAACAACCGATCAACGCTGCGTAGACTAGTCTGATATCTTTTCGCTATTTGGCCACGTAACTATCCTTGCTCATAAAGCTCTAGTACCTGCTTTGCTCGCTCAATTCTCCATCTACGTGTTAGCGATTTCTTCTTAACCATTTCTCCTCAACTATGCCTCTATCTACGATATTGTGCCCCACTTTAGATCAGCGTTAATCATTATCATAACCTCTCACTATTCCTTATAGTCCATCAGCTTAGCACCTCCTTAAAGATTATTAAGGTAATTGGCCTAAGACTTGCTATTTTCTCTACATTTTCTTTATAGGAGCAAGTTATCTTATTGTGCAGGCATGAAAGATGAGAGTATTATGAGTGTTACGGCTGTGGC
>JBFLVQ010000880.1:0-3528 GCA_040758525.1 Acidobacteriota bacterium
AGCTTCATACCATCGGATTACTCCAATCGCATGTCTTGGTAGGATACTGATGGTAGAACATCAGGTTATGTTGGTTACTTGCTCCTTTCATAACAAATATATATGCAACTTCGTGTCGCAGCCCCCTAAGAACGCACCGTGCGAGTTTCCCCGCAGTACGCTCAAGCATCTGGTAACGCTCTTTTTACAGAACGCGGCTTTGTCACTATCAAACCCTGGCTATGCACTTGTGTGTGACAATTGGGATGAAGAAGTACCAGATTATCCATCGTTTCCTTGCCACCATCAGTTCTACGTTTGATGTGATGGATGTTCCATCCCGTCTGTTTCGTAATCTTCTGATGACAAGTTGGACAGATACCATCTTGGGCATACCAAAGATGAAGCAATTTCTTCTTCCATTTTAGGTTGTCTAACATCTTAAAGCCTAATCGCTCCTCGTAGTAGATTTCCCAAACAGGGTCATAAGGATTTGCTTCAGCTTTAATCTTGATGTGTCTTTTTATTGGCACATCTAACGCCTTGATAAGCCGGATAGTTTTTGGCTTTCCGTCTTTATTCTTGATGGTTGTTTGAAAGACCCAGTTTTGATTTCCAACAGATTTAAAATACTTATCTTTAATCCATTGGCGATTCTTCTTTGGGTGTCTTCTCTTTGTCCATCTCTGCAACTTCAGAAATATCTCTTTGTCAATCTTATTAAAAGTTGCTTTACTCACATCATGTCTGTAGTAATTGGCCCAACCTCTGATTAATGGGTTAAGCTTTAGTATCAGAAATTCGACTGATGCGGTTGGATACTTTTTAATAGTTTGACGGATCTTGAGAAGAATGGCTTTCACATTTTTAGCGGCTGGCTTTATTAATAGCTTACCACTATATTTGCGAATGTTCTTACCAAGAAAATCAAAGCCTTCTGAAATGTGTACAATCTTTGTTTTCTCTTGAGAGAGTTCTAATCCTCTCTGTTTAAGAAATTCCTCAATTAGAGGTTTGACATGTTGTTCCAGGAGTTCCTGGGATCTTCCTGTCACTATCATATCATCCGCAAATCGCACATAATTAACTTGATACTGGCTTTTCTTTTTCCCTTTCGGATAAAACTTCTTCATCAGTTCTTTTTCTAATCCATCCAGGGTTAGGTTCATTATTACTGGTGAAGATGTTCCTCCTTGGGGAGTACCAGAATCAGTTTCATTCCAGATTGCTTTGTAGATATAACCCGCTTTCAGCCATTTCCTCAGAATGGTCTTATCCATTGGAATATGAGATAAGAGCCATTCATGGGAAATTTTATCGAAGCAAGATTTAATATCTATCTTAAGGATGTATTGAGCCGACCACTTATTGGATAGAGCATTGAAACATTGTGCAATGGCATCCGCCGTTGAACGTTCTTTGCGAAACCCATATGAATTTAGATCTGCTCCTGTTTCTGCAATCGGGTCAAGCGCAAGCAGGTGTAGGGCCTGCATGGCTCTGTCCTTCATGACAGGGATGGATAAAGGCCTAAATTTCTGTAGGCTTACATCCTTGGGGATATAAACTCGCCTCAATGGCTGAGGGCGGTATCCTGAGTGTTGTAGATTGTAGATAGCCTGTGTCTTTTTCTCTGGATTATTCCAGATTTCCTTGTCAACTCCAGGAGTGTTTTTACCTTGGTTCTCAGTAACTCGTCTCACGGCCATAGCTTTGCCGCTGAACGATCTGGTTAGAATGTTTTGCAAAGCTCTCACTTTGCGTTTATTCCCTTCCTGACAAGCCTTCACGATACGTGCTTGAAGACGACGCACATTTCCATAGACTTTCTTCCATTTGATAGAGTGCCAATCTATTGGCTTATGCAGGCTCGCGCCAGTAGTCATTGTCATGCTACTTCCAATCTACGAATTCCTGTTTCTGCATTACCTTCAAATTTCTCGTGATCAGATACCACTTGGGAAGTCAGCCCGCTTTCACGTGGAATGATGTTGCTTACGCTCAACTCCTATCTGCTCCATTACAGAGCAGCGTTCGCTTTTTCCTTGATGAATTTACCCGCAATCCCATCAGCTCATCTTACGATTTACTTTCCTTTATAGGAGAATTACGGGTTTACCACGTTTCACGTATGTACCAAAGATGGGTTAGGTCCAGTCTGTCCGCCGGTGGAGTTATTGTTTGCGCAAGAAGAGTAGTGAACTTCTTGACCTTACCACTTGCCATTTTGGCCACAGCTTTCCAGCACCTTTAGCTGTTTTACCCTCACGGCGTTTATCAACCATTCATTTAGTTTGACCATACCATCAAATTCTAGTTCCAGACCACTCTGGTGCTGGCAGTCATCATTTTCCTTCACAGTTCCATGATTGCTCATTGAGCATGGCTACATTGTCCCAAGAGCTTCACACCTTTAAATTGCTTCAAACGCGTGTCTTGGTAGAATACCAATAGCAAAATATTGGGTTATGATCCTTTACGGTTTCATAACAAATACATACGCAACTTCGTGTCGCAGCACTACATTGGTAGTATCTTCCGGGCACAACTCAGAGTGAGCCGCAGCAATGCTGAGTAGTGCCTACGCTCTTGTTTTTATCACCGGCAAACTCTCGCGTAAGACACCAAACCGGCAGCCTTACTCAAACCAACCACAAAGCACATAGCAGAACTAAGAACCTGAGCCAGAGTAAGGCTGAAGTTGCCACTAACCGCGAAACTCCAGGAAAGCTGAGTCGGATAATATTTGCTAGTTATTCGCTCAAAATTCGCTAGAATTTCGCTAATAAAGATAACCTGTAAGATCGTGGTAATCAAGCTAAGAATGGAAAAAAACAGATGTTAAGTAATAATACGGGATGCTATAGTAAGTGAGTAGGTGAATAAACAGCAAAAACAGGTAGAAGATAGGCGGTTATGCTTATAGTAAGGAAAATAAGAGCAATCCTGCATAGGTCGTAACAAGGTCTGTATGAGCCAAAAAGCGAGGTTAGCATAAATGAATACTGACAAAATAAAACAGCTATTTCGTCAGGTATGACAATAAGCTAAGATTAACCAAAACAGCTAGGGGTACTTCTAATATTGATTAGTCAGAAAATAGGCACGGTCTATTAGGAAGCCAACAAATTGCACAGGGATAAGGAAGGTTAAGGTTGCTGCGAGACAGCCTTAGCTGTTAAAGCTTATCAGGATCAATGCCCAACTCACGTAATTGAGCCGCCAGCCGTTCGGCGCGCAGACGTTCTTGCTCAAGTTGCTGATCAACTTCTTTGGCTCTTAGATCAGCTTGCTCAGCACGTAAGCGTTCTTGTTGGGCTTGCTGATCAGCTTCTTTAGCTCTTAGGTCAGCTTGCTCGCGAAGCAGGCGTTCTTGCTCAGCTCTTTGACGCTCTTGCTCAGCTCTCAGGTGTTCTTGCTCGGCTCTTAGGTCAGCCAGTTCGGCTCTGTGATGTTCAAGCTCAGTAGGAGTCAGTAACCAGTTACCCAGTTTATCGGCCCAACGCAGCCAGCGGCGCTCAACGCCCTGAAAGAGGCCGTGCCATAAGC
>JBFLVQ010000881.1:0-3528 GCA_040758525.1 Acidobacteriota bacterium
CTTAAATCTAACTTCTCAAGGCTAGCCATGGTAGCAAGGTTTGCAGGAAGCGATGTCAATTGATTTGCTCGCAAGTCTAGGAATCTAAGATTCTTCAAATCTGCTAATGTATCAGGAAGTGAAGTCAGCTTATTGTATCTCAAATCTAGATCGGTAAGTTGGACCAAACTTCCAATGGATTCAGGAAGCGAAGTAAATTCGTTACTTTGTAAGATAAGTTTGCTGAGATGTGAGAGTTTGTTGATTGTTGTTGGAAGCGTGGTTAGCTTATTGTTCATTACATGTAGTTCTCTTAGATTTGTCAGTCTACCTAATGATGTAGGAAGCGTGGTAAGAAGGTTGTTGTAAACACGAAACTCTCTAAGATTGGCTAGATCTCCTATCCATTCAGGCAAAGAGATCAGTTTATTGTCGGTAATATTCAAATAGACAAGACTTTTCAAAAGCCGTAGTGAGCCAGGTAGCTCAGTCAACTGGTTATTGCTTAAATAGAGAAAGATAAGATTACCAAGATTACCTAAAGACTCGGGAAGAGATGTAAGCTCATTATGGCCTAAATCAAGCATTTGCAGACTAGTCAGTCTTCCAATATTCTCAGAAATAGCGGAAAGATGATTTGCTGCCAGGTTCAAGGTTATTAGATTGGTTAGCTGCCATATTGAATTAGGGAGAGTTTCCAGTTCATTATTGTATAGGCTAAGAGTCTTCAGATTTGTAAACTGATCAAGGTTATTGGGAACTGTTTTTAGTTGGCAGCTATCTAGATTAAAATCTGCAATCATCTCAAAGCTACTCATTGAATCAAGTAGCGAGAGCAGATCCTTACCTCTTAATGGTTGAGTATGTTGATGGTTCATTCTTAATCCGGATGACTCTCAATTTTTACTATTATTATCATTGCTTGTGGCACATAGCAATGCCTGACCACTAATTAGAACTGCCAAAAGCAGTTCTAATTAGTCACAGGACAAGCATCAACGTGAGAAGGTTATCTGTTTGGATCGCCTGGGAAGCGCCAAAGATAGCTGAACATTTAATGGTTTCGGGTGTTGTTAGTCACTCCAAAGCCAGTATCTTTTACGGCTAATATAAGGTCGCTTAATCGTGTTGTACCATCATGCTTGATCGTTGCCTTATGAGTGCTTAGGTCTACATCAACCGATTGCACGCCTGCTACATTGACGAGAGCATGTCGTACTGCAATTACACAACCTTGGCAAACCATACCTTTAATATTAAGCATAGCTGGATTGACGGCTAGACGTCTATTATGTGTGACACGTTGTGCTGGTTTTCCCCCAAACATACGAGTCAATTCGGTATCTATCTTGGCAGGTGCTGTCCAGGGGCCTTTGTAGAAGACTGTGCCATCCTGTTTGATAATGAAAGAGGCGCTAAATGGCTCACCATAGATACGACAGACACGATTGTCCATCTTATCAACCGAAACAGTCATACTACTATTGAGTTCTTCAACCATAAGTTGAGCTAAATCATTACGCTCCTTTTGGGAAGAAGGCTCCTTGATAAGTTGAAAAGGACCATGATTAGGATTCGACTCACGTGTATAGACAACAATAAACTCAACACGATTACCCCACTTCTGCTTTACCTTTTCAATCGAGGCGGTACGATTGCGAAAAGGAGGGCAGGTGTAGTTACCAAACTCAAGCACCACCGGCCTCTTTTTAAGGGCCTCATAAAGTGTGATTTTGCCTCCCGCTATTGTGTCAAGGGTAAAATCGGGTGCCTTAGTGCCTATATGTGGATCCATATTATAGAAATTGCGTACCCAATCCTCTTTAATCTCCATTTTGGGATCCTGAGCATAGAGCATAAGGCTCAGTAGATTAAATGTTACTAGTAAAGCGCAGATTTTAATAATTGGCAGCAGTTTGTGCATAACTTCTATTTACACCTCAACCTGAGAATTTCATTAATGATTGTCAATACATGGTAGTTACTATCGAACAAAGCGAAACCATATAAGCCTACATTGTCTATAATAGCATGATCGACTCAGCGAAAAAATCTATGTTCTTCAGTACACTTGCCTAAGTTTTAATCTCTGTTATTTAGCGCCAATAACTTTCTCTTATTTTGATGGTACGTCACACATACAGCGGAAGCCAACGCTGGCAAAACGGCTATCGGGAGGGAGAAAATTGCGGTAGGTATTGGTAGATTGTCCATAGGGATCGCTAAATGCGCCGCCACGTACCATCTTCACACCAGGTTTATATTCTGCCTTACTATTTGGATAGATCTGCATAGAATCACGTGTCCATTCACGTACATTGCCATTCATATCGACAACACCAAATGGACTAGAGTCAGTGGTGTAGCTACCAACGTTAGCAATCTCACCATCTTTACGGTTAATATTGGCAAACCCTTCACGCCATTGGTTGCCCCAAGTATAGAGTAGGTTATCCTGTCCACGTGCAGCATGCTCCCATTCATATTCACTGGGTAGACGGCAAATGATCCCTTCGCGAGTACCTTTCCATTGACAATAAGCATTGGCATCGCTCCAACTCACATGTGTTACTGGTAGGCGCAAAATCTCTGGCGGAGGCTCTTTTCCGCCCCAGTGTGATGGTGGTGTCCTAGAGGTTGCCTTAACAAATAACCAGTAACTCTCATTGGTGACTTCATATTTATCCATAAAATAAGGATCTGCCAGGCGTACCTCAAAAGCTGGCTTCTCGTAATCGTCATCACTATTTACGCGTCCAATAACAACTTTGCCAGCAGGCACTAACACCATTCCCTCAGGTGCCGTAGGTGGCGGGGGCGGTTCTGGTGGAGGATTTTTAATATTTTTTACCGCAATTACTCCGCCTACACTAACGAATAGCAATAATAAGATCGCCCAGAACCAGATACGACTACCAGATTTAACCGTAGTGCTCCCAGATGTTGTGAAAAGCAGACCGCCTGATACAGTAGGTAGGCTCCCTGATGGTGCGACGGTATTATCGACATTTATCGATTGGGTTATATTGGGCATTGCCGACTGAGTGATCGGATTATTAGGATTTGCTGTAAGCGTAGGGGGTGCCTCGTCACAATTGACTACTAGTGTTTCAGCGATTAACACTACACCTTTATAAATAACTTTCACTTCATAATTGCCGGGTAGCAACGCGCGTATTACCGCTGTACCGGATTCATCAGCAATAGCCTTGGGAATATCATTGATTAGTACCAATGCAGTGGTAGGGGCATTTACTTGGAAACGAATGACAGAATAGATGAAATCAGGAGGCGAGTTAAGAATGGGCGCCTTATCGGCTGCTACTTCTGGAGTAGACTCGCTAGCCATACGGGCTGAGAGGGTATTATTATCAAGCCGCTGTTTATTCCAATTATTAACAACCAATTCAGCTTCTGTGTCACTCCACATCTCAACAAAAGCTCGCCCGGTTGGCTTTCTAGTATTAAGGTCAGTCTCCATAAACACCCATTGCACCGTGCCTATCGGATCGAGCAGCTCTAACAGATCACGTACTCTTTTATTTGGCG
>JBFLVQ010000882.1:0-3526 GCA_040758525.1 Acidobacteriota bacterium
TACTGGAGATGAATTTAACAAATCCAAAATCAGAGTTGGTCTTTTCCAACACTATGTCAATATGAATGAATGGTTGGGATGGCTCTATTCTCTCACCGGCGCCACAGTAATACCTATGGTTCTGCTTAGAGAGAGCGGTGATAAGCTCAAATTAATTATCGAACCACCTATTCAACTTGATACAAAAGCGCTTTCGGATCGGAAAAAAGCCTGTGAGGCTATGAATCTAAGTGTATTTCGTATTTTAGAGAGTTATTTGGCTAAGTATCCAACACAGTGGTTTGGTTGGCACAACCTGCATAGGTTGGGATTGACACCGAAAGATAGTGATACTGTAGCTATCCCAGAGACAGAGCATATGAGGTCTACCACTCAGATATTCAGCTTGAGTGAAAAAACAACTACACCTTAGGAGGAAAATAGCATGAGTTCAGATAAAGAGCTTCTCATCGAAGCAATAGAGTTAGGAGATATCGATACGCTTGAAGAAGAGATCACCCCTTGTACTGGTTGTGGATGTGAGGCTCCATAAAAAACAACCAAATTAGATGATCTTCCTACACTATTAATTATTATCGCTTAAGGAGGAAAATAGCATGAGTTCAGATAAAGAGCTTCTCATCGAAGCAGTGGACCTAGGAAATATTGATACGTTGGAAGAGAATATCACTCCTGCCACTGGTTGTGGATGTGAGTGTCCTGACAAAGAAGGAGACTAGTGAGTCTGGATACTGTGTCTGGCTATTGTTACAAGACAATAGCCAGATGTTTTGTTCTATGTATATCACTAAAGTCGGGGTGAAAGTTTATGAGTCAAATAGTTGAAAATTTCAGAGCACTGGATCTTTTCTGTTTTCGTTCAGAAATAGCATCGGTCCTATTTGTACCAGAAACACTACAATTATTTCAGGTAAGCAGTTTGGCTGCCACTATTATTATAGAGTGTCGTAGAGGCGTATCATTGCAGGAGCTTTCTACGACCTATGGGATTAATGGCGAGATAATAGAAAGTTTTCTTACCAAAATTATTAGTGCTGTCAGTTCTGCACAACCAGCAGCCTGTAATAATTCTGCAATTGATACAAATCATCCTTTTGGCTTAACACTACCAAAGCTTGTCTTAATGGTGAACAATTACTGCAATCTTAAGTGTATCTATTGCTATGAACATGAGGCGGTCTTCAAGAAGAAGCCCATAGATATGAGCCAACTAATTGCCAAAACTGCGTTAGATAAATGCTACTCAACCTTTGATACTATCCGTGAACTTATGTTCATTGGCGGCGAACCCAGTCTTAGTGAAGAGGTAATAGATTTTGCCTGTAATTATACAGTTGAACTAGCAAGCATAAGCGATCGTGTTCCACCTATGGTTAGTATGATTACTAATGGTGTGAAAATGAGTGATAGGCTCTTTGATTTAATAGAAAAATACAATATACAAGTAACTTTTAGTATAGATGGTCCCAAGGTAATACAGAACTTGGTAAGAATCCGTCATGACAACAGTGGTTCTTACAATGAGGTCAAAGAGAATATTATCAGATATGCTAAGCGTTTTCAGGATAAGCTAGGTATTGAATGTACTGTTACTCGTGCTCACAAAGATGCTGGAATTACTGTCTCTGATCTGGTTAACTTTTTCTCGACTGAGTTTGGGGTTCGCGATCCACATATAGCACCAGCAGGATTGACGATAGATAATCCATTAAATCCTCTTGTTGACCTAGATCCTTACTTAAAGCGCGAATTTGAAGCTGCTGCTGCAAAGGGAGTGGAGAATATCTTTGATAAGCTTTGCCAGACAGAAAGGCAAACCAGCGCTAGTAGGGGGGCACCAGATCTGGTTTTTAGTATGCTACGTAAGTTGATTAGACAGAAGTCCTCTTTAGATATGTGTCCAGCAGGAACTGCTCAACTAGTTGTAGATGCATTCGGAGATCTTTACCCCTGCTGGATGTTCAGTGGAATGGAGCAGTTCAAAATGGGGAACATACTCTGGGATGATATCTTCAATCAACAATCAAAGAGTGTCTTGGAAAGGATCAATAAAAATACTAAACGTACCAATTCACAATGTTCAACCTGTTATGCGCGATATCTATGTAATGCTTGTATAGGTAATAACCAAAATGTTACAGGCGCCATTGAGAGTATAGATGAACGTTTCTGCAATAGTGTCCGTAGTACTGTGAAGACAGTTCTATTAAAACTCGGCGAGGCTAAGCAAGACAAGCAGAAGTGGGCAAAAGTCAGAGAAGAAGCTCTATGTAAGGAAACTATCAGCGAAGAGAGAGTACGTCTATAAAATAGTATGGGTTCTTGCCATGGGTTTACCATTGAATAAAAACGCAGAGTGGGAGCTTTGCCAATCCTCAATATACCCGAAACTTATTGAAAGTGCAGAATACTGGTTGTTCTATAAGGGTAAAAATGGCCAAGAAGATACTTATATTATTGGTAGCAAAGATGTCGATAGATATGTTGTGATACCTTTCTCAAAACTCTCCATTGTTAAAGGGCTACTCTCCTTCTTTGATGGCAAACATTCTATCAATTGGATTCAAGATCATTATTACACTGTTGAACGCAAGAGTGTAGATGTAATGATGCTTTATAAAAAGCTTGCGGAAGCTGGGCTGATCATCAATGCTCCACTAAATATGATCAAGAAGGGCAATATTGAAAAGATGTCATTGAAACTTTTGCAGTTGCCGGCTCAGCAATTTTTTGCGGCACTAAAATTTCTTGCCACTTGTCGGGCTAGAGCTATACTAATCCTATCGTTGTCTGTTATCTTGATTGGTACTGTGCTTGCTGTGGGTAATTATGGATTGTTACTAGTACCATTTTCAAGAGCATTTAATCAAACCAATTCAGTAACTCCCATAACCTATTTTATTCTGATCTTTATCTCTTTCGCTCTTCATGAAATTGCCCATGGGCTTATGGCAGTACGCTATGGATTAACCCCAGCACGATTTGAAGTGGCATTATATTTGGGGTTCATACCTATGTTCTTTCTTCGCATTACTGGGCTTTACACGCTCAGTTCCGTGCGACGTATGGTAGTTTGGTTTGCAGGTATCTATTGGAATCTATTTTTTGCCTCTGTTTGTGTAATAGTATTACATTGGCTGCCAATATTGCCAGCAGGGAAACAGCTTCTCTTGTCTATAGCTTTAGCAAATTACTCAATCGCAATCCTAAATATGGTGCCATTCCTGCCTACTGATGGCTACTTTATTCTATCCACTGCACTAGGTAGATATAACCTTCGCACATATGCTTGGCACGAGTTCTTTAAGTTGTTCACCTGGCAAAAGAGCAAGATATCTCTAACATTAATAATCTATTTTACCTGTACTTTAACGATAATAGTTTCACTACTGATACGTAATATTTTCTCAATTAGCAATGCCACTACAGGTTTTACTATTGGGTTGTTGAGGCTGGGATTGTTCTTACTACCTCTGCTGATATTTGTTACTAAATTGATAAAAGAGTTGCAGGCAAAATATTCAAG
>JBFLVQ010000883.1:0-3523 GCA_040758525.1 Acidobacteriota bacterium
ACCAACGCTGTCTAGAGGCCTGGACGGGAGCAGACACAGATTTTGTTGGTCGGCTAGAAGCAGAAGCTGGCTATCAATTTCTTGCTAGAGGATCGGACTGATAGCTTAGCAAGACTAAGCCTTAGATCCTTTTAAGCAATGATCCGCAATTCAATTGACTACCCGACAGCGGTTGTAGCATACTCTTTCGTATCTGCGAGCTTTTTCAGGCGTACGCTCTCTTTGAGGGCTAGAAGAGTAAGGAAAATATCTTAAACAAAGCGGAGGAAGCCATCGCTGGCCCAGACCAACCCCCAAAAACTGATCCACCTAACAATGAAGGTGATGTACGCACTCAAGTAGGTGATTCAGTGGGGCTATTGTCTGCTAATTCGCCTACTATGGTAAGCACTCGTCCGCTACCTGCTGATAGTCATCCCAAAGTGCAGATCTCGGATCCTCTTATCAACACTCTCTTTGATGGCAAATACCGTATTGAATCGAAGCTTGGCGAGGGCGGTATGGGGGCGGTTTATCGCGCTACTCATATCTTTATGGAACGCCCTGTAGCGATCAAATTCCTGCATGGCGACCGCACTACAGATAGTTCTGCAATAGAACGTTTTAAACGTGAGGCGCTGGCTGCTGGCCGTATACAACACCCACATGCTACTGCAGTAACCGATTTCGGTGTCACTAAAGAGGGCAATTTCTATCTAGTGATGGAGTACCTAGAGGGACGCAATCTGCGTGACCGACTGCGTGTGGAGGAACGTCTCTCTTATGAAGAGACGGTGGATATTATTGGGCAAGTTTGTGAAGCAGTCGATGCTGCACATAAACGTCAGGTGATTCATCGCGATCTAAAACCTGACAATATTTTCCTACAACGTATGGAGAATGGTGAGGAGTTTGTCAAGGTACTAGATTTTGGCATTGCCAAAATTACCCACACTGGCAATCCTACTGCAGGTCTCACTTCTGCAGGAATGATCGTAGGAACACCACACTATATGTCGCCTGAGCAGTGCCAAGGTGAACCGTTAGATCCTTGTGCAGATGTCTATAGCCTAGGTGTGATTATCTTCGAGATGCTCACTGGGAAACTCCCCTTTACTGCGGAAACTCCATTAGGAGTTGTGCTTAAGCACGTAAGCGAGGAGCCGCCCAGTCCACGTCAATTCCGTCCCGATATCTCCCCTGAAGTTGAAGAAGTGATCTTGCGGTCGATCGACAAGAGACGCAGTAAGCGCCAACAATCGGCATTGCAATTGGCTGAAGAGCTACGCGCCGCAGTCGCTGCCTCGCGTGGTACAGATGCTCCTGTAATGTTAAGCAATAGGGGTTCGACCAACCCATTGAATGCTGATAACACTACTAGAGAGGAGCTTCGATCATTAAAGACTCAAGATCATGGTGGTATGCATGTAGGGACACGCCCTATTAATGGTCTGCTTACCCCACCGTCGCTAGAACGTCCACCTGAAGAGTCGGCGCCCACTCTACCAGTCAAAAGAGGATCGGATCAGGCAGCACCACGGCCCTTGCCGGCTCAAGACCAGGCGGCGGCTGGAGGGACTCTTGATGCTTGGGCAAATGCACGTAAACAGTCATCTCTACCGGCAAAGAGAAGTGGGCTACTATTTGTCTATATTGGCGCGGCAGTTTTGGTAATAGGGTTGATTACCGTTATTGTAATCAAAAACATGAGCACTGATGTACCACCTCAGATACCGCCTCGTGAAACGCCAAAAGAGAACCCTGTTACAGAATCTTATCTAATTGAGATTCCTGGTGGCAGTTTCAAAATGGGGCGAGATGCTGGCAAGGATCAGTTTGGCAAAGATATACGTACTAATGAAACACCTGCACATACGGCCACAGTAGCAGCATTTCTGATCGGCAGATATGAGGTTACTAATCGCGAATATCGCGAGTTTATTCTTGATACCAAACGCAAGCCTCCTCAACACTGGAATGGAGATGCCTATCCAGTCGGCACTGATGAATTGCCTGTTTACAATGTAAGTTGGGAGGATGCAACTGCTTATTGCCAATGGCGCGCACAGAAGGAGAAGAAGCCTTACCGTCTGCCAACAGAGCAGGAATGGGAGTTTGCCGCACGTGGACCCGATGCCTTGATCTACCCTTGGGGAATGATCTGGGAACCTGGACGCGCTAATACTAAAGAGGGCGGAGTACTGTTGCCTATCACTAGTGAATCACTTGCCAAAGATAAGAGCCCCTTTGGTGTAATTGGCATGTCTGGTAACGTCTCAGAATGGACCGCTTCCAATTTCGAACTCTTTCCCGGCAATTCTAATCGTCCTGAGCACAAACCCAATGACAAGGTACTGCGTGGCACTAATTACCAAAATCCTTCCTGGACCACACCAGCAACCTTCCGCAATTACGTTCCTCCTGATAAGATTGAACAGAGCAACGGCTTTCGCCTGGCAATGGATCTTGTCAAATAGATTTGAGGTTTTAATTTTATGAAGCAAAGTAGGCTTTTCCCAGCAATTCTGCTAATTTTGATAACAATGTTTACGGTCTATGGACAAAGCGGAATAATAAAAGATGAGTTGCCACCACCCCCACCTTCGAAAAGCCGTCTCTTTGTCACTACCAATGTACCTAATGCTGAAGTGCTTATTAATAAACGACTCTTCAAGACTGACCAGAAAGGTCAAACAAGAAATATCGATCTGACAACCAATAGCGTCAACATTGTGGTACGCCATCCTGACTACCAAGAAGTTAGCAAAACTGTTGCGCTCAAGCGTGGCGACGTTACTGTCGAGAAGATCGAGTTGATCGCCAAATTCAACCGAGTTGAGTTGAGTGGTATTCCAGCCAATGCGCGTATCTTGATAGATGAGGAAGACAAGACTGATAGTGGCCAACGCAATGAGAAGAAGGAGATCATCTTTGCACGTGTCAGTGTCGGCCAACACAAACTAAAGATCGTTCACCCTGAGTATGTTGAATGGAATGGTGAGCTAGAAGTACTGCCTAATGCGGCTACGCTCTTAACATTAAACCTTGAACCCGCACCCGCCAAAGTGACAATGCGTACACTGGCTGGTGCTACTGTTTATATGAATGACGAGCCTAAGGGCGAAGTGCTACCAGAAGGAAAACTACTGATAAGCGTCCCACCAGGCGAATATGACATACGTGTAGTCAAGAATGGTTATGTAGAGAAGCGGCTTAAAGAGAAGCTTGCGATTGGCGATCGCACCATTGAGGTGAAGCTTGATCCTGTTCCTAATTCGACTCAGTTTGATGAGTATTTTAATACTGGGCTAAGTCAGTGGAGTGTACCCTCAGAATGGAAACTGGATAATTCCAAACTGATTATCCAGGGCTCATCTCAATTGGGCTTGCCCAAGAACCGTAATTATCGTGACTTCACAGCCCAATTCTCGCTCAAGTTACTAAATGGTAAAGGGGCTGCTTGGGCGGTACGTATACAGGGTGATAGCTATTACCTTTTTTATCTATCTGGCCCCAAAGGCAAGTTTTCTGGACAGTTCTGCAC
>JBFLVQ010000884.1:0-3514 GCA_040758525.1 Acidobacteriota bacterium
CTTATTCTGAAATGTCTATAGATGATTGCTTACAGGTATACCAAGTCAATCGTCACATCAATGTCTGGTTACTTAATAGAATCTCTCTTAACGATTTAGCAAGAGGTGGATTTCATCCTGAATTAAATCGCAAATTTACTTTATTAGAATTGATTGGCAGAATGATCAAACATGATCCCAATCACTTGAACCAGATAGAACGGCTTAAGGAACAGGCTAATGCGTAAAGGTTGTTCTCTCAGGCTCTTTAAAATTGAGGAGGTAACAGAATGAGCGCGACAAAAGGGCAGTCGATCTATGATTTTCAGTTGAAGGATATCAACAATAACGATGTAAAGATGCAGCAGTATAAAGGCAAAGTATTGTTGATAGTTAATGTAGCCAGTGAATGTGGATACACTCCACAATATGAAGGCCTAGAGAAGATATATTCAAAATACCAGAGCCAAGGATTTTCTGTATTAGGATTTCCTGCAAATAATTTTGGCGCTCAAGAACCTGGTACAAATGAAGAGATAAAAACATTTTGCACTACTAGGTATCATGTGACATTTCCCATGTTCTCTAAAATATCGGTAAAAGGCGAAGATAAACATCCCTTCTATAAATATCTAACAGAAAAACAGACCAATCCTGAATTTTCTGGAGAATTGAAGTGGAACTTTAATAAGTTCTTGGTCGATAAGACAGGAAAAATTGTTGCCAGATTTGATTCTAATGCTGAACCAGAGAATGCAACAGTAACTGAAGCAATAGAGAAAGCCCTTAAATAGCGGCAACCGATAGTTAGCTCAAAAAGAGAGGGGACTTGGTGGTAATAGCACTATTGTTGTAACTGGTAAACGCTCTCGCCTCCTTCTGGCAGCGCTGCCTCTGCATCAATGATGTTACCATCAAGATCGAATATTAACACCGAAGCCCAATACTCCTTAGCATCCGATTCATCATTAAATCCTGGTCGTTTGAATGGTGATGTATCCATCTTTGGCTTATAGCCATCAGTTATCCAGACCAGGTGTTTAGCACTATTGAATGGATTGATACCAAAGGCGCGCGCCGCTGCGCGTTGATAAGTTCTGCCATTTAGAGTTATCCCCTCAGAGTTAATATGATAAGGGCGATGTTGCATCAATCTATTAATTAGTGGACCTGTACCCAGTTCACCGATCAAAAACAGATTAGCATCCTGTACATCCGCTTCTGTCAATTCCGTAACATCTTTGATTGTTGCTGAAGGAATCCCTTTAAGAACTGCTTCGGCAACTGTGCGACTCGTTCCCTGACAGACTAAGATTGTTTTACTAGCCTGGAAGAACGCGTTTATCAACGAATAGGTGAATGGATAATCTCGCTGAGTTACTACACGTGGCAGGCGTAGCTGAGGATCTAATATTAAGCGCTTAGGGATAGATTTTGATGCCACTTCAATGTGAGTACGATTCTCTTTGATCTCAAAATTTGCATGGATAATCTCTGCATCGACAGTTTCTAAAACGATAGGAACATTGAGCAGATATGGTTCAGTCTTCTGTACTAGCTCTGCGTTGACAAGGTAGCCAGTAGCAGTGCGTGTCACTTTTACATTCTCCCATTGTAAGTGAGGCAGTCCTGCACGCCGTATCCATTGATTAAACCACCAAGAGTAGTCCTTACCAGTGACTTGATTAACAACACGCTCGAAGTCATCCCAAGTACGCGCTTCCCCTTGCTTAGTAAGCGCACGAAATGTGCGCATACATCTCATTAAAGTATCAAACCCGATCGTATCTTCGAGATGCTGTAGCACCAATCCGCCTTTAATATAACCAATTACAAAGTCATCTAGGGCTTGAACGTCATGACATTCTGACAATGGTTTAATAGCAGCAAGCTTTTCCAGCGCTGGAGTAGAATTGTTTCGGTAGAGTATATCGAGTGCTCGTTGGCTACTAATACGGTTATTACCAAAACGGTAGTAGAGGCTTTCTGCATAGGTTGCAAACGCTTCATTCCAGATATCCTTCAAGTAGGTGCAGGGTACAATACCGCCCCACCAATTATGTGCCCATTCATGCGGGTTGGAAGATGGCAGCAGGCCTTTTCCATAAGAAGTGAAAGTATAAGCTTCCAGTGCGCCTTGTGCCCGCTGTTGTGTCTCGACGATAGTATAATGGTCAAAGGGATAGGGTCCCCACAGTCTTTCAAAGAGTTCAAAGGATGCATCCATCATATCAAGCTGCTGAGCAGCAATTTCTGGCGCCGATTTCAACAAGTAGACATTGTAACGACGACCATTGATAATCTTCTGATGAATATAGTATGGACCAGCATCGAGAGAGAAATAAGAATTGGGTAGATCCATACGGTAAGTAAAAGTGCTTGACTCACTGGTGTCACTACGTGCGATCAGATTTCCTTGGCTAATAACAGTCCATCCTTTTGGCACTACTGCAGTAACAGTATTAGTCGCAGGTAGGCGCGCAATCGTAGGATACCAAAAGGCTGTCAATACAATTTCTGATGGTGCAACAAAATTACTGAAAAAAAAGTCTGTATGGTTACACTCACCACGATAATTAAGCGTTATAGTAAACTGTCTTCCTACTGGCGCTGTAGCTAAGACAATACCACCTGCTTGTGTAAATGCTAATGATTGGCCGTTGGCAGTGATCGATTGAATTTTGAAGTCAGCGGAAATACGCAAGGCGAGTAGTTCTGCACTTGCAACACTACGTTCAATCAGCACCTCATTAGTGAACTCAGCCAAGTTTTTGGCTAGATCGAATTTTACTCTGATATTGTGATCAAGAATACGAAACCCGAAAGTCTCTGTCTCAGGGATCTCTGCTGCTAACTTCCAACGGCTATTCTCTTGCACTAACTTGTACACATGATCACCAGTCTCTTGGCACAGATGATAAGCCCAGAAGACTACTAACCAATTGTTGGAATTGTCATTGGGTAGCTTTAATGCTTCTGCATGCCATTTTGAGTTACCAGAATTGCCTATAGCAGAGTTTAACCATGGGAATAGTCGCTGAGAATTGTCAGCCGACAACATCTGTAGAGTTTTAAGATCACCATTGTTTACCGCTTTTTCAGCGCTTGCCAACATTGCTTGGATCTCAACTGAGGGTTGCTGTGCAGCGACTGGCAGCAGACTCAGCCAGCAGAAGATCCCTAGGAACAGTAATACTCTTCGCATTCTTTCTCCACGTATTCGCAAAAATGATGCTCTTGAGATAACAAATTGTCTCAGGGGAAATGGTAACAGCAAGCTACCTCTGTAGGCTACTCTTTGATGTGGTGTGAAATTAAAAATCTCATTGGGCTAGCACAAAATCTTTCTGCAATCTCTCTGGTAGCAAGAAAATTTACTACTAGCCCAACTGTATCAATGTGATTTTCCAACCGAATTTACTACTAATACTGGACAAGATGCTCGTCTTAATACTTTCTCGGTTACGCTACCAAGCAGCAGATGCTTGATACCGGTTAAGCCATGAGTAGCTATTACAATCAAGTCGGTACTATT
>JBFLVQ010000885.1:0-3513 GCA_040758525.1 Acidobacteriota bacterium
CTACTTTTGAGCAGAGAATTAATAAATCTAATAATGATACGTAATAATTGTCTTACGGAGTTTGGCAGTGAAACGGAACAAATATTTGGTTAGTACTCTTCTCGTCGCTTTGTTAACACTAACCTTGCCTATAGAGAAGCGAGGTAGAGAAGCACAAGCGCAGGTATCAGAAATTATCGAAACAGGTCTTGTCGTTGGCCTCAGTCTGTTCAGTCAATATCTTTCTCCTTACGACAACTGGGTAGAGGTAGATAATTACGGACCGCGCTGGCAACCAGCAAACTTGCCAGCAGGTTGGCAGCCTTTTAGAACAGTAAGAGCAGCAACAGCAATTACAGCAGCGGCGTCAGGTCTTTGAGTTACAGCAATAACAATTACATCAACAACAGCGTCGTCAGGAGCGTCAGCAATTGCGTCAACAGCAACAGTTGCAACGTCAGCAGCGCCATCATAAAGACCAATAATCGATCTGTTAATGCTAGTAGTGGAAAGCCGTAGCAGTCCGCTCCTGCTACGGCTTTTTTCTTTCCTTTTAAGAATTTTCTCAAAAAGTCTACATCCATTAACAGTATCCCGCGCTATAATAGCCAAATGTGGTAAAGATAAGGCTTATAATGAGGGATCTAGGATGAGGTTGAGTATGGGAGAAATCAAGCAGGTTTTCGAAAGATCGGGGGTATGGATACGGCACATTCTACATCTCTCTCTTTTTGGTATTATTAGCCTACTACTGTTTTTTCCTATCTTTGTGCTGGTACCATTGCCGGGTCTACTTTCCAAACTCTTAGCAATATTCTGCTGGATTTGTGTGGCGATACTGATCAAATTTTATCTTGCCAATAAACCAGAGGAAGAGATTGCCATCCCGCATCAACTTTTCCTATCGCCTCGCACCAGTCGATACTGGAGTATGTTTGCCAAATATCGCGGACTTACTTTTGAAGCCCATCAGCCCAATCGAGGACAACTATATATATTGCAAGGTAACTATCGTAATTATGCACTACATACAGAGAGCACACTGACGAGTTTAGAACGACATACCATTATCAAGATCTTCTTTCCTCAACCGCTAGGTGAAGGACTACATATATATCCTGAATTAAAGACAACCAATCAACTACTAACTGATCAATCCAGCGATATTATCGTTGGAGATGAACAGTTTGATACTACCTTTGTAGTGAAAGCGGGCGACAATGGATTAGTACAAAAAAGACTGAGTCCGCTAGCGCGTAGCTGTTTGTTACGGCTTTGGCAGCAGCATGAGTCCCGCGATCAGTTTGCTCTTTTTGATGACCGACTCGTCTACCGCCTGCCGCGCTTTATCGAGAATCCAGAAGATATTCTCTCTTTGGTTGATAGAATGGTTGATACTGTTAGTGCAGTTGTGGAAAACCGTGGCAATCTCTCGATCAGATCGGTGCGCCGGGCAGAGCGTTGTGAAATATGCCATCAAATAGATGAATTCGATCTAGCATTATCCTATTGTCAGCGCTGCGACCATACTAGTAATTAGCGTTCATCGTGAACATATTTTCAGATGAGAGCGAACAGCTCATTGCATTCAATCCCTGTTGTTTAGGGTTTCTAATTCTTATTAGGATAAAGGATGATATTTGAACTGACGGACCTATGCTTCCAGAATTTGATCAATTTGGTAATTTACCAGAGGGTATTCATAGGCAACTGAAGATGAAGTGATGGATAGATTCGCGACTACGAGTGCACGTCGTAAATGGCTAGGCAAGCGGCTTCATAAATTATTGGAAGCAGCAAAAGCCACCGGATATTTGTGTCATATTTTTATTTGGGGAAGTTTTGTAACGAACAAGGAGTCTCCTAACGACTTAGATATCTTGCTGATAATGGATAGTGAATTTCAACTTGAGCAAATAACTACGGAACATAAGATACTTCTTGATCATAGTCAAGCAAAACTTAGATTTAATGCTGATATATTTTGGGCTAAGATTTCTATTGGCAAAACAGTACTTGAGCTTTGGTTAGATACATATCAGACCGGAAGGGATTTTAAGCGTAGAGGCATCGTGGAGGTAATATTTAAATGATCAGAAATGATGAAGAGTTGAGAGTGGCTCAAGATGGTGTGAGAAACTTACAGCAAATATTACTTGTGACTCGTAAGACTCACAGCAAGGAGGAATATAGATTAATATCTGAGCCAATCTTGCTAGAAATACAGCAACGTGAACAAGAGATATTGGAATATTTAAGCCATAGTGAACCAGAGGTAACCATTAGCAGATAGCTAGAAAACTTCACAAAATGCGACTAACTTGTTCATGCGCTCGGTTCGCAGGTGTTTGTCTTATTACATTCGTATGCTACCTCGCATTTGAGTTTGGCAGGTTAGGTACACATTGACACCCATGTAATTGATATGAAGATCGCTCAGGGAAATATGTACACATATCAAAATCTAATCAAAACGGGTTGCAAAGATAGATAACCTTCTGTATCTTCATTGTAGATACTAAGGAGGAGATATGCAGATTCAAATACAAAAATGGGGAAATAGTCTTGCCCTTCGTATACCTAAATCCTTTGCTATAGAGTCAAATATTGAGCAAGGCTCTATGGTTGAGGTCTCTTTAGAAGAGGGTAAGATTGTTATCACACCTACCTCTAAACCAAAATATAAGCTTAATGAGCTTTTATCTAAAGTTACTAAGAAGAACCTTCATAAAGAGGTTAAAACGGGTGAAGTGCAAGGCAAAGAAGCATGGTAAGAATAAAATATATCCCTGAGCGAGGAGACGCAGTGTGGATCAATTTGAATCTTCAAACTGGTCACGAACAATCTGGACGGCGACCTGCATTAGTGATCTCTCCCAGAGCTTATAATAAAAAGGTGCGACTAGCGATTTTTTGTTCTATTACAAATCAAATTAAAGGGTATCCATTTGAAGTTGTTATTCCTGATGGATTAGAGGTAAAAGGTGCAATATTATCTGATCAGGTAAAAAGCTTAGATTGGGTAGCAAGAGATACTGAATTGATTTGTAAATTGCCCCACCCTATTATTGAAGAAGTATTAAGTAAACTTAACACACTCTTGGAAGCATAGATGGGAATAAAGATATGTCAGTACAATACAAAAGACGGCTTTTTACCGTTGCTGAATATCATCGTATGATTAATGCTGGGATATTAAAAGAAGAGGATAGAGTTGAGTTAATAGATGGAGAAATAATAACGATGCCTCCGATTGGACCCCATCATGCCTCTAATGTAGATAGATTAAATTCTCTATTTTATTCTAATTTGAGAGATACAATAATTGTTAGAGTTCAAAGCCCAATTATACTAAATGACTATTCAGAACCTGAACCTGATATTACGATATTAAAATATAGAGCCGATTTTTATAAGAATGAGCATCCAAAGTCAGAGGATGTATTGTTGATAGTTGAAATTTCTGAATCATCAATTGAATATGATAGGTCTTATAAAATCCCAAAATATGCACAGTCAAATATTATAGAGGCT
>JBFLVQ010000886.1:0-3511 GCA_040758525.1 Acidobacteriota bacterium
GATAACGAACCTGACAAGGATGTCAAAGAACAGTTGAAGTGGATCTATCGCTTAGAAATAAATGTATCCTATCCTTTCTTACTAGAAGTCTACAACGATTTTACTGATCAGGTAATTAATAAAGAGACTTTTCTTGAGGTCTTGGAAACCTTACAATCATTCGTGTGGCGCAGATTTATTGTCGGATTACCAACAAATGCTTTGAACAAGATTTTCATGCGAATATATGAAGACATCGACAGATCTCAGTATCTAACCTCTTTTCAATACTCGTTACTTAAACGAAAAGGAAAGCAGCGTTTTCCGAATGACCAGGAGGTCATCAATATTTTGAAAGAAAAGGATATGTATAATATCCAAAATAAGAACCGTACGTACTTTCTTGAACGGTTAGAAAATTATCAAAATCCCGAAAAAGTTCAGATTGAAAATAACCCTGCAATTACGATTGAGCATATTTTCCCTCAAAACCCTGATTCGAAATGGAAAATTATTCTTGGAGAAGCCGAATATGAATTGATGAAAGAGAGTTATCTAAATACCATTGCGAACCTCACTTTGTCTGGGAATAATGGGCCACTTAGTAATAAATCATTTGTAGAAAAACGAGATATGAATATTGAAGGAAAGGAGCAAGGGTATCGCTATAGTCGCCTTTGGTTAAATAGATCTCTTGCTTCAAGTGAGCAATGGAATTCTGATGAGCTTGAAAAACGATTTACTCAGATTGCTGAACGGTTTAAGAAAATTTGGAGCTATCCGACTATACAAGTGGAAAGAGAAGACGGGGAGAATAATAATGAAACGAATATCTTTGAAGCCGCTGATCCTACTTATAAACGACTTGAGTATGTAATCTTTTTTGATCAAAAGTTACCGATTACGAGAGTGAGTGAACTTTATGTGCATGTTATGAGAACACTATTTGAACTACAACCTGATACATTTTTTAAGACTGATTTAGGTGAAAAAGTTTCATTAACCACTGATAAGGAACATTTGAGACAGCCCGCCCAAGTTGATGACTTATATTATATTGAAACTCATTATAATAATGTTGATAAATTCGAGCGTATGAAACTTGCTCTATCACTATTTGATGTTGAGGATGATCTACTTATCAAATATGCAGAGGATTGAGAAACGTTCTAACAACAATTTTCATACAAACTCAAAGGTAGCACTTGCTATATTAAACCATTATCGATTACCAAATCGTTGTGATTACAGTAGCAGCTTGAATCTTATGGTCGCGTGTTACCAATGGAAGTCCCATATAAAGTGCTGTGGCAGCAATGATCCTGTCTGGCATATCAGGAACAATACTTCTTGAGATAAATCCAACGGCTTGCGCGGATTCAAAATCGAGTGGGATGGTTGAGAGTGAAGTAGTAGGATCGCTAATTGACTTAGCAACAAAATCGAACACAGCCTCGGTTATAGTGCCTTTCTCCACAAGATACCTAAGCTCCACTAACACAATTGAAGGAATGTATATTGTGGCCGAAGTATCAGCGGCGTGCATTGCTGTATGGGCAGGTGCTGATAACTTGCTAGGCTCAAGCAGATACCACAGAAGGGCGTGTGTGTCAGTTAGGATAGCGCTCATTCAAGATTCCGTGGGAAGTTTCCCCACATTTCGCGACGAGCTTCGTCAATATCTTCGGCGCTGATGTGTAGATTAAGATGGGCTAAAGCACCTCCTACAGTACGTCGAGAAGGTGTAGGAATTTTAGCACCAGCAGATAAGGATACAGTTCCTTGAGTATTGATAACTTTCGCTAAAGCCTGCTGTAACCGATCTAACCCACAGCCATGGGTGTCTTCAGCCCAATGCAGTAAAGCAGCCGTGCGGTCACTATGTGCTGCTGTTGCCGGTGGAATGATGCCTTTAGGTGGATCGAGCGCGACAATAAGCTGTTCTAATCGCTCTTGTGGTAGAGCGTTTAGGGTTTCTATTAGGCTTACACGGTTCGCTTGAGTCATCTCAATATATCCTTGCAAAAGATAAAAACACTCAAAGAATTACACATCTAATGATTATTATAGATCATTAGATCAACTTTTCCGCTCCTTGGTCAGCTTATCAAGGGTTGTTTTGATCTCAGCAACTTGTTTAGCAAGCTCCTCGATACGATCATCCTTTTGATTTTGTGGTAAATCGGCAGAATTTGCTGACTCCATCTTTTGTTTCATTTGAGCAAGCCAGAATGCCACTTCGGCACTCGGCTCTCTCTCTCCTGATTCCCAATAGTTATATGTTCTACGAGCTACTCCAAGAAACTTAGCCATTTCCTCCTGAGTGAAATGAAGTTCCTGGCGCAGTTCCTTACATAACTCAGCAAAATTTACTGGTGAAGGTGGCAGAATCTTAAAACTGTAAGGCACTTCTACTAATTGTTCCATGCGTGCCATTATACTGCATACATGTACACAACGCAATATGGAATAATGTCTTGCGTTGTGTACGAACGTGCGATATAATGTGCACGTTTTAGCAAATATTATACAGCCTGCCTGTCGTGGGTCAGACGGCAAGCAGGCTCGAAAGGAAAGTTCACTCATCATGAACCACGATATCTTAGCCTCCCTGGCTAGCAAATATCAATCTGCCCGTCTCACCCTTCACTACCTACAAACCAATAACCCCATCGCCACCAAGCATTACCGTGGTGGATATGACTTACGCTGTGCTATCAATCGCCACAAAGGGGTGATCGCTGATCTGGAAGTGGAAATAAGTTTAATTATCACGTTGCTACTAGATAAGAATGTGCCCACACCCATGTCTAGTGCCGCGTCTAGTGCCAAGTCCAGTGCTACACCCAATGCCACACCCACCGTTAAACCCCTGGACATAACCACAGCCATCAACCAATTGATCGCCAGTGACGACCCCGCCCTACGCCAAGATGGATATACATTACGCGAATGCTTCCACGTTGGTGAGGAATGGTTGGTTGTAGATAACCCTGATGTGGTTAATGCCAATGTTAATGCTGGTATCACTGTTGCCGATCTACCCGATGATGCCTCTTTCGACATCGACGTGGACGGCCACGATCTTCTGCTCGACCTTACTGATAATTCACCTACTGAACCCCTTCCACCCATTTATCCCGGCTTAACTCTCAAAAATGCTTCAACAGCCACACGCCACGGCTATTTTCTCTACGTAGGCAGCCGTGAAGACGTGCTCGCCGCCGCTGATGGCAATCCCCTCGCTTTCCCACGTGCTAATGGCACAAAGGGAACTAAAGCACCGTGGAAATTGTTAGTTAAATTCACACCACACCAACGGGGAATGAGTGCTAGGGCAATTGCCAGGCAATCAATAATCAACCACATATCCGCCCTGGCAATGGGTGCCGGACTCAATGCTCAGGAATTGGCTGATAGATTACGAAAAGGGTTCGGCATTTCCACTATTGATGAATTGCGGCCAGAAGAAATACGCCACGTCATTAGTGATCTTCGATGGCTGGCTCAACAGAAACATATGGAAGGTGGG
>JBFLVQ010000887.1:0-3502 GCA_040758525.1 Acidobacteriota bacterium
TGCCATTGATTAAGACTTTAGTAGTAGCCTGTGGAGTGCTGGAAGTAAATCCCACTCCTGTGATAGAGAGAGTAGGTTTGTTGTAAGTAGGCTGGATAATCATTGGCATTAACATAAAGCTAGCTACTTGCTCTCCTTTGTTGCCAGCCGCATCAGTAGCAGCAATCTTCACTCTAGCATTAGCAGTAGCTTTGTCGAGGTTGTTGATTGTGAATGTACCAACATTTCCAGCAAAGTCAGCAACATTTTGGAAAGTAGCACCACCATCAAGTGATAGCAGCAGAGATTGTGAGGCAACACCTACATTATCAGTGCTCTGCCAGTTCACAGTGATAGATTGACCAGCAGGCAATACCTGACCAGCAGTGGGATTGCTAATGGTGATAGTAGGAGCTTGAGTGTCAGGCACAACTACAGGCTGAATCTGGAAGTCAGCAGGAGTGATAGTTTGTGCCATATTGTTAGCAGCATCTCGTACTATCAGGCGCAATCGAGCACGAGTAGTTTCTATGCTAGTTGGTATCGTGAAAGCAAAGCTTTGTGTAGCTCCATCTAATCCTGTAGCAATGGTGTTAGGAAATGTATTGCCACCATCAGTTGAGAGTGTAAGGTCTTGAGAAGTTACCCGTACATTGTCAGATGATGACCAAGTGATCGTTAGATTATCGCCCTGATTAAAGCGCTCACCTCCAAGTGGATTAAGGAATCGCACAGTAGGTGGTTGATTATCGACTGGATCAGGTGGACGGTCACCAATGCTGAAGATTTCACTTGTTTTTGTACCAACACGTCCACCCACATCAAGTGCAGTGATACGAATCCGTGCATTGTTAATAATCTGATTAGGCACATTCCATTGAAACTCTTGTGCAGTTCCAAAGAGGTCATCAGCAAACATAATAGTGCTAAAGTTCTGCCCGCCGTCAGTTGATAATTCTATTATATGTGTACTAACAACGAACCCGCCACTAGTAGTTTGCCAGCGAATTGTGAATGGTTTGCCACGCTGAACTATTTCATTGAGTTGGGGTGAAATTACCTGAACGGTTGGCGCAGTACCAATAGAGAAATCACCTGTTACTGCAATACCGCCGCTAAACCCATCACTACCTGGAGCATAACGTAGCGGTGTCAACACTATGTTTGTTTTTGTGTCGATTATGTAAAAGAAGTTACCGATATTGTTTGCATACAATAGTTGACCATCAGGGCTTAAGGTTAAGAATCGGGTCTGTCCTATTATGTTAAAAGTTTTAATAATTGTGCGTGAAGCAGTATCAATTGCAATAAGTGGGGGTGCGCTAAAGAAATCTGATGCATAAAGTGTTTTCCCATCTTTGCTAAGCTGTATAGCAAAAGTATTTCTAGTCCCAGGTAGTGAATCTACTATTTCCATTCTATCAGTATCTATGACAGCGATAGTGCCTCTGCCAGCAACATAAAGACGTCGTCCATCTGGCGAGAGTGCTTGTCTGCTGCTATCTCCTGAGCCATCCGGCACAGTAATAGACTTAATTAAAGAAAGATTATTGTCCAGATCTAAAACAACTAGTTCCGTGCCGCCTGAAATAGTAACAAAAGCCTTTTTTTCATCTTTGCTAAAGATAATAGATAAAGGATCATCGGGAAGATTCACCATCTGAAGCATTTGAAAAGTTTGGGGATCAAATAAGAATAATTGGCCAGGTCTGGCCAGCACATACAGGATTCCCTTTGGCCCTATTTCAACTCCTTGTAAAACTGTGCCAGTCAACATTGTTCTAATACGCTTTTGTTGTACTAAATCTACTATAGAAAATCCAGTACTATTTTTGAAGCGAGGATCAGCACTAACAAATGCTATCTTCTTATCTCCACGCACTACAATATCGTCTGGGAAGGCATTTTCAAGTGGTATACGACCGACTTCTGTTAAAGTCATAGCATCAAGTATTATTAAAGCATCATCAGGGCTCTCCTCTCGATTATAACAGACATAAATCAATGGCTTATCATTCTGAGCAAAGCAAGGAAAAGCCAGCAATAATAAAATACAGAGAGATAAAAAAGTTCTAACCATAAGTACCTCTACTTTTAATGTTACTTAGCACTAGAACACAGATCTACTAATCATAATTGGTTCCCAATGACACAAGCTTAATAGTAGTAGTCCATAAGTAGCCACTGGTGTTAGCTCCTAGGGATGCACAGCCGTTTGAACTGTAGGACTTTCCTGTAGCTGTTGCAAAAACCGTTCCTTGTGAAGTACGACAAAAAATGAAACCAGTATCAGGATCAGGACTACAATCATTGTCTTCTACTTCTTGCTTGCAGGAATCAGATTTGTCTTTTTCATTCTGGCAACTAGCGTCATAACAACCTTCACCATTGACACAAAACCGGCCATTGCAGGAAGGTTCAAAACCAGGAGTCGATGGTGCTGGTGGGCATTCGTCAAGACCAAAAACTCTGATATTGCCAAAACCAGATTGGAATCTACCAGCATTGGGTCCACACGAAACTCTCTCATCCAATCCAGCAGCAGTGATTATTACATCATAATAAGCGATCATCTTGTATCTCACATCATCGTAAACAAGCACGTCTACCTCTGCTTTGACCTTATAACGGTATCGCTCTACTCGTGGGTGCGCAGGAAAACTCCCTCGCGGCGGCAATCCTGCCATTACTAACTCTTGGTTGACAAATACTGGCTTCAATATATAACTATATCGGTTAAATGATTGACGCTCTACCGATTTCCATTCTTCAGTATTGAGCAGTAAGAGAGGCAAATTAATAGCAAGGTTTACTCACCTCTCTTTACCCTCAATGGCTAATATTTCTATCCCAATCCAATGAAGCTAATTTAACTGTGCCACCACCAATGAGAGGAGAGCTTATGTGCTAACCCCACTTTTTTATGGGTTTGACATTGTACGACAGTAGTTGTGTTCTCTTTGAGAGACTCTATGAATGTTTCGTCCATTTGCATTAAAAGCTCACGATGTTCACTACCTAGAAATCTCAATGCCAATTCTAATTCTGAACGCAGCATCAAAACCAGCAACGTTTCTTCAAATTCGAATTTGCCACCATAATCGATTATCCGCTTAAGTCTTCGAAAATCTTCTTGCCATTCTTTACTAATAGTGGTTAGGTTGCTACTGATAAATAGATTAAGTTTATCAACATCCATCTCCTTTCTCCAAGCTGTGGAAATAATCTTATCCTCTTCAGCTTCTAACAACTCAGCAAAATGGATAGCGCAGGAAAGTGCCCATCGATTTGTAAAAGCTTTTTTGCAGTAATTAATTGTGTACTTCACCGGCTCTGTAGCAGCTATCATAATTACTCCTTTAAGATAATACCAAGGTTGTTCAAATATTCTTCCTTTACAACCCAGTGTGTAAATATAAGTTTATTGTTGAGTGTAGTACAGGTGAGGAGATATCTATCACCACCCAAATGCTGTATGTAGGCATTCTTTAGCTGACCATCGTGCCTATAAGTAAACTTGTTT
>JBFLVQ010000888.1:0-3501 GCA_040758525.1 Acidobacteriota bacterium
AGGCGAGGCCAAAATATAGAAACAGGATTGAAATAGTACACTAAAAGGCAGTGTAATCCAGGAGAGTGCGATGGTAGCAATAGCGCTACGGAAACGTGCGCCAAACACAACTCGTACCGCACAAACCATCCAGAAGGCAAATGCCAGTTTACTTAAACCCCAGAGTGCAAAAACCAGTGCTGGACTGGTCACTATTGGCTTTACTGTTATTGCTAGTAGTGCAAAAGGAAGATGGCCAGCAATCCAGGCCATCGAAGTACAAGCCAATAATGCGCCATAATGCTGCTGTGATACTACATTAAACCGCCCTATCGGCTCAAAGAGTGTTATTAAAAGTATTACGGTAGGAACATAGAGTACGATAAGGGCAATGATGGTAGAGAGTGTGGATGAGAATGAAAAAGAGATAAAGAGCCAGCCCCAATTTCCGATTAAGGGCAAAGGAGCACTGCGATAGCTTATTTGTGGTTGAGGATAGTCATCACTCTCTGCTTGCCAATCAGCCTCCT
This sequence comes from Acidobacteriota bacterium, assembly GCA_040758525.1. Classification (GTDB taxonomy): domain Bacteria; phylum Acidobacteriota; class Blastocatellia; order Chloracidobacteriales; family JADJPF01; genus JBFLVQ01. Next base: position 510 of record JBFLVQ010000888.1, read on the forward strand.
CTTCACTAGTAATTGGCGAATCCTGTGTGTTGGGAGTTTGAGCAGGTAAGGCTACAGACTGTGGTCCTTGTAGACGGCTTGGTCTAAACTCGTAGCTTCGGTAAAGGGGTTCTGATATTGCATAATAGCAAAGTAGAGAAGTAAGCAATACGCCTATAATGCTATAAAACAGGCTGCCCTGATCAATGAGTTCACTCATTGCGGCAATCGGATGATAGTAGAGCTTAAATAGCAACTTAAGATTTTCCCAAACCATAATCACTCGCAACCATCGAATAGTTATTTATGTCTGCACTTGGTACACCAGAATAATTACCGTTGTCAATAAACATTCTCACTAAAACCTCAAGGGAAAAAATACCTGGCAGAAGGCAATAAAGGATTGTATAGTTCAAGTACTAGTAAACACAAACAAACCTCAATTGTGAGTCAAATCTATGAAAAAAACTTTACACTTAAAGAGATATTACATTGCTTCTCTTTTATTTGTTATCGCAATAGCACTGGCGTTAAACCAAAATAATGCGCCGGTAGCAAAAGCCGATAACGGTGGACAAAAACCGATAAACAGACCTGCCACAATAGCTCCTCTGCCTGAAGCAGGGTCTTTTGTGCGTTATCAAGATAAAGATGGCAATTACATTTGCCGCGAAGCCCAACCGGACGAGATTGAAACATTGCTTAAGCGAAATCCTCAAGAAAGTTTGCGATTTATCTCACCTATACGAACCAATCAAATTGGTCTTAATATTATGTTGCGGGGCACGCAACAATTAGAGAATTTTCCTGCTGCCAAGCAAGCATTTCTCAAGGCTGCTGCGACTTGGCAATCATTGATAATGACACCGATTACGATAATAGTTGATGTTGATTTTGGTCCTACCCGGTTTGGTCAACCCTATCCACCTCAAGTTTTAGGCTCAACACAGTCACAACTGTTGATAACCGATTACTCAGATATCAAAACTGGTCTACTTAGCAGTACTGATTCGGAAGCAGAAGTAATGCTTTACGGTCTGCTGCCCGATGGTGGTATACCAACCGACATAGGTAGATGCGATAAAGTAATCGCGCCAGCAACCGTCTTTCGCGCTCTTGGTATAATTGATCCCGCCGCCAATCCTCCTGCTGAGATGGAGCAACTTGGTCCGCCTCCATCGATAGGTTTTAACTCCAATTTCCAATTTGATTTTGACCCCAGTGATGGGATAGATGCGGATAAGATCGATTTCAATGCTACAGCATTACATGAAATAGGCCATGTGCTTGGTTTTACCTCCTCCACTGGTCTAAAAGAGTTATTGCCTGATCTACCGGTTTCACTCTCGACCTGGGACCTTTTCCGTTTCCGCCCCACGGATGCAAAACTAGAAAACTTCAGTGTGTCAAACCGAATTGTCTCATCTGGTGGCGATCAAGTCTTCTTTAATGGTGGTTCACCCTTAGCACTTTCTACTGGACGTCCTAATGGAATGGGTGGTGATGGCGCCCAATCCAGCCACTGGAAATCGAGTCGGTTTCTTGGTGGCAACCGCATAGGTATTATGGACCCCTTCCTATCCAACGGCTTAAAGATTGGCATCTCTAACAACGACTTAGTTGCTCTTGATGCCTTTGGCCATAAGACAGCAAGAAGCGATGCCGGCCCACCTAAAGTCACGGTAATTGCCCCCAATGGAGGTGAAGTGATCAATACCAATAGCCAATTCACTATCACCTGGAATGCTAGTGATGATATAGGTATTGTGCGTCAAGATATTACTCTCTCAGTGAATGGTGGCACCAATTTCCCAATCACAATAACTTCGGGCCTAGCTGGTAATGCACGAAGTTTTGTTTGGACTGTCCCTGATATGGAGACCTCTCAGGCACAGATTCGTATCAATGCTGTTGATGGGGCTGGCAATCAAGGTTTTGCCACCAGCAGTAACAACTTCTCTATCGTTAAAGCTGTTGCTGATACTACTCCTCCAACTGTGCAGGTAACTTCACCTAATGGTGGAGAAGCTATAACAACTGGCGGTCAGTTCAATATCACTTGGGTTTCTAGTGATAATAGTAAGGTTGACCGCCATGATGTGCTGCTCTCTACAGATGCAGGCGCCACCTTCCCTGTGGTCATCACATCAGGTTTACCTGGCAATGCACAGAACTTCCTCTGGAATGTGCCCGCACTTAACACCAGTCAGGCACGTATCAGCGTAGTCGCCTTCGATGCTGCCAACAACCGTGGCTCGGACAGCAGTGACAATAACTTTACTGTTGTCGGCAGAGATTTTGATCTTAGTATTGCGCCAGCATCACAAACTGTGACATCTGGCGCTACTACCAGCTTTACAGTAAATCTACAGTCTATGGGTGGCTTTGCTGATCCAGTAAATCTAAGCGCGTCATTTGCTCCTACCAGCAGTAACTTGACGGCTACCTTCTCAGCAAATCCAGTCAATGCGGGCGGTAATGCCACATTGACGATTAGCACAATGGCAACCAGCCCAAGTGGCATCTTTACAGTTACGATAACAGGCACGAGTGGACAATTGGTACGCACTAAGACGGTGACCTTGAATGTGGTGGCACCAGACTTTGCTCTTGCCTTTGATCCCGCTCAAATCACTGTTGCTCGTGGTAAGAAAGGCACAGCCATTGTCAATATCAATCGCACTGGTGGCTTCACAGGAATGGTTACAGTAACCGCACCTGATACTAAGCCACTGAAGATCAAGTTTACCCAGACTTCCCAATCGACGGCGGGAACAAGTTTAAGCTTTAATTTTAAGGTCAAGAAGAAAGCTCCTACTGGACCACAACAACTCACCTTCACAGGTAGAGATGAGAATGGGCGTGTGCGCACAGGTACATTAACATTGACAATACAGTAGGCGATATAGATTAACTGTTAACCTTATAGCCCAGGGAGCCGAGCGCCCTCTGGGCTATAATATTTTTCAACGAAATGGTAAAGCCAATATACAATTTGGTATATAAATTAATG
>JBFLVQ010000889.1:0-3501 GCA_040758525.1 Acidobacteriota bacterium
GGTTCCAATTGGTGTACCAGGTGAGCTACACATAAGTGGTATAGGGGTAGCCAGAGGCTATCTTAATCGTCCAGAGTTAACTGCTGAGAAATTCATTCCAAATCAATTCGATAATACAGCAGGAACTCGTATGTATAAAACTGGAGATCTGGCCTGTTATTTGTCTGATGGCAGAATAGAGTACTTAGGACGAATAGATCATCAGATCAAACTACGTGGATTCCGTATAGAACCAGGTGAAGTAGAGAGCCTATTAAAACAACATCCAAACATAGCTGAAGCTATTGTGATCGCCCGTGAAGATACCATTGGTGAGAAACGCTTGGTCTCTTATCTGGTTGTTAATCAGCATCCTGCTCCTACATTCAACGAATTGCAAGATTATTTAAGGCAGATATTGCCTGATTATATGTTGCCTTCAGCCTATTTGGTAATGGATGCTTTACCATTAACGCCTAATGGCAAAGTTGATCGTCGTGCGCTGCCTATTCCTGATCAAACTCGCAACAACTTAGCAAATTCACTTGTTGTGGCGTGTAATCCTATTGAAGAAATACTAACACAATTATGGACTAGACTATTAGGTGTCGAAAAGATAGGTATTGATGATAATTTCTTTGAGTTAGGCGGACACTCATTGTTGGTTACTCAATTGATCTCTCAAATACGCGAAACATTCAATATAGAACTACCTCTACGTACTATCTTTGAATCACCAACAATAGCTACTCTAGCTGAGAAAATTGTGACCTCATTACACTTAGAACAAGGTTTACCGGTATTACCAATCACACCAATTGTTGATGATAAGCCAATCCCCCTCTCTTTTGCTCAACAACGACTCTGGTTTCTAAATCAACTAGAGCCACAAGGCTCCTTATACAACATTGCTGCTGCTGTTCACCTTACAGGTACATTAGATATATTAGCTCTACAACAGAGCATCAATAAGATCCTAGCTCGCCATGAGATCTTACGCAGTAGCTTTATTACAATAAATGGACAACCAATCCAACACATTGCTGCCACTCAAGACTTTGTACTACCAATAGTAGATTTGCAGACCGTACCTGAATCGATACGTAAGGATCAAGCAAGGGAGTTTATTTTAGAGCAGGCACGACAACCTTTTGATCTAACACAGAACTCACTATTACGTATTACTTTACTAATATTAAATCCATCAGAGTATTTAGTGTCATTAGTAATGCACCATATAATTTCTGATGGATGGTCAATGGGTATACTAATACGAGAATTAGCTGTATTTTATGAAGCATTCTCTACTGGTAAAACTGTTCAGCTAGCGCCACTCTCTATTCAATATAAGGATTTTGCTTACTGGCAGCGACAATGGTTACAAGGCGCTATACTAGAGCAACAGCTCTCTTATTGGAAACAGCAGCTGGCAGATGCTACTACTATACTTGAGCTTTACACTGATCATCAACGACCACCACACCAGGATTTCCAGGGTACGCGTCAATTGTTTATATTATCTGAGCCTATCACACAAGCACTACAATTATTAGCTAGGCAGCAAGGAGCTACCATGTTTATGGTGTTACTAGCAGCCTTAAACACTCTACTTTATCGTTATAGTGCTCAGGAAGATATTCTTATAGGCACACCTGTTGCTAATCGTACCCACAAAGAATTAGAAGATTTGATAGGTTTTTTTGCTAACACTCTAGTCATACGCACAGACTTAACTGGCAAGCCTAGTTTTTTAATGTTACTTAAACGAGTACGTGAAGCTGCTCTGGGAGCCTATACGCATCAGGATTTACCATTCGAGAAACTGGTAGAAGAGCTGCACCCTGAACGTGATCTCAGTCGTACACCTCTTTTCCAAGTGATGTTTGTATTACAGAATTTTCCTCTATCTCAATTAAATTTCTCTGAAATTGTAGCAGAACCTTATGAGATAGCTAATGACACGGCAAAGTTTGATTTAACACTAAGTCTACAAGAAACCGAAGTAGGGCTAACAGGAGCATTACAATATAGCACCAGTCTATTTGACGATATCACTATCACACGTATGCTAGAGCACTGGCAGAACCTGCTAGCAGGTATAGTTGCCCGCCCTGAACAACATATTTTAGCTCTACCATTGTTAGCACAAGCAGAACTTCATCAATTATTAGTAAAGTGGAATGAGACGCAGATGGATTATCCAGAAGGTAAATATCTACCTGCGCTCTTTAACGAGCAAGTTATTAGAACACCCGATCGTATTGCGCTGGTATTCGAGAATGAACAACTTACCTATGCAGAATTGAACTATCGTGTTAATAAGTTGGCTAACTATTTGCGGATATTGGGAGTTGGACCAGAAGTAATTGTAGGGATCTATTTAGAGCGTTCGATAGAGATGGTTATAGGGTTATTAGCCGTTCTCAAAGCTGGTGGCGCTTACTTACCACTTGATCCAATCTATCCGCAAGAGCGAATAGAATTTCTACTACATGATACACAGACACAGATATTGTTGACTGAGCAGAGATTGGCTAACACTCTTGATAAATGTGAAGCATTAACAGTCTATTTAGATTCAGACTGGCATGCGATAGTTGCTGAAAATGATATAGAGAAGTTTATCGATATAATAGATGCGGATCAACTGGCCTATATAATTTACACTTCTGGATCAACAGGCAGACCCAAGGGGGTGCAGATCTCACATGGCGCGCTAGTAAACTTCTTAACCTGGCTGTGTCAACAGCCTATGGTTTCAGATCAAGACATACTGCTTGCCATTACTACTATATGTTTTGATATTGCTGCACTAGAAATATTTCTTCCACTTTTAGTTGGCGCAAGTGTTGTGCTGGCAAGTCGTGCTAGTGTTCTGGATGGTATACAACTGTCAAACTTACTTACCAAATCTAGTGCAACAGTTATGCAAGCAACTCCTGCTACTTGGCAACTTCTTTTACAGTCAGGCTGGCAAGGTGATAAACGACTCAAAATGATCTGTGGCGGTGAAGCTTTGTCTGACGAGCTGGCAGATCGTTTACTAGAGAAAGGGGCTTGTCTATGGAATATGTATGGTCCTACTGAATCAACCGTCTGGTCAACCGGCCATCAAGTCAAGTCGAAAGCCGCCATTTCTATTGGTAGACCGATCGGGAATACAGAAATATATATACTTGATCGGTACCTGCAACCTGTTCCTATCGGAGTTGTAGGGGAATTGTATATTGGAGGAGATGGTTTAGCCAGAGGTTACTTCTATCGTCCTGATCTGACAGCAGAGAGATTCATACCTAATTCATTTAGCAAAGAAGCGGGTGCGCGTATCTACAGAACTGGGGATCTGGCTCGTTATCTGCCAGATGGCAATCTGGAATATTTAGGACGTGCTGATTATCAAGTTAAAGTACGAGGTTTCCGAATAGAACTTCATGAAATTGAGACAGTGCTTAAGAACTATCCGCTTATACAGGAAGCAATTGTTGTTGTCAGAGAAGATCAGCCTGGCAATAAGCAGTTGAT
>JBFLVQ010000890.1:0-3494 GCA_040758525.1 Acidobacteriota bacterium
GCCAATGTTAGCAAGGGAGTACGATAGTGTGTGGTAAGTTTAGTAATAAAGGATTGAGGGACATCTGCGACACTATTAATGACAGGCATGGGTACATCCTCCACGATGGCATCTGCAGAGGGTTCTAATAGTTTTACAACACGCTCTGACAGTACCACCCGGTGATCGCGCATTACCAGCAAATAGCGGGTGAAACAGCTACGACATTGCTCTAAGTGCTGTTCACACCTCTCCTTCTCTGCTTGGCAGGACAGGCCAAGCCAATATTGCAGTATGTCGTGATCGTCGTAGCAGCCGTTTGACTGCTCCGGCTCTTTGGGCCAATTCACACTATGCATACGACTATTAAACAGTGTTTTTCAGAAAAATTTATGCTTCTCGCGTTTAGCTCTTGTACCGTCCCGACACGGCACTTGGTATACCCTTAGGAAAGTATACACATTATAGCCTAATTTACCTATTAATGCGTAGTCGTATAGTTACGGTTATTGCCAATTTTACCCTATATCAGCTTGTACACTTGCGTTTATCCATTGATTAGGCGTTATAATGGCAAGATAATGGCAAGACGAGGAACTGTAAAATATTAACAATTCCCTGGTAATCAATCTTTTGGTGCTTGGGGTAGCGCGCAAGCACCGCCAATCAATGGTTGCAGGTTGTTCTGTATAGGGTTTGTTAGAAGGAGGAATTCTATTCAATTTCTTCTCCTGACAGATCTCAATTAAACTAAATTGCTCTTAACTTCCCATATGATATCTCACATTTGAGCATAAGCATTTAAGGCTAACTCGAAAGAAGGTAAAGAACATGCACGCAATCTCAAAGATAAAATCAATCACTATAGGTCTTCTGCTAATGGCAATTCTTGCCTTTCCTATAAGATTAAATGCCCAACGCACAGCTAAGCCGGTCCTACATGGAAAGCGCTGGATGGCTATCACTGGCAAACCCCTGGCTGCGACTACGGGAGCGATGATGTTCCAGAAGGGTGGCAATGCCATAGATGCAGCCTGTGCTATGATTGCCTCTACATCGACTATGTGGGACACACTAAGTTGGGGCGGTGAGACACAGGCCCTTATCTATAATCCTCACACTAAAAAAGTTATTGGGATCAATGCGCTAGGCGTAGCGCCAACTGGTGCCACGACCGAGTTCTTCAAAAAGAAGGATATGAAGTATCCCCCAGAGTTTGGCCCACTGGCCGCAGTGACACCAGGCACACCCGGTGGCATTCTAGTAATGCTAGCCGAGTTCGGGAAACTTTCTTTGGCTGAAGTGTTAGGTCCTTCAATCGATATGGCGGATGGTTATCCCATAGAGGCGGAGACCGCCAATCGTATTGAGCGAGATAAAGCTAAAATTAAAGAGTGGCCTTACTCGCGACAGGTAATGCTGCCACACCTTGGTGAGAAGAGAGAAGCGCCAGAGGCCGGCGAGATCTTCCGTCAACCAGATTTAGCGGCTACATTACGTAAACTGGTAGAGGCTGAGCGGCAGGCGTTAGCACAGGGCAAGAGTCGTAAGGAGGCTATCATGGCAGCCTACGATCGATTTTACAAAGGAGATATTGCCCAAGAATTCGCTCGCGGCGTTCAGGAACAAGGTGGCCTTATTACCACCGAAGATCTAGCCAAATGGAAGGTCTACATAGAAGAGCCAGTCAAAACCAATTATAAAGGGATAGAGGTTTACAAGCTTACCACCTGGGTTCAGAGCCCTGTCTTTCTTCAAGCATTGAATATCTTAGAGAACTTTGACCTAAAAGCAATGGGCTATAACAGTGCTCGCTATATTCATACGGTCTATCAAACCATGAATCTAGCTTATGCGGACAGAGACTTCTATTATGGCGATCCTTACTTCCCACCTGCTGAGCCAATTCAGGGGCTACTCTCCAAAGAGTACGCCAAGCAACGTGCTAAACTGATCGATCCAGAACGTAATGATCCCATCATCACGCCTGGCGATCCATATCCTTTCCAGGGTGAGAATAATCCATTTGTTGAACTCTTGAAGAAATGGAGTAATCAAACTGCAACAGCATCTGTTGAAACAAGCCAGCAGATGGGGTCGCCCTTTGAAGGAAGTTTCTATGCCGGCACCACTTCAGTCGAAGCCGCCGACGCAGAAGGTTGGGTTGTCTCAGTTACACCTAGCGGTGGTTGGGTTCCTGCTGTTATTGCAGGAAAGACTGGCATAGGATTAAGCCAACGTATGCAGAGCTTTGTTCTAGATGAGGCAGAAAATCCTTTCAACGTTGTGCAACCAGGCAAGCGACCTAGAGCAACCTTGACACCAACCCTGGCACTCAAAGATGGACAGCCTTTTCTCTCATTTGCCGTACAGGGTGGCGATAGCCAGGATCAGAATCTACTACAATTCTTTCTCAATGTTGTAGAGTTCGGAATGAATGTTCAGGAAGCCACCGAAGCCGCCAATTTCAACAGCTTTCAGATGCGCAACTCTTTTGGTAAGCATGAAACTCAACCAGGTAAGATCCTATTGCATGAAGCCATGCCTACCTGGGTACGGAAACAGTTACGAGATATGGGATACGAATTCACCTTTGAGAGTCGTACTTCGGGGCCAATAAATGCCATCTATTTTGACCGTAAGCATGGCACTATGTGGGGCGGCTCTAGCCATCATGGTGAGGATTACGGTATCGCTTGGTAGACTGTTATTTCAGGGAAGGTTAGCACAGGCTTTAGTTTGTCAGATTTGACAGGCAGAAGCCTGTGCTGCTTTCATCAACATTGTTCACCATAAGGAATTGAGATCACAAAAGGAGGATCTGGTGGGATATCGATTCTGCTTCTTCATCGTATTACTCACGCTTGTATATAGTTTTGCGATCCTTTCTTCTCAAGCCACATCATCAAAGATCAAATCTTCTCAAGCTACATCTGCGAAAGTCAAAGTGCTTATGGGCGGAACGCTCATAGATGGTTATGGTAGTAAGCCTATTCATAATAGTGTCATCATAATCGAAGGCGAGCATATCAAGGCTGTTGGACAAGTCGGACTATTGTCAATTCCCGCCGGCGCTGAAGTCATCTCAACTGAAGGTATGTCGATCTTGCCTGGCTTGTGGGATATGCATGTACATCTAATGATTAATGGCCATAGCGATTATACGCACTGGGACAAAACTTATCCATCATTGTTCGAATCGGTCATTATGCCTGCCTCAGCTCATCAATTGCTTTTGGCTGGCGTCACTAGTGCTCGCGATCTAGGTGCGCCACTAGAATCTATTCTGGCCATACGTGACCGTATTAACAAGGGTGAGATTCCCGGTCCAACGATGTATGTCTCTGGTCCCTTCATTCAGCATGAACCGTATTCTGGTACTGACTACTTTAAGTAGGTGGAAAAAAGTTCTTTGACAAAAAATGTATAATTGGTCACCAAACTGAGTCCTCAAATCAGGGGTGAATAGATGACCCTCTTTACGCTTTGTCATAGAGAGCGCAAGATGCTGGAAT
>JBFLVQ010000891.1:0-3493 GCA_040758525.1 Acidobacteriota bacterium
TTGCCCGCGCCGGCGTTATCGCACTCTTGAGCAGTAATCTTTTGCCGCTAACTATCTAAAATCCGGGTTTGCAGGTCAAAAATGACCTCTTAAGTGTATTTTCTGTTCCGTTACTCCCCAACACCCTTGTTTTATAGAGGCTGATGTGCGAGAAAAGGGCACTGATCGATCTTGGTAAAGAGACAAATTACTAAAATATCTGGTTGAAAAAGTTGATAAATAGAGCCTGAAAAAATTTAGTCGATTTTTTTCAATATTCTGTCCAGATAATACTCCTTCATATGAAAAGATTATTGCGCCAAATTAAAAGGTGAAATTATTCCCTTACCGCGGCTATTGTCAAAGCTCGAACGGCCTCTATTGCTTCTGCGAAGTCAGGAGTGTTGCCTTCAGTTGCGTAAGATAAGCCTTTAACAAATCGATCATATTCCTTTATGTATTCCCTATCACTTTCCAAGACCTGCAGTATACGTTGAAATTTCTCAGTAATTGTTAATTCTGAAATTGCTCTATCATTTCTAGCACGGCTTCTATCTTCTTGCATTGAGGCTGCAACCAAGGCATGGAAATCTGAATGTGCCATAGCCTGTCCTTTCAACTTAGCCAGGTCATGAATATGGCGCACAAGTGACGGATCATCATATTGTCCTCCACGCACCCGGTCAGGAATCCGCCATGCAATGGCACTAAGTTTATCAGCGGCACTTTCAACCGGATCTATACAACCAATCTTAGCTACCTCTGGCGGACGATTTGCCACTTCATGTAGAAATGATGATACCGGTCGGAAAATATGCGGGAGTTGCAGTCCTTTCACTGTCATTTCAATCTGGATATGTGGACGCAAAGCATCATCCTGGGAAAAATAGCTTTCATAATCCAGTTCTATTGAAAAGAAGCGGTTCTGGTTTTGCGCCTTTATTTGATTTTCTGCGATGGTGAATCCGCTTTGGCGAAGAGTTTCAACAACCTGAGTTTTGAAGGCTGATAGAGCTTTGCGATTATTGCCGGTTTCTGGTGTGACAACCCTAAAATCAACATCCTCAGAAAATCGCTGTATAAGATTATGTGCTTTTGAGAGGGCAGTGCCACCTGAGAAAATTACTTCAAAATCGTTATATTGAATCTCTGCGATAATCCCTATAGTACGAGTTACAAACCAATCCTTTTCAACAAAAGAGGCTGCTATTCCTTTAATACTAGCAACCTCTTCTATATCCGACTGTTCAGGTCGCTCGTTCATAACTGACATAAGCGCCACCATATCCGATTTTTCGACTTACACGGCCTTTAACAGCTATCAAGCGACCTGTAGGGACCTGGGTCGTTTTGCCTGTATTGTATTCTTTCTCCAGGCTGGAAGGAGCAATTTTTACTCCTAAACGCTCAAGAGCTTCTTTCGCTAAAGCAGGCAGTGGAGCAACCGGGACCGTTTTCCCAGTAAGAGTAGATTTTCTTGCTTTTGCATATAACCCATAACCAATTTTAACAATTTTTCCAGCACGCACGAGTTCCCTTAGTACACGACCAACTTGGTCGTATCCACCCAGATCTTCAAAATCTTCTCTCACAAATACGACACAATTCTTGCGCGCTATCCTAGAAGTAATTTTGTATGTTAAAGCCCCATATTTACTCATTTTATCACTCATACATAAATGCAAAAATACGACATACCTTCAATTACAAAAATACGACATTTATAAAGATTTTTCAAGTTATAATTGGAGGATTGGATAATGAGATTAGTGTCAATGACTCCACCCAAGCCAGAGGCTATGGGTGGAGCTTGTGATGGGGGAAGCAACGCAAGCATTGACTAGAGGGCTTGATGCAATGAACAACAAGCAGACGCCAAGAGAGCTAAAAGTACCCTGGGATACTCCACTAGTCCCTCGCTCTACGGCATATTCTCTCAAAGCCATGTCTGACATCCTCAGACTATGCTCTCAAGGCATCCTCGAAGTGGGATTACTCCCTTGCCGGAGGCCGTATGTCGGCAACTAAACATTCTGTTTTCGTCCTCAGCTTTGAGGGCAAACCTTTAACTCCTACTAGTCGTGTCAGCAGGCTGATGAGCCATGCAATGGCTTTGCAAGCCGGCATTGGCGCTCATGGCTTATGGTCAGTATAGCGCGGTTTGGCGAGAGGATTAGCCAGCCGCACTGAGTATAAACAGATGATGGATTATGCTGATACTCCTCGCCAAAGTGACCTTGATGGGCGCGGAAATTTATCTCTCAAAGCATTGTATGAATTTGTAGAATGGTTTCTGAATGTCTGTATTGACCAGGTTCAATTCATGGATAAGTTATTTGAGTTGGACACGCTGGCTGGCCGACTCAAGCTTTATGTTGAGCAGCGCACATTTAAACCTGAAGCATTTTATATTTTGGAAGCGGCTCTAATGCGTGGAGAATTGACTCGCAATGAGGCAAGTAGAATGAGCGGATTGAAAGAGCGGACTGCGCGAGCATTGCTATCGACATTAATTAAAGATGGAATATTGAGTTCTGAAACACCTAAGGGGCCGGTATCACTACGCTTTCCTGTAAATGCAGTTGAGATTCTTTTTCCAACATTGTTTCCAACAATATGATTTTAACGATGTAAATTAAACGTGAGACAACAGCAATTGGATTCTAAATAAGCTTGGTTTGAATATGATATTTCAATTCCCATTACACAATGAAAGTTAATAACTTGTGTATGCTATTATTATCACATCGCTAACAGAAAGGAGCAGGCTATAATGTTTCGCCTTGAGCCAGATTTGTAAGTGCCATAAAGGAGGTACTTACAAATGTCGAGAACTCATCGTCGAATCGAAATTTATCGTGCGGTTCGCAGCTTTCGTCATGTGAAAACGAGAAAAGTAGAAGCACGCGCAGCAGAAGAACTTTCTCAATATCGTCGGGAATATGGCCGCAATCGTTGGTTTGTTCGAGCCAATCCAAGCAGTCGAGCGATAAGAGACCCTTACGAAGATATCTATCCTTCGGCACTCAGACAGAGTGATTGGTTTACAAAAAGATGTAGAGTATTATTTAAAGAAACTTACGGCATACAGAGGTGGAGCCGTGCCGGGTTTTCATATGAAAAATTTCTACTAGAGTCTATCAATCTCTGGCGTCAAATTTATAAGCACAGAAAGGGAAGGCCGCGGTCAAGCGGCCTTTTCAATAATAGAAAAGCTCAACCAAATTTTTTATCTGATTTATATGTCAGCTTTTTGGAATATCTTAACTACGCAACCGATAAATTGTTTTCCAAGAACAAATTACTGATGAGTAACAATACGCTGGTTACGTTTGCCAGAAACCCGTATGGAACTGCGCGAATGCTTAGGCTTTTCATTCCTAACTATTGAACAGAAAGGCAGGCGCATTCTTCGGGCTTCAGTCCGGAGTTAAGCCTGCCATCGCCCGACAGGGCGATAATTATTGCTGCGGGCTACGCTGATTGTCGATGTATTTGCGAATTAACTCCAAAG
>JBFLVQ010000892.1:0-3490 GCA_040758525.1 Acidobacteriota bacterium
GAAGCCCAGATGTCTGCTAATACCATCTCTACAGGATTGCGAGGCATAACATAATTGCTTGCTAAATGAGACCGCTCACGCTCAACCGAGGGGAGTGCTCTATAATTCACTTTACCACTAGGAGAATAAGGTATACGGTCTAGCAGTACAATGGCTGAAGGCAACATATATTCTGGTAGCTTCCCACTCAAAAATGAGTGTAGATTACCTATCGAGAGACCACTGGTAACGATTATATGATCCATACTCTGCTGCATTAGTGCTTGTTCTTCGCTGTCAGTCTGAAGTTTGACTCCCGCAGCTCCATCTCTACTCCAGACTACTGTAGCGCGAAGCTGCAATTTACGAGAAAGACCCGGGGGAGTAAACTGCAAAGATAGATTCTTTTTCTCTATTAATATTTCTGCTCCTCCTTGCAAACAGAGGCCCTGTAGAGAAATACCAACAAGTTCCAGAAGGAAAGTTTCGCCATCGCTTTCCACCATACATTCACATTTTGTTGGTAGTCGCAATGCACGTGTACGACAATCGACCATTTCCAAAAAAGTTTCCTCTGCGGCATTCAACCATTTGTCATCTAGGCTCAGCGTAGAAACTAAATAAGCTACCAATTTGGTATTGCCTAACTGATCTTGTTGAGCAGTAACAATAGCTTCGCGCACCGCCGGATGTTCCCTTAATAAGACTTCTATCTCTCCAAGTTCAACGCGAAAACCTCTGATTTTTACTTGACGATCAATCCGACCCAAAAAATCGATCTCACCACTAGGCCAGTAACGAACTAGATCACCAGTTCTGTAAAGACGCGCGCCTGGTTCATGACTAAACGGATTCGGAATAAACTTCTCTGCTGTCAATTCAGCACGACCATGATAACCTCGGGCGATTCCTGCACCTCCAATATGCAGTTCTCCTAAACATCCAATTGGCACTGGTCTCAAATATGAATCAAGTATATAGGTCTGTATATTTGCAATTGGATAACCTATCGGCACACTATGCCTTTCATTTTCTTGCTGACATGCCCAATAAGTTACATCTATGGCTGCCTCAGTTGGTCCATAGAGATTATGCAATTCTGCTTTTAAACAGAGGAGAAATTGTTGCTGCAATTCGTATGATAGCGCCTCACCACTACAAATAACTCGCTTTAAGCTGGTACAGGTCTCGACATTCTTCTCTGTTAAAAAGACTCGCAACATTGATGGGACAAAGTGTACTGTCGTTACCCTATTCTCTATGATCGCTTTGACTAGATAAGTAGTATCCTTGTGCTCGCCTGGTTGTGTCATGATAAGACAAGCGCCAGTCATTAAAGGCCAGAAGAATTCCCATACGGAAACGTCAAAACTAAAAGATGTCTTTTGTAATACACGATCCTCGGCTGTCAGTCTGTAAGCTTGTTGCATCCAGAGTAGACGATTACAGATACCACGATGAGTATTCATTGCCCCTTTAGGCTTACCAGTAGAGCCAGAAGTATAGATTACATAGGCAAGATTATCGGGTAAAACTTTGCTATCAGGTGTTTCTATACTCTCTTGGGCAATAACCTGCCAATCGGTATCCAGTCGTATCATTCTCGCATCACTATAGGTTGAGAGTTCCTCTGAAATAGACCCTTGTGTCAACAAGACATTTGCCTGTATATCTGAAACCATAAAGGCAAGTCGCTCTTTTGGATAGTGAGGATCTAGTGGTACAAATGCTCCACCTGCCTTAAGAATACCTAACAATCCCACAACCATCTCTAAGGAACGCTCAACACAGATTCCTACCAGACTCTCTCTACCAATCCCCATCTTCTGCAGATAGTGTGCTAACTGATTGGCTCGTCTATTCAGTTCTAGGTAGCTCAGACACCCATTAGCAGAGATGACAGCAATGGCATCAGGAGTATGTTCAGCTTGCACTGCAACAAGTTGATGTAGAGATAAATCGAGTTGATAATTATGCTCGGTATTATTCCATTCCACCATTAACTGATGCCGTTCTGCTTCTGTTAAATATGGCATCTCCAAAATATACTGCTGTGGATCTATAACAAAGCTCTCTAACAGCATTTTTATATGCGCCAGCATACGATCAATGGTGAACTGATCAAACAGATCGGTGCTGTACTCGCACTCTATAATTAATCCTTTGGAGGTTTCTGCTACCTCGAACATTAGATCCAGTTCTGCCGTCTTATTGTCAATCAGCTCAAGCTCAGCCGTTACCCTGCTATCAAAATTGACAATTCGGGAACTGTGAAAGTTATGCATTAATAGACCAGCATTATAAAGAGGATTACTATTAGGCGCTCTTTCTGGTTTGACTGCCTCAACAATCTTTTCAAAAGGACAGTTCACATTAGCGTAAGCTTGTAGCACCATGGTCTTTACCTGTTTCAAATATTCCAGACCTCTGCTCTTGATAGGTACAACGGTGCGTAACGGCAAAAAGTTTGTAAAGTCCCCAATGATCTTCTCTGCCTCTGGTCTGTTACGATTAGTAATTACTGTGCCTACGACCAGATCTCTTTGTCCAGACCAGTTTGCCAAAAAGATGTTAGTGACTGCTAGCAGAGTCATAAAAGGAGTGACTCCATGATTATGGCTAGTGGCTTTGATCGTCTCTGTGAGATTTTTAGACAAGATTATGTAGCGGCGTGCGCCAGAAAAAGTATTCAATGGAGGTCGTGAATAGTCGCTTGGTAAACTGATCGAAGGCGCTGCCCCTGCGAGTTGTTCTTTCCAATAGAGAATCTGACTCGCTAGTGTCATATCATTAAGCCATTGATTTTGCCAACAGGCAAAATCCTTGTAGCAACGCTCTGGTAATGGCAAGAGATGTGCCTTGCCATTAGTGCAGGCTTGGTAGAGCGCGGCCATCTCTTGCAATATCAAATATAGCGAATAGCCATCGCAGACAATTCTATGCAAGATAAATAGCAGTAGGTGCTGCTGTGAACTTAAACGTAGTAGCGAGACACGAATAAGAGGCCCATTAAATAGATCAAAGCGCCATTGCCCCTCTTGTATAGCAATACGTTGTGCTTCGACTTGCCGTTGCTGCTCAGGTAATGACACTAAATCGATCAGTAGCAAAGGCAGATGATATTGCTGTGCAATAATCTGTACTGGCCCGGTTTCATCTGTGGCAAATGTCGTTCTGAATATCTCATGCCGACGCACAAGCTCTTGACAAGTTTGTACTATTGTAGCTAACTCAAGTTGCCCATCTAGGCGAATAATAACGGGAAGATTATAAGCGATATTTCCTGGCTCAAGTTGATCAAGGA
The DNA here is from genome assembly GCA_040758525.1 of Acidobacteriota bacterium. Classification (GTDB taxonomy): domain Bacteria; phylum Acidobacteriota; class Blastocatellia; order Chloracidobacteriales; family JADJPF01; genus JBFLVQ01. The sequence continues at coordinate 3,284 of JBFLVQ010000892.1, forward strand.
ACCACATCCTCAATTGTTCATGAGAGAGTGGATAACTATCTCTATCTGCTATTACGCTCGTTAGCATTGGTAGAGCGCATGAAGAGATTTCGCTAATTAACCCATCAAGGATCTGATTGGCAAGCTGAGAAATCGAATTATCCTCTAGCAAGGTTACTACAGCAAGTGATACGCCTATATCTGTTTCAATGGAGTTTTTCAACTCTG